>JAFOBG010000001.1 GCA_017381935.1 Alistipes sp.
AACAAATTCAAACAGAAAGCCACTCAATTGAGTGGCTTTTGTTGTATATACGCAACTGTGAGTTTGCTCACAAAGGCAGCGTAGATACAACAAAATGAACTGTACGAAGTACAGATTTATGTTTGAATTTACTGCCGAGGGGAGACTCGGATCGCAAGGTATGTTATCTTATCAAATGATAATATACCTTGCAATCTTCATCTCCAACAAACATAAGCACGCCTCTTAATTAGGCGGTTATCTCAGTCGTGTTTCTCCGCACCATACAAGAAATTCTACTGTTTTCTTGTATGACTGCGGCACCTCTTCGATGACTATGTCCGCTATGCAATCATAGTTCGCAAAGTATATTATCCCTTCAGCTCATTTTTGAAATCTGAAATTGTTTTACCGGTATTAGATTTAAAGAATCGGCAGAGGTTTCCGCTACCTGAGAAGTTGAGTTGTTCTGCTATCTGTTTTACGGAGAGGTCTGTTGTACGGAGGAGTTGTTTTATCTCCGTAACGGCATTTCGGTCTATAAACTCTTTAGCTGTAAAACCTGTTCCGTCGAGCACTATAGCAGAGAGGTATTTAGGGGTGATACATAGCTTTTCTGCGAAATAAGCGACCTCTCTGCATCGAGGGGTAGCCGATACGCTATTGACAAACTCGTCAAGCAGTCGGCGGCGATGTTTAGGCTCCGAGGTATTGACTCTAAAGGAGCGCACAATACGGTTAAGTATCTCCATAAACAGAGAGCGCAGCAGGGCGAGCATAATCTCATAACGACAAATATTGTCATGGTCAGATAGTTTTGCTCTCAACATTTTGATATACTCCATTCTGTTTGAGTATTCATCATTATCCGAAAGATTATATATCGGAACACTTGCAATATGGCTAAAGAAGGTTGAGGGGAAGTTGTACAACGCCTCATCCATAGTCTGAGCCGAAAAACTAACCCACGAGGCTGTGAAATCTGCAGATGGATTACTAAGGGTATATATATCCCCTGGGAAGACAATAATTATATCTCGTGAATGGAGCGAGTACTCTGTATGCGCATAATCAAAAATTGCTGTTCCGCTATGACAGATAAGTATAAAACCCTCTCTGATTTGGCTCGTTGGCAGCTCTGGTGTTATTCCACGCTCATAGAGGCCAACTTTGATGCCTATATTTTGGCGATTGGCAAAAGAGACATCCATTAAATCCTTTTTAATATTCGTAATTTCCATACTCTATTCCGATTTTGATAACAAAGGTAGCAAATTTACGGATAAAATGAAAATAACAGAAGAACAAACGCTATCTGCTCTTTTCAATATAATCCCGACCTTTGCAAGCGAAATTTTAGGTTAAAATCAGCATGAGAAATCTGATTAATTGTAATCATTGCCCCGTAGCCCTTTGTCTTTTTGTGATGTGCTCTTGTGATGGTAAGACTCCGCAGCAGACACATCAGGTAGAGGCCCTCAGAGTAGCGGCTCAGAGTACGGAGCTGATGATGGAGCACGGCTCGTCAACATATCTTGAGGTGCTCGTTGTTCGCCAATCGCTGCTTCAGGTAGAGATGACTCAAGCTCAAAATCGC
The DNA here is from genome assembly GCA_017381935.1 of Alistipes sp. Classification (GTDB taxonomy): domain Bacteria; phylum Bacteroidota; class Bacteroidia; order Bacteroidales; family Rikenellaceae; genus Alistipes. The sequence goes on from JAFOBG010000001.1 coordinate 1,577, forward strand.
CTTGCCGAAATTATCGGAGTGGTAAATCTATACACCTCTTTAGGCGGTGGTTTTTAGCCCTTCGTTAGGCGCAGATATTGGGAAAGTGTGATAAAATATATAAATATGCATTTTCTTTTTGTCGCTATTTAACATTGAAAAGCAATACTTTATAAAAAAAAGTGTTGCTTTTTTGCCTATATTTTTGATTTTATGAAAAATGTTTCTAATTTTGTGATAGAAACGGCATCATAATACAGAAGTGCGCTCTAAAAAGATGCGATTTCAGAACCACAAAATACAATTTTATGAAAATGACGAACAATTTAAGTTCCATTTCCTGCTCGTCTTATTCAGAACAACCCGAGCCGGGATTTTATTTAGGTACCATTAAAGCCGGCGAAACTTTTGTCATTGACACTGACGAAACAAATCGTCTATTGTTCCTTAAAAGCGGAAAATTTGTCATCTCCTCTTTGGAGAGACAAAACTATTCTGTTGAGCAGTCGAATATTGTCTTCTGCTCTCGCCTCTACCAATACACAATTACGGCAGTTCAAGATTGCGAGATGCTCATTGCACGTTTTGTAACAGGTAATGTTGCTGTTGAGGGAGATACCTATCGCTCAATTGCAGCCGAAGTGTCTAAAGTCGTGTACAATTTCTCTACAGTCCCTATTGTTGATATTATGAATCTGTTTGTAGATTCGGTTATCTACTATTTGAGGAATAATGTTAACACTATGGCTATGCACAAGGCTAAGTTGGAGGAGATGTTTGTAATCTTCAGACACTTCTACCCTCGTGATATCTATCTGAGAACCTTCTACAGCCTATTTAACAACAACATGTCTTTCCGCACTATGGTTATCAACAATGCCCCTAATGCGAAGAATGTTGAGGCTCTTGCTCGTATGTGCGGTCATAGTCTGTCTCACTTTAAGTTGCTCTTCAGCCAGCATTTTGACGTAACTCCGTATGTTTGGATGCAGCAGAACAGAGCCCTTGAGATTAATCAGCTACTTCGAGACACCACAATACCATTAAAGAGTATTATAAAGAAGTATGGCTTTACAAGCCACGGACACTTCTCACTCTTCTGCCGAAAGTTCTTGGGTAATACCCCTCGAGTAATTCGTAACCAAGGCGATCAAGTTGGTCATGCAATAACCCTTGAGGAGGTTAAGCAGAATATGGAGGTAGCTTTGCGTATCGCTCAAGCCTCTCGCAAAACCGTTGTAGGGCAATCTCCTCGCAAACGTGGCAGACCTCGCAAGGTACAACAACAGTAGTAAAAAGGACAGAATTATTCTGTCCTTTTTTATTTCCTTTTGCCAAAATACTCTGTTTGAATATTTTTTGTTATCTTTGCTGTAGCTTATGCCGTATAAGCTATACATATTAGTTGACATTTATTGTCGTAATCTTCTATCCTAAAACTTGGCAGTTTAATGTAAAACGAAGATGCGCAATCAGATGTCTGCGTTTGGTGTATATCCTACCGATTGGCTCGGTATATGCGATATATCTCCGGCGTGGGCTCTCTGTTTTGCTTATTCGTTTTACAGGTAGCCAAGACCTTAGGATAGGGTAAGTAAATGCAGTGGTCTGCGCTTTTTTATGACCTTATCCGGAAACAAGGAGCTACTTGACAGAGAGTTAGTTGCCTTTTTCGCCTCTCGACTTGCTCCACATAACGCCCTTGCCCTTGCGCAAGAGTGGGCATACAAAGTCTCTAAAACTGACACAATTATAATTAGTGGATTTCACTCTCCAATAGAGCGTGAGGTGCTGAGTATTCTACTCTCTGAAGGCTGTTGTGTCATTGTGGCATTATCTCGTACACTATATCGTAAAATCCCTCCACATCTACAAACACCCTACAACGAGGGCCGTCTGCTTTTTATATCATTCAGAGAGCACTCCCGCCCCTCATTCGCCTCCTCTCAACACCGCAATTGGGCTACAGCTGATATCGCTCGTAAGATTGTCTTTGCTCCGTTTGAACCTCAGAGCCAACTCTCTGCTCTGCACTACTCGTTCCAACAAAAGAGCTCTATTTTAGGCTAATTCTATGAGCCACAAAAAAAGAGAGACTTTTTCAGTCTCTCTTTTAAGTCTGATAACTTAGAATGACAGCTTTGCGCCAATAAAGATTGTTCGAGGCAGGCCCGGACCATAGATATATCCGGCATCACGATCTTGTCCTTTATCAAAATCATTTTGGTATGAGTTGAATATATTCTTCACTCCGCCGTTTACCTGCAGCCCTATTGTACGATATATTCTAAAGTCGTAGCTCAGCTTGATACCCATATCGAGGAATGGGTTGGTCAGTTTTGCCACATCCTTCTCTACATATCCGGCAAAGTGCTGTACCAACATTCTACCTGTATAAGTTCCTGTAAGAGAGATGTCAAATCGACGTACAGGAGTTACGGTGGCTGTCATATATGCGTAGCTGTCAGGAGAACGGAACATACGTGTCTGAGCAGGTACACTCTCATCCTCACTCCACTTCTCAGGCTCCTTATAACGGCTACGCTGCAGTGTTCCACCAATCTGGAACTGCAACCAAGGGTTGAAGGCTAATCGAGCCTCAAGGTTTAATCCCATAACTGTTGCACCTGAGCCGTTACGACGCTCAAGAACTGTCGCTGTGCCATCATCGGCAGTCTCACCTGTCTCTTCAAGGGTAAACACATCGTTAAGGATAGTATAAAATCCCTCAACCATCAAGTTGCCCTGTACCCCATTTTTGAATGTGTGGTACATATCGGCAGAGACGCTGAATGTGTGGCTACGCTCCTCTTTCAAGTCGTCAGCCAGGCGGATACGGGTACGCTCGCCACCTACGATTGTGATGTGCAAATCCTCGTCAAATGCCTGCGGAGCACGGAAACCCGATGAATATACGGCGCGAATATTGATATTGTGATTTGGGTTGTATCGGAAGTTGACACGAGGCGAGAAGATAACATGGTCAATAAGATTGTGCTTGTCTGCTCGGCCACCAATGAGAAATCCCCACTTATCGTTCTTCCACTCGTTCTGAATATAGGCACTATATATATGTATTGTCTGGTTTGTAGGTGTATAACCCTCACCAAGCGGTGTATCCTTCATACGGTCGAGGTTGTACTCAGCACCTACCGTCAACTCAGCAGGCAGGAATAGGCACTTCGGCATACGGTACATATACTGCACGCCACCTACAGCCGTAAAACCATGTGTATAGCCATAAGCGTTCTCATCCATATAGCTACCATAGTAACTATCTCGCTTTACATCTTGAGCTGAAGCATAGATGCTGTAGCGGTGTCTTGTATCGGCAGTTGTACCCTCAAAGGTAATACCTCCGCTATTAATGATATGGTCTGTAGTCTCGGCAACCCAAACCTTGTGAGGAGGCAGGTGAAGCTGGTCGCCACCACGACGATACTCCTTTGTTGCGTGGTACTCAAGAGAGAGCTTGCTGTATTGGCTTGTTTTGATATATCCACGAGTACCGATAGTCTGACCATCAATCTCGCCAAGCTCAACAAAGCCGTCGTCATTATGGTCATAACCCTCACGCTTGCGGTTCTGTCCGTAAATCATCAGTCCCGCTTTTTGATTATCAGTTACAAGCGAAGCGTTGAAAGTCGTGTTGTTATCCAAAGAGCCTGTGCAACCGATAGATGAGATGGTGTGAGTAACTGAGCCTGAGTTGTAGAGAGGCTCTTTTGTGATGATATTTACCGTTCCGCCGATAGCTGACGCTCCATAGAGTGCAGAGCCGCCGCCACGAACAACCTCAATTCTCTCAATCATGTTTGAAGGGAGGTGCTCCAGACCATATACGCCTGCCAAGGCTGAAAATACAGGGCGAGAGTCGATAAGAATCTGTGAGTAGTGTCCATCAAGACCGTTGAGACGCACCTGGTTAAAGCCGCAGTTCTGGCAATTGTTCTCTACACGCACTCCCGACTGGAAACTAAGACCCTCAGCAATTGTAGGCGATGAGGTAACATCAAAGAGGCGAGAGTCTAAGACACTTACAAGCGATGGAGCCTCACGACGAGTTGTTACATTACGGTTTGCAGAGACTACAACGGCATCCAAAGAGACCTGTTGCTCTGAAATCTCAAAATCTAACTCAAGTGGCTCACCATTATTGACTTTTACAGTTTTAGTTACTGTTGTGTAACCCAATGCTGAGACCTCGATAGTAATATCTACATCCTCAGGAACATCATTGAGAATATAGTGGCCTGTTGAGTCGGTTGTAGTTCCGATAGTTGTGTTCTGGACAGTTACATTAATATAAGGTAGAAACTCCTTTGTCTTGGCATCTGATACGTGTCCGAAAATATGTGTCTCAAAGTCTGATTGTACGGCATACACATTGCCGGCAAGACACAATGCCGACAACATGATAGATAAAATTTTCTTCATTGTTGTTTCTTGTTAGTTATAATACGAAAGTTTTGTAGGTCGATATTATAACATAACAGGAGGTGCACGAAGAGATAATAGTCGGATTGCTCCCCTCTGACACACAATAGGCTGAACGGTAAAAATAACCGTCAGCAGAGTTGTAAAGAATGAAAATGCAACAAAATTATCAGATAGGAAGAGCAGAAGATTAAAATGACATATTGGACAGTCATCACTCATGCCGTTTGATGCTGCACTACGGGTAGTGCGAAGCGAATCATAATAGCTATCTGTGTGGGTATGAAGGGCTTTTCCGGCATATGCGACAGCAACAACTGCGAGCATAACCCACAGTATTACATGCTGTATGTGCTTAGATAATCGCATAATTTTCGCAGCAAAGGTAATAATTTTTATGTAAAACAGACAAACGATATGCTATTTTTAATAAATATTTTATCCCTTGACCTACGAATAATCGGTACAGGCTTTTACTTTATACTTTTTTTATTATCTTTGCAATTTAGAAATTGTTCCCAATTTTGAACATGCTGTTGTACAATGTTTGCCCGGCAGATTTTAGATTGGCACTTTTTCAGGCTGAGTTATGTTGATTACGATTATTGAGATATTACTGCGCGGTTTTGCGGTTGGTTTGGCGGCCTCTATTACAGTAGGCCCTGTAGCGGTGTTGTGTATTCAGCGCACACTGAGCAAAACCACCCGTGCAGGTGTCTTTTCAGGCCTTGGAGTGGCTTGTGCAGATACTCTGATGGCCATTATCGCATACTTCTTCTTCGCTATGATGCAGGCTCAGATTGAGAAGTACAGCCATATACTGAGCATCATAGGTGGTGTGTTTGTGGTCATTGTCGGAGTCTATATCTTTTTCCAGAACCCCGTACCGCAGATAAGACGCAACAGAGCCGGCAATACCACACTGTGGAAAGACTTTGCCTCAATGTTTGGCTTTACTATTGCCAACTTTGTTGTTGTGGTACCATACATTTTGGCATTCTTCGCAATGTTTGGCGTCGGAACGGCTACAGAGAGCCAGGATGTAGCCTCACTTCTGACAAGCATGTTTATCATTATTGGATTTTTCTGTGGTGCGTGCACTTGGTGGATTACGCTGACACTTATCATCAGCCTCTTCCGCCGTCGTTTCCGCCCTCGACATCTACTTACAATAAACCATGTAGCGGGAATAATTGTCGGACTACTCGGCATATACACCATTCTCTCTACATTTATTTCAACAACAAATGGAGTACAATAAGAGACAAAAGATAGTCATTGCCCTTGACGGTTTCTCCTCTTGTGGCAAGAGCACATTTGCAAAAGCTATTGCGGCCCGCTTGGGTTATATTTTTATTGACACAGGAGCTATGTATCGCTCTGTAACCCTCTATGCCCTTGAGAATGGAGCAATCTGTAATGGTATTGTGGATGAGGATGCCATTATTGGCCTGCTTGACCAGATTTCAATCACCTTCAGATTTAATCCTATGCGTGGTGCGAGCGACATCTACGTCAATGGCGATTTGGTAGAGGGTAAGATTCGTACTATCGAGGTGAGCAACTTCGTGAGTGCTGTCAGCTCTATTGCTCAGGTGCGTGAGAAGCTAGTTGCTATGCAGCAGCAGATGGGTGCAGCAAGAGGTGTTGTGATGGATGGTCGTGATATAGGCACTGTTGTCTTTCCGGATGCGGAGCTGAAGATTTTCATGACTGCCGACCCTAAGGTACGTGCAGAGCGTCGCTATGCCGAGCTGAAGGCAAAGGGCGACAATGTCTCTTTTGATGAGATTTTGGAAAATGTTATCTCTCGAGACCATGCTGATATGAACCGAGCTATCTCTCCATTGCGTCAGGCAGAGGATGCTATTGTACTTGACAATAGCTATATGAGTGTTGATGAGCAGATGGAGTGGTTCGACAATGAGTATAAAAAGGTACTCAATAACTTGTAGTATGAAGGTTACCATTGATGACAAATCGGGCTTCTGTGCAGGGGTTGTGCGTGCCATTTCGGAGGCAGAGCAAGCTCTTGAGCAGGGAGGTAAGGTCTGCTCATTGGGAGATATAGTCCATAATAGAGTTGAAGTACAACGCCTTGAGTCTTTAGGTCTTAAGACAATAACACATAACGATTTATCCACTCTTGAGGGGTGCCGTGTTCTTATTCGCGCACATGGCGAACCCCCTTCAACATACACTTTGGCAGCAGAGCGAGGCATTGAGATAATTGATGCAACATGTCCTGTTGTGGCAGCCTTACAGAGACGTGTCAAACGAGCCTATCAAACTATGCAGAGCTGCAATGGGCAGGTTGTCATCTTGGGCAAGCGAGGCCATGCCGAGGTTGTAGGTCTTACGGGGCAGGTGTCGCAAGATGCCATTGTTGTTGAGAGTGTTGAGGATTTAAATCAGATAGATTTTACACGACCTATATATTTCCTCTCGCAGACAACTCAATCGGTTGCTCTCTTTGAGAAGCTGTGCCAAGAGATGAGCCAGAGGTTAAACAACAAGCAGATACTGACTGTCGATGACACTATCTGCCGCCGTGTCTCTTCACGAGAGGAGCACCTAAGAGCCTTTGCACGGGCTCACGATGTGATTGTATTTGTCTGTGGCCGTAAGTCGAGCAACGGAAAGGTCCTTTTTGAGATTTGCAGAGAGGAAAATCCTCACTCCTACAATATTGAGGAGCCGTCAGAGATTGACCCACAGTGGTTTACAGCAGATTGTAGTGTCGGAGTGTGTGGAGCAACCTCTACTCCGGCGTGGTTAATGAAAAATGTAGCACAAAGTATAGAGCAGTTATGAAACAATATCTTTTAAGAAGTCTGAAATATTTTTTGACGCTTTGCGTTCTACTTGTGGCACTTATTTGGCTTAAGATTACCTATGAGCAGCTGCCACTTACAATGGCTCAGATGGTTAAAATCTACTTCTCGGCATGGAATGGCTGGGCAATGGTTGTAACCATTATCCTACTCTCGGCAACATATCCAATCTTTGGGTTTGTTACACGCCGTGTTGATGCCGACATTGTGGCAGACAAAGAGCAGATTGTAGCAGCCTTTGCAACAACGGGCCTTGAGCTAAAGACAGCCTCAGAGGGAACTCTGACCTTCAGAGCAACCGGACTACAGCGTCTTACTTTGCTCTTTGAGGATCAAGTTACGGTTTGTCAGCAGGCCGACGGTGTGGTAATAAGCGGACATCGTAGAACTGTTATTCGTGCCACAATTCGCTTAGAAGGATATTTGGTAAACAAAAGAAGAGGTAATGAGTAAACGTCTTGTTTATAGCATTATAGCCCTGGTAACTGTTGCGGCAGTTGCCCTTTTCGGGGTTAAAAACGACTTTGGCTTAGGTCGTAATATGGAGATGCTGGTCAATCTGATGCGAACAGTATCGACTCTCTATGTAGATGAGGTTGAGGCAGATAAAATTATGCGCTATGGCGCCGACGGGATTATGCGCAACCTCGACCCATACTGTTCTTTCCTCTCTGAGGAGGAGATGAAGGACTTTAGAACTCTTACTACCGGCAAGTATGGAGGTATAGGTGCCGTTATTCGACAGGATAGCAACTTGGTACGCATTGCAGAGCCATATAAGGGCTCGCCGGCAGATAAGGCAGGCTTTAAGATTGGCGATAAGATTGTAGCCATTGACGGCCATAATGCAGATGGTATGACAACCGACAAGGTGAGCTCCATGTTACGTGGTGAGCCTAATACCACTGTCAAGGTGGCAATCAAGCGTCTTGTTGACGGAAAGGTTGTAGAGCACAAGCTCCGCCGAGAGAGAATCTCTATCCCAAGTGTCAGCTATGTGGGTTATGTAGCTCCGGGCGTGGGATATATTCTCCACTCAGACTTTACCGAGGATTGCTATACCGAAATGCGTGCCTCTATTGAGAAGTTGCAAAGCACAGGAGAGCTGAAGAGCCTTATTCTTGACTATCGTACTAATGGTGGTGGCGTGCTGCAGAGCGCAGTAAAGGTACTCTCTCTCTTTGTTCCTAAGGGTACGACAGTAGTCGAGATGAAGGGTCGTGGCAAGGGCGAGACAAAGAGTTTCAAGACCGAACTTGAGCCAGTCCTCCCTCAAATTCCGATGGTAGTCTTGATTGGCGAGAATAGTGCCTCGGCAGCCGAGATTGTCTCAGGAGCTTTACAGGACCTTGACCGTGCCGTTCTTATGGGTAGTCGCAGCTTTGGTAAGGGTTTAGTGCAGTCAACAGCTCCATTAGGCTATGGCAGTTATGCTAAGATTACAACGGCTAAGTACTATATCCCATCGGGGCGTTGTATTCAGGCTGTTCGTTACTCTACAGAGGGGCGAGCTGAGAATGTGCCCGACTCGCTAATCTCTCAATTTAAAACTGCGGCAGGCCGTAAGGTCTATGATGGTGGCGGTATAATGCCAGATTGTAAGGTTGAGCCTCAATATGTCAGTGCTTTCGCAGTTACCTTATATTTAATGGGTATTATAAGCGACTTTGGCGATGAGTACTATCGCAACCATGCCAATATGACTATCGACCCGGCAACATTCTCTATCACCGATGAGGATTATGCCCAATTTGCAAAGATAGTTGAGAGCAGAGATATTCCATATAAATCTGAGTCTCGTGTTGCAGTCGAGAAACTTAGAAAGTCTCTTGAGAAGGAGCGTTACAGCCAAAGTGCCATTGCAGAGGCTATGAAGGCTATCGAGACATCGCTTAAGGATGATAAAATGAGCAATCTTGAGACCTATCGTGCTGAGATTATCCAGGCTATCAATGCCGATATAGTTGTCCGCTATAACTATGCGGCAGGTCGCACAGCCAACTCACTACACTACGATAAGGGCATACAGGCGGCAATCGAGATGCTGGCCAATCCGCAAAAGATGGAGAAAATTTTAACCGAGCAGGATACTGCTCGCAAGTAGTCAGTCTATGTTTAAGAGAGTTCGCAAGGGTCTATCAAAGAGTGGCCGCTCAATACTTCTTGTATTGGGCCTGCTCATTGTCTCTGCCTCTCTCTTTATTACACACCAGATGGCCGAGACCCTGAGCATCAAGGAGCGTCATGATGTGGAGTTGTGGGCTGCCGCAATGGAGAGGGTAAACCGTGAGGCTATGGGAGACTATATGAGCGACCCGCTTGTATCGTCGATTATCAACAACCGTAATAATATACCTTTTATTATTACAGATGAGAGCCTAAGGGTAGTCTCACACCATCTTATTCCCGAAGATATTATAAAAGATAACGATAAACTGCACTCTATCCTTGACCGTATGGCAAGCCACAACACACCTATCGTTGTGCGCTTCTGGTGGACCTCGGAGCATAACCACATTATCTTCTATGGCCGAAGCTCTATACTGACGATGCTCTACTTCTTCCCATTCGTTCAGATGATTGTCATCATAGCCTTTGTAGTTCTGTTATTTGTAGCATTTCGCTCCTCTAAGCAGGATGAACAGAATAGAGTGTGGATTGGTTTGGCTAAAGAGACAGCTCACCAATTGGGCACCCCAACATCATCACTACTCGGCTGGATAGAGTACCTTCGCGACCAAAATGTTGACCCTATGGCTGTCGAAGAGATGGAGAAAGACTTGGCTCATCTGCGCAAGATTGTAGATCGTTTCTCCAAGATTGGCTCTGATACACCTCTTCAGATAGCAAATGTCAATGAGGTTGTGGGCGGTTGTGTGATGTACTTCCGAAAGCGAATACCTCGCAATGTAACACTTGAGTATAACGGTTTTGCAAGCGAGCCGGTGCAGGCAATGCTCAATACGGCACTCTTTGAATGGGTGGTAGAGAATCTGCTGAAAAACTCTCTTGATGCACTGCAGGGCCACGGAGCAATCAAGGTTACAATCCACTCTACAGAGAACAGCATTGCTATTGATGTGAGCGATACGGGTAAGGGTATTGCCAAGTCAAATTGGAAAAAAATCTTCCAACCGGGCTTTACAACCAAGACCAGAGGTTGGGGCTTAGGCCTCTCTCTCTCAAGACGAATAGTTGAAGAGTATCACAATGGCAAAATCGCCGTTACAGACTCTGTAATCGGCAAAGGAACAACTATACGAATAACACTCAAACGAGCTTTTGAATAACATGCAACTACCAACCTTACAACATAATATCACTCCTACAGATGCTTTTGGAGAGGGTAGTGAGCTTGTTCAAAACGCCCTTGACCAAAATAGCATTGACCATCTTATCTTCGGTACTCCATTTCAGGTTGGAACTCTTATAATAGGATTGGTCTATATATTGTTTATTGTCCGCTATTGGGACTTTTTGCGCTACTTTATTATCAGCTCAATCGGTATCCACCAATCCAATAGAGATAAAACACATATCAACCCTGCCGAGCAGAGAAATATCGAGGTTATAATGATTATGCTCGGAGTGATTCTGCTCTCTCTTACAGCGGTAAGAGTGTGCGGTGTCGGCTTCCCGCACCTTTTAGAGGGTATTGAGCCGACAAATGTCATCTGGATTGTGGGCGGAGTGGTTTTGGTTGGTCTTATTTCCATTATCCTCTTCCAATATGTGGTACTATCCATTGCCTCATTTGTCTGTGGCAGAACGGATATTGGAAAGGGACTTTTAGAGACAAAACTACTCTATACAGCCGTCTATTTTGTAACAGTTATCCCCTTCGGAATAATGTTCCTGCTCTCCGAATCAATGATGGCTACAGTCGGTTTTTGGGGCATGTTATTGTGTACGTTAATTGCCCTAATTATCTTTGTTAAAGAGACTTTTTTATTCTTTGTTTGGCAAAAAATTTCGATTTTGCATTGGTTTTTGTATCTTTGCGCCCTGGAAATCTTCCCACTCACTCTGTACCTTGCACCAATATTGCGGTCAGAGTGTCTGTAGAGGCGAATTTAGATATATTATGACAGAGATAAAACGAATTTTAGTGTCGCAACCAAAACCTGCGATTATTGAGAAATCACCCTTTTTTGAGTTGGCAAACAAATACTCTCTTGAGGTAGACTACTGCCCACTGATAGAGGTTAAGGGTGTTACTCCAAAAGAGTTCCGCTCACAGCGAGTTGATATACTTGCTCATACCGCTGTTATATTTACATCAAGAACTACGATTGACAGTTTCTTCCGCATCTGTGAGGATGCCCGTATTACCGTTCCGGAGACAATGAAGTATATCTGCTCTACTGAGGCTATTGCCCTCTATTTGCAGAAGTATATTGTCTATCGTAAGCGCAAAATCTCATTTGCCGACGGCTCATTTACCGGTATTGTTGAGCAGATTGTAAAGCATAAGGATGAAAAGCTACTCCTCTCTTTGAGCGAGCCACATAAGCCTGAGATTCCTGAGGCTCTGACTCGTTTGAAGATTAACTACACCCCTGTAATCCTTGCTCGCACTGTGGCAAGCGATATTGAGGCTGATAAGTTAAAGAGCTACGATATGCTTTTGCTCTACTCTCCATGGGATGTAAAGGCTATTTGCGAGAAGCTCCCTGCAGAGCAGATGCCTATTATCAGCACCTTCGGTGAAGGCACATTGCGCCTTGCCTCAGAGAACCATCTGCCTGTAAAGGCATCAGCACCAAGCCCTGTAGCACCATCACTTGCAAAGGCTGTAGATCTCTATATCGCAGATATCTTAGCAGGCAAGCAGGTTGAGGATGTGGAGTTTGCTGAGAACCAGCAGAACGAGGAGTTCCTACGCACACAGCAGACTAAGTTGGCAAAAAAGAGCCGTACACGAAAGAAGTAACAATACTATGAATAGCTTGCCAAAGTCGGAAAGATTGCACTCCTTCGGTGCAATTCGCAGACTCTTTAAAGAGGGTCAAAGCGGCTTTGTCTATCCTTTCAGATATATGTTCTATATAGAGGATGCCGCCCAAAGTGAGGCGGCAATCCTCTTTTCTACACCTAAGAAATTTCATCGCCGAGCAAACAAGAGAAATCTCATACGCCGCCGCATGAAAGAGGTGTATCGCCTTAATAAAGAGACTCTTACACACTCTCTTGGCAATCGCCGAATAGAGCTGGCAATAGTATATTCAAGCAAAACCCTCCACGATTATAAAACAATCGAACATGGAATTAAAAAGCTTCTTGAACAAATTGTGGAGACAATTTAAGTATATACTCTCCCTGCCCTTTATAGTCCTTGTGCGTATATACCAAATATGTATATCCCCACTAACCCCTGCATCTTGTAGATTTACCCCTACATGCTCACATTACGCCATTGAGGCTTTAAAGAAATATGGCCCTATCAAGGGGGGCTGGCTGACCATTAAACGCATTTGTCGTTGCCACCCGTGGGGCGGTAGTGGATATGATCCGGTACCATAGATAGAAAAAGACCTCTCAGTTCTCAACTTCTTGAACCGAAAGGTCTTTTTTCCTGCCTTAGATAGGCAATAGTAATCTTATCTCATAGATATTGAGCCAGAGCCGATAAGGTTGCCGTCTGTATAGACCTCAATCTTATATTGACCCTCTGTAAAGCCACTACCACGATAGTAGATACTTACATCTACATCCTCATTCTGATAGTCAACTTCACGAGATGCAGAATAGCCGGTCGCCATGCCCTGATAGTCAAATGTAGGCATGCTCTCCGATGTAAGCAGGTAGCCATCAGGAGAGAGAACCACAATATATACCTCACGGTTACCAGGAGATGCCAACTCATTTGAAGAGATTGTAAAATCGACTCTCAATGTTATCGCATTCTTAATACGGGTAACCTCCTTATCTCTTGCATTCAGAGCCACCATAGATATATCACGTGCGCGAAGAACAGCACCCTGACGCACTCTGTTTGCAAGCTCTGAGGCCTTCTCCTCAGCCACATCCGCACGCAAGTTAGCCGACGAAATCTCTTTGCGGTATGATACATTCTCAGCAACCAACTTCTTATTAAGATTATTAAGCGAGTCTATCTGCTTGAGGTAGTTACGCATCACGCTACGCAAAGTTCCAACCTCCTTCTCATACTCTTTGATTTTGGCATAGTTCCAACGACGCTCTCTTTTAAGCTGCTCCATCATCTGATTTGCCTCAACGAGTTTTGCAGCAATAGTATCATTAGAGAACTTCAAGCTGTCATACTCGCTGATAAGGTGCGATAGGTCGCTCTGAATAGAGTCTCTGTCTATCTTAAGTAGCTCGTAGTCATGCTGTTGCTGACGATTGATATTATAATAGAGAGCCGATATGCCGGCCAAGATAATAGTTAGCAAAACTATTACCACACGGTAACCTCTGATAGACTTTTTTACCGAGGCCTCTACCTCTTCAATATCATAGTTATCGTACTCTTCGTTTTCTCGATTGTAATAAGATTTATCCATAGTTATAATATTTTATGTGGCAAAGATATAAAAATTATTTCACTTTACTATCCAACGGGTATTTCAACCCCTTAAAATCAGAGATATATGCACGAATACTGCCAATACGTATCGGAGATTCGAGCATTATAGGAAATTTATTTTTGTCATCCGTTATCCAGATAAAAAACTCCGAGCCATCTGTAAACGAGAAACCCTCACTTGTGCCAAGAGTACAAGCAAGGCGGATGGTCTTAAACTTACCCATCTTAGGTACTCGCTTGACTTCTCTACCTAACAACCTAAACTTAAGCACTTTAATAGTATCCTCAAGAACCATCTCAAGATTGTGTTGCTCGCCCACATTGAGTGTCGATGCATCTATTGAGCGCATGTTGAAGTACAAAGAGACAGGGTCCATGCTCTTATCTGTGAGCTGCATAGTCTTGGTTTTAGGCTCTCTTTGACGACTTTGAGCCCATGTGTGGACCTTCATTGCCTTCCAATCGTAGTCATAGTGGCTACGGAAGGTATAGTCGCCCTCCTTGATATTGCTCTCAAAACGCTCTGTACGCATGGTAAGTGTATCGACAAGTATATCGTATCGGTCCTCAAGGTTGAAAAACCATCTGAAGGCAGGCAGTATCTTACCCAAACCCATTACTCTATAAGCCGGTTTTGATTTAACAGTATCGAGCGTTGTCTGTACAACAACTGTTGCCATTTCGGTATTTGGTATCAATTTAGCCTTGTAGGCTACACGATAATCCAACCTCTCGCCCACATTATATACCTGAGCAAAGAGTGGTGTAACTGCAAAAAGCACTACAAGTATAACTAAAAGTCGCTTCATATATTATTAACGTCTCTTTTTACTACATATTATGAAATCTTAGAGAAATCTATATCTCGCTCTGTCGAGTATCTACTTTTCAACTCTCTCAAAGAGTAGTGTTGTTGCTCTGCAAGAGTTGGGTCGGCAGTAAGGATGGCTATGGCAGCCTGCTGGGCAAGATGGAGAATCTGATTATCCAAAGCAGGATTTGCAATCTTAAAATTAAAGGCCTCGCCACTCTGCAAAGTACCATTTATATCGCCAGCGCCACGTAACTTAAGGTCGAGCTCTGCAAGACGGAAACCATCTGTTGTCTCACACATCGCCTCAAGACGGGTTCGAGACTCTTTGGAGAGTTTTTCATCCGACATAAGGATACAGAATGATTGGTTTGCCCCTCGACCAACACGACCTCTGAGCTGATGTAGCTGAGCAAGACCGAAACGCTCAGCCGACTCAATAACCATCACCGTTGCGTTAGGCACATCAACACCCACCTCTATAACCGATGTGGCAACAAGGATATCGGCCTCTCCCGCTTTAAATTGGCGCATAGACTCCTCTTTATCCTCAGCCTTCATCTTGCCGTGGCAGGCAGAGACCCTATATTTAGGCAGAGGGAAGTCCTGCACAATGGCAGCAAAGCCCTCCTCTAAGTTGGCATAATCGGCCTTCTCAGACTCCTTGATAAGCGGATAGACGATATATATCTGTCGCCCCTGCGCTATCTGCTCACGCATAAAGCCAAAGAGGCGCAACCTTGCCGAGTCGTAATAGTGAACTGTCTTAATTGGCCTACGTCCAGGAGGAAGCTCATCTATTATTGAGACATCAAGGTCTCCATAAACCGTCATGGCAAGCGTTCTTGGAATAGGTGTTGCAGTCATGACAAGGATATGTGGCGGATTGTTGTTTTTAGTCCACAGACGAGCCCTCTGCTCTACGCCAAAACGATGTTGCTCATCAATGACCACAAAACCGAGATTAGAGAACTGCACTCTATCCTCCAACAGAGCATGTGTGCCGACCAAAATATCTATCTGACCCTCTTTAAGAGCCTCTAAAATCACTCTACGCTCCCTAACCTTAGTTGTTCCCGTAAGTACAGCTACCTTCACACCCATATCACCCAACATCTTGACAATGGTTGCAAAGTGCTGACGAGCCAAAATCTCTGTAGGCGCCATCATGCAGGCCTGATAGCCATTATCAACGGCTAAGAGCATCGAGATAAGTGCAACAACTGTCTTTCCGCTACCTACATCACCCTGTAGCAGACGGTTCATCTGGCAACCAGAGACGGTATCTTGGCGAATCTCCTTTATAACCCTCTTTTGTGCCCCCGTAAGAGGAAATGGCAGACGGGTATTATAGAAAGTATTGAAACTCTCTCCCACCTTTGCAAAGACAAAGCCCGCTTGGGCCGATACTCTGGCAGAACGAAGAGTCTGTATGTTAAGCTGTATGCCGAACAATTCATCAAACTTAAGGCGATACTGAGCCTGTTTCAACAAGGCTGCCGACTGAGGAAAATGGATATTGTACAGAGCCTCCTCAAGCGATATGAGACCATACTTAACTCGAAGATACTGAGGCATATAGTCAACAATATGACCTTTAACCGAACTCCATAGGTTACATATAATATTATACATACCCTTAGTACCTAATCCTGTCGATAGTTGCTCTGTTGTCGAGTATATTCCCTGCAGGCCGCATTGTTGTTGGCGAGAAAGAGCCTTTTCAACCGGCTCAACCTCAGGATGCACCATGCTCAACTCACTGCGAAAGAAGGTCGGACGACCAAAAATGACATACTCACGCCCCAACTCAAAGCGATTCTCCACCCACTTGATGCCTTGAAACCAGACAAGCTCCGCCTTGCCCGTCTCATCTGCTACATAGATTGAGAAACGACGGCGACGCCCCTCTCCAAAGAAGTTTTTCCCCGTTACACGAGCACGAATTTGAATATAGCCTGTTGTATTGGCGTCGTTCAACTCGCCAATTTTGTATATCTTCGTTCTATCAATATAACGGAACGGAAAGTGATAGAGCATATCTCTTACCGTAGAGATACCCAACTCACGTGCAAGAAGCTTTGCACGAACCTCTCCCACGCCGGAGACAAACTTTATATCATTATTGAGTGGGTTCATAAGTGCAAATTTAATAAAAATTGTCTATTTTTGTAATCATAACAACTCTTTTTACAATGAACTTGACTAAATATACACGTCGCAACACTATTGAGGTTACTATCGGTACAACGAAGATTGGCGGACAGAACCCCATTGCAGTACAATCTATGACCAATACAGCGACTGCTGATGTTGCCGCATCAGTAGCACAAATCGAGCGTATTGCCGATGCTGGAGCGCCTATTGTACGCCTTACAGCACAGGGTCGCAAAGAGGGTGAGGCCTTTGCTCAGATTATTCCACAGCTGAGAGCTGAAGGCTATCCCACAGCCATTGTAGCAGATATACACTTTGTGCCTCAAATTGCCTCTATAGCAGCTGATTATGTAGATAAGGTGAGAATCAATCCGGGCAACTATCGTACCGACAATGGCGAGTTGGAGGCTCTTCTTGAAAAGTGTAAAAAGAGGGGTGTTGCTCTACGCATAGGTGTCAACCACGGCTCACTTGCTCAACATATTGTAGATAGCTACGGAGATACACCGCAAGGTATGGTCGCCTCGGCAATGGAGTTTTTGCGCCGTTGTCGTGCTGCAGACTTCGACCAGGTCGTTGTCTCGATGAAATCCTCAAATACACGAGTTATGGTACACGCTTATCGCCTCCTTGTTCAGGCTATGGATGCAGAGGATATGCACTACCCTATCCACTTAGGCGTAACTGAGGCGGGAAATGGTATCGAGGGGCGTATAAAGAGCGCTGTGGGTATCGGGGCATTGATGGCAGACGGTATCGGAGATACTATCCGTGTGTCGCTTACCGAAGCTCCGGAGAATGAGGTGATAGTAGCCAATCTGTTGATTGACCACTTCTCATCTTGCACAGGAGAGTTTAGTGTAACACACCCGGAGCGTTACTTTGCCACCAAATTTGTCCGTCGCTCAAATATTACCACGCCAATTGTACACAGCGAGATAACAGACCTTTTCCGTGTTATCGACTCCAACACCTACAATCCTACTGCCGAGTGGAGAGCTGCAATCTTGAACCTCGACAACCAGACAGAGGGCGTAGTTATCCGTCGCAAATACACCGATACAGATTACACAACGCTTGCCGTTAAGGCGGCTGCCGATATGGGACCACTTTTGCTTGATGGACTTGCAGATGGCATTTGGATTGATGCTCCTCAATTTACAGAGAGACAGATAGAGCAGATAGAGTTGCAAATTCTTCAGGCCTCACGAGTAAGAATCTCGCACACAGAGTATATCGCCTGCCCAAGCTGTGGCAGAACGCTGTACGATATAGAGGGAACTTTAGCCCAAATCAAAGCCCGCACCTCGCACCTTAAGGGCCTTAAGATTGGTGTTATGGGCTGTATTGTCAACGGTCCGGGCGAGATGGCAGATGCCGACTATGGGTATGTGGGAGCTGCAGCAGGAAAAATTACCCTCTACAAGGGGCGTGAGGTGGTCTGCAGAAATATCCCGCAAGAGCAGGCTTTGGACCGCCTTATAGAGATTATAAAAGAGAACGGAGATTGGACAGAGGCAGATTCTACCAATTAGGTCGAGGCAAATAAGAAATTTACTAATCTATAGAATCTTACTCTATGTTAATACTACCTGCCACATACCTTGCCGATATAGAATATGTTGCCCGATTGCTTGCAGCCGGCGATAACTATGTCATAGATTGTGCCGAGCACTATATAAAGCGCTCTAAGCGTAACCGCACACAGATTATGACAGCCAACGGAGTTCTCGACCTTACAGTTCCGGTTGTAAACGCCAACCGCCCACGAACTGCAATGAGCAAAGTTAAGATAGATTACTCTACACCTTGGCAACACCAACATTGGGTAGCCATTATGTCGGCCTATCGCTCCTCTCCCTATTTCGATATGGTGGCAGAGCGTCTTAAACCATTTTATACAACTCATTTTGAATCACTTGTGGAGTATAATCTGGCACTATTGAGTCTGCTGCTCGATATTATAGGCTACACAAAGCCGCTACGCACATCTGAGAGCTATGTTACAGCGACAGAGGCGGATATTGATTTAAGACCAAAAAAGAGAACAACCAACTTTGTAACACCACAATACTTTCAGCTCTTCTCAGACCGTTTCCCCTTTGAGCCAAACCTCTCAATTCTTGATTTGATTATGAGCGAAGGGTTATATAGTGCAGATTTATTACGAAACAGCCTATAAACATGTGCTTTTTTAGTAAAAAAAGAGTACTTTTGTGGAGAGATTGAAAACAATAAAAACTAAATACTATGGAGAGTGTAAAATGTCTTATTATCGGTAGCGGCCCTGCGGGCTTTACCGCTGCAATCTATGCTGCTCGTGCATCACTTAGCCCTGTACTTTATGAGGGTATTGAGCCAGGCGGTCAACTTACAACAACAACTGAAATCGAGAACTTCCCAGGCTACCCTGAGGGTATTACAGGTACAGCTATGATGGATGACCTTCGCCGTCAGGCAAAGCGCTTCGGAACAGATGTCAGAACAGGCATTGTTAGCAATATCGACACCTCAAAGCGTCCATTTATCGTAACTGTTGACAATGGCGACCAGATTGAGGCTCAGACTATTATCATTGCCACAGGCGCATCTGCTAAGTATCTCGGCCTGCCTTCAGAGCAGAAGTTCAAGGGTATGGGCGTGAGCGCATGTGCTACTTGCGACGGCTTTTTCTACCGCAAGCAGGATGTAGCCGTTGTCGGCGGTGGAGATACAGCATGTGAGGAGGCAACTTACCTCGCTTCACTCTGCCGTCAGGTATATCTGATTGTCCGCAAGCCATTCCTTCGTGCATCAAAGGCTATGCAGGAGAGAGTATTCAATACACCAAACATCAAGGTACTCTTTGAGCACAACACAGCAGAGGTTTTGGGCGACCAGGACGGCGTTACAGGTGTCCGCCTTCGCAAAAACGACGGTGAGGAGTATGAGATTCCGCTTTCAGGTTTCTTCCTTGCAATCGGCCACCATCCAAATACAGAGCTTGTTGCAGGCAAACTCGCCCTTGATGAGCAGGGTTATATCGTAACCGTTGCAGGTACATCTAAGACCTCATGTGAGGGTATCTTTGCTGCCGGTGATGTTTGCGACCCACACTATCGTCAGGCTATTGTAGCTGCAGGCTCTGGTTGTATTGCAGCTCTTGACGCAGAGCGTTTCCTACAGGCGCATAAATAGCATGATTAAGGTTACTGTTCTTGGTCGCGCCTCGGCAAAGCCGACAGTAACAAGCCACCCTTCGGCACAGATAGTAAATGTCAACGAGCAATACTATCTTGTCGATGCCGGAGAGGGTGTGCAGCAACAGATGTTCAGACGAGGGATAAATCCGCTAAAGTTGAGAGGCGTATTTATCTCTCATCTGCACGGAGACCATATCTTTGGCCTCTTTCCACTCCTCTCGACAATGGGCCTGAGTGGTCGTCAAACACCTCTCAAGGTCTTTGCACCAGCCCCTTTTGGTGAGATTTTGGAGTATCATCTGAAATATTTTGACCCTCAGCTACCATATCAGGTAGAGTGGGTTGAGGTTGATACAACAAAACACCAAATGATTTTTGAAAATCGAACTTTAGAGATTTGGAGTGTTCCGTTGCGACACCGTGTACCATGTTCGGGCTATCACTTTAAAGAGAAGAGCCCTGAGCTGAATGTGGATAAGTTCAAGATTACCAAATACTCTCTCTCAATAGCCCAAATTGTAGCTGCCAAGCGTGGCGAGGATATTGTTCTTGAGGATGGAACTCTAATCCCAAACAGCGAACTGACATATCTGCCCTTTGAGCCAAAGAGTTATGCCTATCTATCCGACACCTCACGTTCTGCTATTGCCGCACGACGAGTTAAGGGAGTAACCCTCCTCTATCATGAGGCGACCTACACAGCAGACCAGAGCAAGGAGGCTAAACTGCGTGGCCACTCAACAGCTGCCGATGCGGCAAAAATAGCCCTTGCCGCCGAGGCAAAGCACTTGATTATAGGACACTTCTCATCACGCTACAAGTCGCCTGAGGTGCTACTTGAAGAGGCTCAGACAATATTCACAAACACATCCCTTGCCGAAGAGGGAGAGACTTACATAGTTGGAGACAAATGATTACAAAGGCTCAAATACAAGCAATCAAAGCTCTTGCTGATAAACGAGCAAGAGTCGAGCAGGGTCTATTTATAGCTGAGGGAGAGAAGCTGATTTCAGAGCTTCGCACAAGCCACCTTACAGTAAAAAAGATATACTCTACAACCCCAATATGGACAGATGCAGAGGTGATAACAGAGAAGGAGATGGAGAGAATTTCGCAACTCAAGACATCGAATAACTCCCTTGCTGTAGTCCAAATCCCACACTATGACCTCTCTAATGTTGAGCCTGCAAAAAGATTGGTCTTAGCTCTTGACCGAGTGCAAAACCCTGGCAATGTTGGCACAATAATCCGTCTTGCAGATTGGTTTGGCATTACAGATATTGTCTGTTCAGAGGAGTGTGCAGATTGTTTCAACCCTAAGGTTATACAGGCCACAATGGGTGCAATAATCCGTGTGAGAGTTCACTACACCAACCTCCCGTTATGGCTTGATAGTCTTAAAAAGGAGGGGGTAAATATCTACGGTACATTCCTCGATGGACAGAATATCTATAAAACCAAAAAAGAGAGCTGCGGCGTGATTGTGATGGGCAACGAGGGACAGGGCATAAGCAAAGAGTGTGAGGCAAGCGTTACTCACCGCCTCTACATCCCTCCATATCCGGCAGACAGTTGCGGCTCCGAGTCGCTCAATGTAGCCATTGCCACAGCCATTACCTGTTCTGAATTTAGAAGAGAATAACTTAAAAATGAGCAAAATACTTGAAGGCCTTAATCCCGCCCAACGAGAGGCGGTGATAAACTATGATACACCCTCGCTGATTATTGCCGGAGCAGGTTCGGGTAAAACCCGTGTACTTACTTCGCGCATAGCCTATATGTTGGATAAAGGTATTGCAGCAGATAACATCCTCGCCCTTACCTTTACCAAAAAGGCGGCAAATGAGATGCGTGAACGTATCGAGAAGATGGTCGGCTTTGCCTCTCGCAGAATACAGATGGGAACCTTCCACTCTATATTCGCCCGCATCTTGCGAGAGAATGCCGAGGCTATAGGCTACACCAAAGAGTTTACTATCTACGAGACCACAGACTCTAGAAACCTTATCAAAACCATCATCAAGGAGCGCAATCTTGACGAGGATAAATATAAGCCAAATGTTATCCAATCCCGTATCTCAACAGCAAAAAACAGCCTTATAACCCCTGGAGCATACGCAGCCAATGCAGCCCTTACGGGTGATGACCGCACAAGACAGGTTCCTGAGTTTTCAAATATCTATATCGAGTATTGTCGTCGCTGCAAGCAGAATAATGCTATGGACTTTGACGACCTGCTGCTACAGACCAATATCCTGCTCAGAGATTGCCCTGCAGTATTGGCAACCTACCAACAGAGATTTCAATATATCCTTGTTGATGAGTACCAAGATACAAACTATGCACAGTATCTGATTGTCCGCCGCCTATCACAACTTCACAACCGAGTATGTGTTGTGGGAGATGATGCACAGAGTATCTACTCCTTCCGAGGTGCAAAGATTGAGAATATCCTCTCTTTCCAGCGAGACTATCCGACAGCAAAGGTTTTTAAGCTTGAGCAGAACTATCGCTCAACCCAGACCATTGTCGATGCAGCAAACTCTGTTATCGACCACAATGCCCGCCGTATGAAGAAGCGTTGCTTCTCTGAGGGCGAAGTGGGAGATAAAATCCGCATCTTCAAAGCATATACAGACCGAGAAGAGGCCGAGCTTGTTGTATCCGACCTCAGAGACCGTGTGCGTGAAGGGGGTGATGATTGGCTTGAGGCGGCTATACTCTATCGAACAAACAACCAATCACTTGTCCTTGAGGAGGCTCTGCGCCGTAAGGGTATTCCTTATAAGATTTACAAGGGCAACTCCTTCTATGACCATAAGGAGATTAAGGACCTACTCGGATATATCCGTCTGGTAATCAATCCAAAGGATGACGAGGCCTTTAAGCGAGTTATAAACACTCCGGCAAGAGGTATTGGAGATACTACTATCGAGCGCATTGCCGCAATAGCCAAAAGTAGAGACTGCTCGATGTGGGAGGCGATAGATACCCTTGTAAGCCAGAGCCCAACAGATAGTGTGGAGAGGGCTATTATCAAGAAGGTTACCGACTTTGTCTCTATGATTCGCACACTCTCGCTTGCCCGTGAGACAAGTGCCATATATGACTTTGGTTTAGATGTGGCAACACGCTCAGGATTGCTAACCTCATATAGGATGCAAAATACCCCTGAAAACCAATCGGCAATAGATAATATCGAGGAGCTGCTAAACACTATGCAGGAGTACACAGAGAGAACAGAGGCCGAAATTCGTGCAGCCGAGCGTGAGCAGTTCGATACACCTACTATCGAAGAGTGGCTGCAAAACGTTATGCTGATGACAGACATGGATAACGATGACCCTCAGAGCAACAATAAGGTTACTTTGATGACTGTCCACTCAGCTAAAGGCCTGGAGTTCAAATATATATATATTGTAGGCTGCGAAGAGAACCTCTTCCCGTCAATGATGGCTATGGAGAGTAGTGATGGCCTGGAAGAGGAGCGACGACTATTCTATGTAGCCCTTACCAGAGCTAAGCGTTTGGCAACGCTCTCTTGTGCCGATATGCGTTTCCGATGGGGACAGATGAACTTCTCGACCCCGAGCCGTTTCCTTACCGAGATAGACCCTCAATATGTAGAGAGCGACTTCGACCTGAGAGCAAGTCGCCGAAATAGAGAGCTCAATGTTTCAGACAATCAGGAAGAGGCTATAACCATTCTGCGTCGCCGATATGACATTCGCCATCAGGAGCAGAAGATGGCCGCACAGCCTCGTCCCCAAAAGCCTCTGCCTCGCCCTGAGCCGACATACAATACAGACCGCCTCAAGAGAGTTGAAAGCAGTGCCTCGGCTGTAGCAACATCGCAGCCTTGTGCCTACTCGGTGGGACAGAGAGTTGAGCACCCTAAGTTTGGCAAGGGAACAATTACAGCTATCGAGCCTCTAACAACCGACCACAAGTTGGTCGTAGAATTTGCTCAGTTTGGAAATAAGACCCTTTTGGCAAAGCTCGCAAAACTGACAGTACTATGATGCCACTTGTTTCGGTCTGCATGACCACCTACAACCATGAGCCATACATTGCTCAAGCTATAGAGAGTGTCCTTAATCAGAGATGTTCTTTTGATGTAGAGGTGGTATTGGGTGAGGATTGCAGTAGTGATAATACTCTTGCCATTTGTCGCAAATATGAGGCTCAATACCCCGACAAGGTAAGAGTTATCACCTCGACAAACAATGTAGGCATGAAGGCAAACTATCGTCGAACAATCGAGGCGTGCCGAGCAGAGTATATCGCTATGTGCGATGGCGATGATTGGTTCTCAGACCCGGATAAGTTGCAACTCCAGATTGACACTATCCAAAAGGAGGGTTGCGCTATGTGCTACACCCGAAGTGAGCGCAGAAAAGAGAGTGGCAGTACTATCTACCCATCGGCAGGCCTGAATGAGAGTTTTGAGACGATGCTTGTTCTTAATACAGCTGAAAACTGCACGGTGGTTGCCAAAAAGGAGTTAATCCTCCAATATTATAATGAGGTAAAACCCGAAACACACCCTGAGTGGTTAACCGACGATTTGCCGATGTGGTTATGGTTTGCCGCAACACAAACTATTAAGGCTATAGACCGAGTAACGGCTGTGCATCGTGTGTTGGAGAGCAGTGTAAGCCATAGCAGCAATTGGCAGAAGAGTTTACGCTTCTGCGACTCTTTGGCCGATATAATGTTGTGGTTTGATAAAAATTACGGTAAGAGCCGACAAAGAGCCTTCCTCTTACGTCGTAAGCAGAATGACGCCCTTTGGGTGTTGTCATATCACGGCACGATTGCAAACTTTATTGCTCGATGGTGGAGCGAGTCGATACAAAACCCGATACTCTTCACAAATATCGCCGCCTACGGATTGTTCGCCAAGAAGATTTTTTACAGAATGTGGTTATGAGACAAAAAGAGAGATACGAGGGTATAATTGGCTGGTTCAAAAAAAATATGCCCGTTGCTGAGAGTGAACTAAAGTACGAAAACAGCTTTCAATTGCTTGTTGCCGTTATTCTGTCGGCACAATGTACCGATAAACGTGTCAACATGACAACCCCTGCCCTCTTTGAAGCATACCCAACCCCTCAGGCGATGGCAGAGGCTACGGCTGAGGATATCTTTTCGTATATCCGTTCTATATCATACCCCAACAACAAAGCCAAAAACCTTGCAGCTATGGCACGTATGCTTTGCAGTGAATTTGGAGGCGAAGTACCAAATGATATAGATAGCATGATGCGCCTACCGGGTGTCGGAAGAAAGACGGCAAATGTTGTCGGCGCTGTAATCTGGGGCAAGGAGGTTATGCCGGTAGATACCCATGTCTTTCGTGTCTCTGCCCGTATAGGCCTTACAAAAGATGCCAAGACGCCTCGCCAAACAGAGCTGCAATTAGAGAAAAATATCCCCTCACATCTGCTGCCTATAGCTCACCATTGGTTAATTCTCCACGGCAGATATGTCTGCACCGCAAGAAAACCAAAGTGCTCTGAGTGCGGCATAAAAGAGTGGTGCAAGTCATATAATACAATATAAATCACTGCATAAAAGCTCTTTAAATAGAGCTTGTCGAGGTGTTTGTTAATCTATTTTTAGAGTTTTTTTAGAAAAATGTTTGTTCTTTTCAAATTTTATTGTACTTTTGCACCTCGCAAGGGCATGTTATGCTCTGATAGATAGAACAAAACAATAAAAAACGATACGATTATGGCAATGAAGAGAACTTATCAGCCTTCTCGTCGCAAGAGAATCAACAAGCATGGTTTCCGTGCGAGAATGGCAACTGCTAATGGCCGCAAGGTTTTGGCAGCACGTCGCGCTAAAGGACGTAAAAAGTTGACTGTATCTGACGAGGCAACTTTCAAGTACAACTAGTAGTTCGGCAACGGATTACTCACGTAACAGCATATAACCAATCCATTATGGGTTGGTTTTGCTGTTTTTAGCCCTTAACACAAAAAAAGTAGCATTAGCAGATATGCCAATGCTACAAATTAACTACGGGACTTATGACAACACCTCTGAGAGTATCGCATCAAGCAGAAGTAGGTCCGGTTCATCACATATTACATAGTCCATCAATAGTTGTTCATCGTTTAATGTGCTTAAAGGGTCTATATTCGTCATAGGCAGACTTTTTTAGTGTGTTAAGTGAGTGTTCACTTCTATAACGAACATAGACAATGATTTATTGCTAACAGAGCACTAAATTTCTCTCTTTAATCATTTTTCTTAAGTTTATCAACGCATAACGCATACGACCTAAGGCAGTATTGATGCTCACACCGGTCTGCTCTGCAATCTCTTTAAAGGAGAGATCTGAGTAGTATCTGAGCATAACAACCTCTCGCTGCTCGTCAGGCAGAAGCTCAACAAGGTTACGCACATCGGCATCTATCTGCTCGCCAATCATATTATCCTCAACGGTCTTTTCAGCATATTTGAGTGTGCCCAGAACATTATATCCTGCGCTTGACTCGCTGACAGAGTTATTATTCTTCTGAGAACGGAAATAGTCTAAAGCCTTATTGTGAGCTATTCTAAGTA
Organism: Alistipes sp.; assembly: GCA_017381935.1. Taxonomy (GTDB): domain Bacteria; phylum Bacteroidota; class Bacteroidia; order Bacteroidales; family Rikenellaceae; genus Alistipes. The sequence continues at coordinate 28,103 of JAFOBG010000001.1, forward strand.
CCCATGACAGGAACTTGCCATTATCTTTATAACGACCTTCGTCAATCACGCTTACAACCTTAATAAAGGTCTCCTGCGCAATATCATCTGCCAAATCGACATCTTTGACCATCATACGAAGATAGTCGCGGACACGACGGTTATATTTATCTATCAGAGTGGAAATAGCACTCTTATCGCCCTGCATATAGAGATTCAGCAACTGGCTGTCGCTCAAAATCTGTGCATTCATATTCTTCTCCTTTCTTTAAATGTGTTCAGAGTAGAATTTTCTCAATAGGCAATAAGTGTTTTAAGAGTTTAACAATATTTTTGTATCACAAAGATATAACAGATTTTTTCAATCTCCAAATGCTACAAATTGGTCATATCCTCATTTTTTCGACAGTAAATTGACAAAAATCGTGCCGAAACAGCTCTGTAGGCCCTCTTTTTAGACTTTTGTCGCAAAATATGTCAGTGGGTGAATTGACCATAACAGGCGGTGAAATGATACAATAAAAGATGTAAAATATACTTTACATCCTTTTTTGTCGCTAATCGTCCTCCTCCAAAGAGAATATCGTCTCTACAGGTTTATCAAAGAGGCGTGCAATTTTAAGAGCCAATAGTGTTGAGGGCACAAAACGGCTACTCTCTATTGCATTTACCGTCTGGCGACTCACCCCTATTGCATCAGCTAACTGCTGTTGTGTCATGCGCAGCTCCGCACGTGCTACCTTGATACTATTCTTCATACTGTTCTCTATTTAGTAGCCACAATTTGATTCTGAAAGTAACCAAAAAGATAAGAGGCAGTATAAACATGTGATATATCAAAAACTCATAGAAGTTGTTTCCATACAAAAACAAAACCGCAACAATAAGCACGGCCGAGGATATATATAGTGCCAACAACAATGAGTCAAGACGCAAAGCAGAGATCATCTCATCCTCACACTTCTCTCTTGAGCAAGATGTAAAGATAAAGCCTACCAACAGACCAATAATAGTAATGTTATTCAAAATACGGGAACCGGTATCAAGATAGTTGCCTGTGGCTGAGAAAAAACGACCAAAGTTAATGTCCTCACCACCGGTAACCATAATAAAGAGACCCAATAGAATAAAAGGCACCAATATCGCCCATCCTATCTTACCAAAAACGTGAGGAAGCAAAAAACTTCTATTTTTCATAGCAAACTCTTTTTGTACTATACAAAAGTAACTAAATTTTCATCAAATCCAAAAAAATGATAACTTATCTTGTAAAGATTTTATGCTATTCAAAATTGTCAATAATAAACAAAGTAAAAAAATCGCAAAAAAAGTTGTAAAAAAAATGTCGTGTTTTCTTGCTAAAATGTCAAGAATGTTTTACATTTGCAATGTGATTCATCATCACAATGTTTGACAGACTCTCTTATACGACAGTTGGGGCGTGTTGACCGCTGAAGTGGAGGGGATAAGGTCGCACTTCCTTCCTCTCCTATTTTGGGTTAAGTGCAATGTGCAATATAAAAAGGTGAGTGATTTGGTAGTAAGCACGCCTCTCAATGTCGTTTAGTTTTTGAAATAACAGCGAATATATAACAAAAAAGAGCCTTTATTAGGCTCTTTTGTTGTTATAACCACTCTCTTTAGCGCAGCTTATGAGATATAAGCGACATAAACTCCTCACGGGTGCGGTGGTCTGAGAGGAAAATGCCGGTAAAAGCCGAGGTTGTGGTTGCGGAGTCTTGCTTCTCTACGCCACGCATCTGCATACAGGTATGCGACGCCTCGATTACAACTGCCACACCAAGTGGATTGAGAGCCTCCTGAATAGAGTCTCTAATCTGAACCGTCAAACGCTCCTGCACCTGCAAACGACGAGCAAAACACTCTACTACACGGGCAATCTTACTTAGCCCCGTAATCTTACCATTCGGGATATAAGCCACATGAGCCTTGCCGATAAATGGCAACATGTGGTGCTCACAGACAGAGAAAATCTCGATATCCTTAACAAGCACCATCTGGCGATACTCCTCATTAAACATCGCCGAGCGAATAATCTCTATCGGATCCTCATTGTATCCCTTTGTAAGGAACGACCACGCTTTTGCCACACGCATAGGTGTCTTTATAAGCCCCTCACGAGTTGGGTCTTCTCCTAACAATTTGAGCACCTCAGAGTAGTGATAAGCAAGTTTTTCGAGGGTCTTATCATCAAATTTATCCTCTCTTTTATAATTTTCCATCCTTCAAAAAATTTACAAGTTTAGCCACGGCACGACCTCGATGCGAAATTGCATTCTTTGCCTCTGCCGACATCTGCGCAAAGGTAACAATTTCTCCCGAAGGTACAAAAAGAGGGTCATAGCCAAAGCCCTCACATCCAGACTCTCTTGTGGCGATAGTACCCTCAACAATACCCTCAAAAAGGTACTCTTTACCCTCTAAAATAAGGGCAATAACTGTACGAAAACGGGCCTTGCGATTACTCTGCCCCTCAAGATTTTTAAGCAATAGACGATTGTTGGCTGCAAAGTCATGTCCATCTGTAGCATAGCGTGCCGAGTGTACCCCAGGCTCTCCACCTAAAGCCTCAACCTCAAGCCCTGTATCGTCTGCAAAGCAGTCTGCGCCAGTCTTTTCAAAGACATAACGAGCCTTCTGCAGGGCATTACCCTCAAGAGTTGCTGCAGTCTCAGGTATATCCTCTGTAATACCACACTCTTTCAGTGTTACCAACTCAAAGGCATCCCCAAGCAGAGCTTGTACCTCACTGAGTTTGTGAGCGTTGTTTGTTGCAAAAATTATCTTTCCCATTATTTATAGTTTACATATCCATTTGAATATACAACAACAAGGTTGAGCTGCTTATTGTCAACCAAATCTTTATAGACAATCTCCATCTTGCCTGAAGTTGGAGTGCGGCTCGACCTCTCAAAGACAAGCGGATTGTTCTCCTCTATAGTAAAGTGTATCGAGTACTCCCCCTCTTTATGCAAAACATATCCACCACCACAAAGAGTAGTCTGTATGGTTGCAGTCTGAGGTACAAGTTGATAGCTTACAACAATATCTGCATGATAAGTATCAACATAACTCTCTTCTCTAAAAGCGTATGTAAAACTCCTCTGAACACCCTCTTGTCCAACAAAAGTGGCAATAAGTGAGCCGTCATTGCTCGCACCGATACGCTTCAATATCCATATAGCTCCCTCAGAGAAGGTTTTGCCGCTGGTTGTAATTACATATTTGTCATTATAGATGTTGCCATTGAGATTGATTACAATCTGCTTCTCCTCTATTGTGGCTTGTACATTATTAAACCACATAGACTTGATAAGCATCTGCATTGTCTCGTCTGCCGCCAAAAGAGCATCACCATAAATTGCTATACGAGAGTTTTCCACTACACTATACAACACATTGTTGACCTTTGACTGCAATAGCTCATTGGCTCTATTTGGATTAGGAACTGTTCCCTGGTCAATCTTACACGCTGTAAAACTCAACAGCGCAAGCAGTATCAATATATATCGTCTCATTATCGTCCCTCCTATTACCTTACTTTTTTCGAAGCGTCAAAGCGATAGCCAAGACCAACACGTGCCACTCCGGCCATACCACCTCCAAGTTCTACAAAACCAAAAACCTTGCGACCAAATGAGCAGCCGACAACCGTCATATCTCCCAAAGGCACAACCTCTTCTGTTCCAAAAACAACACCAAATGAGAGTGAGGAATAGAGCTGTACTTTCTCACGATATAACCAGACAAAACGAACTGTCGGCATCACTCCTATAGCATAGCCACTAAGACTCTCCACCTTACTGTTATCGCTATTGTGGCGACGAGACTGCGAGGTTACTCCAACTGTCATTGTTCCACCAAACTGCAACCAACGACGGCTATGATAGACATAGCTAAGAGCATAATTGCCCCAAAAATAGCGGTCTGTAAGATAGGTGTTGCTATTGTTTATATCCTCTCTAAATTTTGATTGCTGATATTCTATATCATGATAGTACAGATAGTTTCCCATAAGTTGGTTTGAGAGAGGTGTAGGTGTACCAACACTTAAACGTAGTTCGTGTTTATCGACACGAATAGGTAACTCTCTGATAATTTTCACTTTATTACCCTGCTTATCATACTCTACTATTCGCCGTTGCGCAGATACACTACAAGCGATAAGCAAGAAAAAGAGCAGTAGCTGCAACCTCTTCATAACCAAACTTTAAACTATTAAACCTTTGCAATCTCAAGTTGCTCGACGTTGTAATCTGCAATACATTTGTCAATTACAGCCTTCACAACAGTATCTATCTCCGAGCCCTCTGTATAGTCAGCCGGGCAGACATGATTTACTCGATTATCTCTGATAAGTGTATTCATCTCGGCACGCTTTGCCTTGTCTTTCGGGTTATAGACAGCAACAGAGTGGCCGCCAAAGTTCTTTACAAGACGCATACATGGGATGTCTGTTGTGCCATCGCCAACATAAATCATACGGGAGAATGGCACAGGACGGCTCTTCTCCTCCATAAACTTATTTACCTGCTTGGTATCATAAACAGACTCTACACCCTTATTTATCTTAAAGATAAACTGTGTCTTATTTGTATAGTTTACAGCCACTGCCGGCCAATATGCAATACCGTCAACATTGTAGAGAAACGAACAAGCATATACCTTCTGGAACTTGTCGGCAATAGCTGTACCCTCGATAATCTCCTTTAGGCCCGAAGAGTTTATGTAGTGCAAAATTCTCACACCTCGCTCCTCTCCATAGCTGTTTATACGGTCAAACCACTCCATTACGCCGGGATATAGCTTTACAGCACGGCCCGACTCCTGAAAAGCCTCCCTGCGCAGAGAGATACCCTTAGCCTTAGCTTCACGAATCATAAGAGCCATATAGGTCAAAATCTGGTCTGCATCCTGCTGCTCGGCAAGAGAGTTTGCCTCACTCCAAAACTCTTTGTTACTCTTTCCTATGGCAGGAATAAAGTTATACTCCTGCATATTGCCGGCAGCAAGAGTGCCGTCAAAATCATAAATAAGAGCTACTGTAAATTTATAATTATTATTTTCCATATAGCAAAGTTAGTAATTTTCACTATTTTTGCATATTGACTAATTAAAATTTTTACAATGGATTTCAAAAAAGTAATAGAGACTCGTCGCTCCGTACGTCGTTTCTCCCCCACAGAGGTCTCAAGAGAGGTTTTGCTCGATATTGTAAATCAAGCACTTACAGCCCCTTCATCACGAAATATGCGTACTACTCGTTTCATTATCGTTGATGACAAACCGACCCTTGAGAAATTATCAGAAATGCGAGACTACGGCTCCTCTTTTATGAAAGATGCGCCGGCTGCCATTATTATTGCTGCCGATACCACCAAAACCGACCTGTGGCGTGAGAATTGTGCAATTAGCGCAACTATGCTCCAGCTCGCTATAGTCAATGCAGGTCTTGCAAGTTGTTGGGTACATATCGGAGGCAGACCTCGATTGAAAGATAATCCCGATGGCGAACAGGCAGACAATTACATCCGCACATTTATCAACATCCCTGAAGATTGGTCTTTTGAGTGTGCTATTGCCCTCGGATACTCAGACTTCCAGCCAAAACCACTTCCAGAGCACGACGATAGTCAATCTATTATCTGGCATACACAAGAGTAAGCTCTGTTAAGCTATACAACAAAAAAGCCCTGCACCATTTAGTGCAGGGCATCTTGGCAGATTCCGTAAGCCGAGTTCTGTTTTAGTTCATCATTTATCTTGGGCGACAGTCGCCTGCCGTCTCTAGCGGTTTACCCCTCGGCATCGGGCGAGCAACCCTTAATTGCCGATATACATAACCTTGCAACCCACAAGACGTACTGCCGAGAGACATTGCTGCCCTCGCGGTGGGCTCTTACCCCGCCTTTTCACCCTTACCCTTACGGGCGGTTATTCTCTGTTACGCTACTATACCCTCACGGACATCAAGCCGTTAACTTGTGTGGCGCTCTGTGTTGCTCGGACTTTCCTCCCCTCTTACGAGCAGCGATGAACCGAATCTGCGTGGCAAAGATAGTCAAAAAATATCAATTTATAGCTCCTATCTATTATCTACTCCTTAAATAGATCTATTTCGCCCCTTTCAACCTTGTGATAGATAGCTGTCAGTTCTCCTATAACAGGCGAGATATACTCCAAAGTATCTGTAACAGCCTTCTGACCACCACCTTTTATACGGTAGAGCATAGATGCATAGAGTGCTCTGAAACACAGTTCTGTATCACTTATCTCATTTTTGCCCAACAGCGTTCTAAGGGTTGGTAGAGAGGGTGATAGTCTTGAAAAAGTCTTGCGATAGTGCTCACCTGCAGGCAGTTGCATAAGCTGTAAGTGTAGGTTGTGCAAATCTGCTATAAGGTGAAGTGTATGGTTAAGGTGTCCGCCACTCTCTTTACCCTCCTCACGAAGAAGGTTTGCTATATCCATATACCAAAGCAGAAAAATCTCTCTCTGCTCGTCTGCTATATTTCGAGGAGCGACAAGTTGTGAATATATCGCCTCCGGACTAAACTGAAGTGCTCTTAGCAAATCTTCAATTTGCCATAGGTAGAGGATATACTCAGCAATATTCTCTTTTCGTCTTGATTGTGCTATATCCATAATTACTTGAGGCTTTGCATCTCTATAAGTTTAGCATAGATACCCTTTTGAGCTATCAACTGCTCATGTGTACCCTGCTCTGCAATACGACCTTCGTCAATAACGATAATCTTATCTGCATTATGAATTGTTGACAGACGGTGTGCAATAACCACAGATGTTCTACCCTTAAGCATATGTGTAAGCGCCTGCTGAACGAGCTTTTCGCTCTCTGTATCAAGAGCCGAGGTCGCCTCATCAAGGATTAAGAACTCAGGGTTCTTAAGCACCGCACGAGCAATGCTCAGTCGCTGACGCTGACCACCTGAGAGTTTTGCTCCACGGTCTCCGATATTGGTCTGATAGCCATTTGCAGTCTCGACAATAAAGTCGTGTGCATTTGCAATCTTTGCCGCCTCAACAATCTGTTGATGTGTAGCATCTCGCTTTCCCAAAGCGATATTGTTCTCTATTGTATCATTAAAGAGAACGGTCTCTTGTGAAACAAGGCTTATACGACTACGCAAGCTCTGCTGACTAAATGCAGTAAGCGGCGTGCCATCAATAAATATACCACCCTTATCAGGGTCATAAAATCTCGGCATAAGCTCACTGAGAGTCGATTTTCCGCCACCCGAAGCACCTACCAAAGCGACAGTCTCACCCTTAGCAATGGTAAAGGATATATCGTGCAAAATCTCACGACTATCATCATACGAGAAGCTGATATTCTTGAACTCTATCTTATCCTTCAGACCCTTGAACTCTGTAGCCATATTTGTATCTACAATCTCGCTCTTAGCATCAATAATCTCAAAAATACGCTCACCGGCTGCAACACCCTGATTGATATTTGCAAATTGGTCTATAAACGCTCGTACAGGGCGTGTAATCTGCGAAAAGGCTGCAATGAAGGCGATAAATCCTGCCGCACTCAAAGAGCCCTTTGTTACAAGCGAACCTCCAAAGACAAGCACTACTGCTACGGCTGTAATACCTAAAAACTCACTCATTGGAGAGGCCAACTGCTGGCGACGAGCCATCCAAAGCATGAGTCGAGAGAGCTCAGCATTGATTTGGTGGAACTTTGTACGAATATACTCAGTCGCTGTATAGGTCTTGATAATCTTTATGCCCGACAGAGACTCGTCAAGCACACTCACCATATCTCCCAATTGCTCCTGAACACGACTTGCAGGGTGGCGCAAGCGCTTTACAATACCTCCAATAAGTACACCTACAATTGGCAAGAAGAAGACTGCAAACAGAGCCAACTCCCACGATACATTGAGCATCAGCACAAGGTAACCGATAATAAGGAACGGCTCACGGAAAGCAACCTGAAGGGTATTTGTGATACAGAACTGAACAGCCATAACATCAGATGTTATGCGAGAGATAATATCTCCCTTGCGCTGCTCGGTAAAGTAGCCCACATTCATATCTATAATGTTATCAAACATCATATTTCTCATTCTCTGCAGAGTTGTAGTTCTCATACACTCAACCGTATAGGCACTAAGGTAACGGAAGAGATTTGAGAGCATATTTGTAATCATCACCACACCGCCGAGCAGAGCCAAAACTCTGGTCATTGTAAACTCAGCACCAAAGAGCATTGTATAGATATAGCTCAACCACTCTGTAAGGGCCGCCTCACTAAATGTAATAGCCGGCATTTGGTATGTTGGAACAAAGGCAAAGCCTTTATCGAACATTGTATTGAGAATAGGGATTATAAGCGCATAAGTTGCCGTATTAAATATAGCGTGCAAAGCCGCCGTAAAGAAATATGGCACTGCGTATTTACTTATAGGACTTGCAAAATTAAGCAGTCTTAAATAGGTTTTGAACATATAGTGTGTTTTTTATACCAAACCCTCATTATGATACTCCTCAACCGAGGCTATATAGTGAGCAATTGTATCCTCCATAGTCATAAACGACTTTCCGCCTGCCGCATTGTGATGACCTCCACCATTAAAATATCGACGAGCAAAAGTATTGACATCCACCTTGCCGTGTGATCGCAAAGAGACACGGATAAAACCGCCCTGCTGCTCCGAGAACATGGCCGACATCTTGACCTTCTTTATTGAGAGTGGATAGTTTACAAAGCCCTCGCTATCTCCCTGCTGAAACCAGAAACGACGCATCTCATCCTCAGTAAGAGACATATAGGCAACAGTGCCTTTGAGCAGAGTCTTCATCTTTTTGTTGATAACATAACCAAAGAGTCTTGCTCTACCCTCAGTAAATGAGTTATAGACATTGTTATAGATTGTCGGAATATCTATGCCTGCCTCTATCAAATCTGCAACTGCTCGGAAGAGTTGAGGTGTAAGGTTAGAAAATGCAAAATTACCTGTATCTGTTATCATACCCACATAGAGCAACGTTCCGATTGTAGCAGTCAAGGCCTCTGTTCCGAAAGCCGCCTTAATAATCTCATAGACAAGATAAGCTGTACTTGAAGAGTCGGGAGAGGAGAAGATTAAATCAAAATCCTCCGAAGGGTTGAGATGGTGGTCTATCAACACACGCTTTGCCATTGTATTGGCTGTAATAACCTCTGTAAGGCTCTCCAAGCGTGTTAATGTGCTCATATCAGCACAGACAATCACCTCTGCCGCCTCAACAACACTCTGTGTAATGCCAATTTTGTCAAGTGAGTGGATAATTATACCATCTGTACCCGGCATCCACTTAAGATAGTATGGAAAACGATTTGGTAAAATACAGTTAACAGTGTGTCCCTTTGCCTTTAGAACTTCGGCCAACGCAAGAGAAGAGCCGATAGCATCTCCATCAGGGTTAGTGTGCGAAAGTATGACTACTTTTTTAGGCGTCTCAAATAGCTCTCTAAGCGCCTTAATATTAGATAAATCCAAATTCATACTACAAAGGTAACAAACTCTTTTCAAAATTCAAAAGAAAGACCCTCAAAGTCAATGATTCTCAAACTTTGGGGGTCGCTCTTATCTTTCGGCAGACACTACAATGTTGCCAAAAAATCGCTTACATTTTTCTCAATACGAGCCTCTACATCCTCGGCCTGAGCCTTAACAAACTTCTCGCCTGAGATATTCTCATAAAGCTCTATATATCGGTCTGTAATTGAGTTTACAATCTCCTCTGTCATCTCAGGAACCTGCTGTCCCTCCTGGCCCTGGAAGCCGTTTGCCATAAGCCACTCACGAACAAACTCCTTAGAGAGCTGCTTCTGCTTCTGACCTGCAGCAAGACGCTCCTCATAGCCCTCTGCATAGAAGTAACGAGAAGAGTCCGGTGTATGAATCTCATCCATAAGGTAGATTACGCCATTCTTCTTTCCAAACTCATACTTAGTATCAACAAGGATAAGGCCCATCTTGGCAGCAATCTCTGTTCCACGAGCAAAAATTGCACGGGTATAAGCCTCCAACTTTTCATAATCCTCACGGCTTACAATACCACGAGCGATAATCTCCTCTTTAGAGATATCCTCATCATGTCCCTCGTCTGCCTTTGTGGTAGGAGTGATGATTGGCTCTGGGAATTTCTGATTCTCAACCATACCCTCAGGCATCTCAACGCCACAAATAGTACGCTTGCCTGCCTTGTACTCTCTCCAAGCATGGCCAGACAGATAGCCTCGGATAACCATCTCAACCTTAAATGGCTCGCACTTATGACCAACTGTTACCATTGGATCAGGAACGGCTATTTTCCAGTTTGGAAGAATATCAGCTGTCTGATCAAGGAATTTGGCTGCAATCTGATTGAGCACCTGGCCCTTGAATGGAATACCCTTTGGCAGTACAACATCGAATGCAGAGATTCTATCTGAAACAACCATTACAAGATAGTCGCCATCAATGCTATACACATCACGAACTTTACCAACATAGTGGTTATTCTGACCTTTAAAATTGAAGTTTGTCTTTACAATAGCTCCCATATTTTATTCAATTATTAGTTTCTTTTGGGCAAAATTACTATAAAATAAGGAGATAGAGTAGTTTTTCTGCAATTATTTGCACAATTTTATAAACAAAAACGAGGAATAGACTCTCTATCCCTCTTCAAAACAACTTTAGATTTATTGTTTTTGTTTATTGTACCTAAAAAATAGGCCCTCTTTTGAGAGCCTATTTTAATATTACTGCTTATTGTAAGTTACCTTAACCTGGTAAATATTTGTGCTTGTAAACGGAGTAAAGTCCTTTGCTGTATGGATAAGACAAGGTTTTGCAGTTGTAAGCTCTATAGCATCTGTTCCTGCTACCAAAGCTGCAGCCAAATCTAATGCATCTGCTGCAACATACGGTATTACTACATAACTTCCACTCTCTGTAGC
>JAFOBG010000025.1 GCA_017381935.1 Alistipes sp.
AACCAATATGACAATTTCCGAAGTCGGTATCTCGTGCGCTTTTACCAATATCTCCCACTTCATTAAACTCTTCAAACAACGGTTTCATACAACCCCAGCCGTGCTGCGTAAGAATATTCAAAATCATTCTTAGACGCCAATAATAGACAAATAGGGCACAACAAAACAGTTGTGCCCTATTGCTTTAGCCCGAGAATTAAACGGATATCTACAAGCTAATAACCAATGGTCGAATTTATGCTTGACCTGTTGGTTTAAAGCCGCTACGGTGTGAGATGTTAATTGTACCGAAGTGCTGCTCATAGTTATTCAAGTTCTCCTGCAGGGATAGCAGAAGTCGTTTTGCGTGTTCCGGAGTGAGGATAATACGGCTACAGACTTTTGCTTTCGGCATACCTGGGAGCATGGATGCAAAGTCGAGGATAACCTCACTTGGAGAGTGTGCTATAATTACAAAGTTTGAGTAGTGTCCCTGTGCTACAGTAGGGTCGAGTTCAAATTCAATCTTCTTCTCTGTCATAATTCTATTTTTAAACAGTTATCAATTCGATACCGGCCTCTTCGATAATCTCGACCATCTCTGGTGAGATATTGGTGTCGGTAATAATTACATCTACGTCATCAATTGATGTTATGCGGCCAAATCCATGGTGTCCGAACTTTGAAGAGTCGGCCAAAACTATCGTCTTAGATGAGGCTGCCATCATTTTGCGAGAGAGGTGAGACTCCTCGATTGTTGAGGTTGTAATGCCGAAATCGGGGTCAAAGCCGTCAACGCCTAAGAAGAACTTAGAGCAGACCATATCTCCTAAGGTTACGCACGCATTTTCACCTCGTGTAGCGAATGATTTCTTATATACTCTGCCTCCCAATTGTTCAACATGGATAGACTCCACCTCATTAAGTAGGGCAGATACCTTGATAAACGGTGTTACAACATTGATTTTAGGAGCCGGAGTGAGGTTACGGATAGCCTCGGCAAGGGCGTATGTTGTAGAGCCTGCCGAAATCATAATCGAGTCATCCTCCTCAATCATCTGAGCAGCACGCTCGGCGATACGCTGCTTTGCTTCTCTGTTAAGGGAGCTCTTGGTCATCAAATCGCGGTCTGCGATATGAGGATTAGCAAGACGTGCGCTGCCGTGTACCTTGTATAGAAGGCCCTTGCCCTCAAGAATCTTTACATCTTTACGAATTGTAACTTTCGTTACGCCTAACTCCTCCGCAACATCTGTGATGCGGATAAATCCAAACTTCTCAAGTTTCTCAAGAATGTACTTGTGTCTTTCTGCAATACTGAGCATTTTACCAAATCTCCTTTTTTACTGTGTTACGACCTGCATAACAATTTATAAAATCAAGAATAGTGCCCTTTGGAACTGTTACACGGATTGCTTTTCGAGGGCGGAAGCGTACAGGGTTCATGTGATCTCCGAAGAGAGTCTGGAACTCAAGGTCTGAGATATTTGTAACCTCCAACACGCCCTTGTCAGCATTGATAACCTTAATCTGCAAAGAGGCATCTATAAGTTGCTCTATATATTTAGAGTCGCCTGCAATTTTATTGTCAAAAACAGCCAACATACGGCCTGCAAACAGAGCCTCACGGAGCGATTCAAGAGTGTATTCTTTAGCAAAGACGAGAGTCATTGGGCGAATACCGTCTCCATAAGCGAACTCAGAGGTGTCGTGGATATCTGTGTTGGCCATCATTGGCAATTTATAGTCATCAAACCAATCGAGCACCTTAGGATACCACTCGCTACCATTGAAGAGCTCTACAGCGTGTATTCTGCCCTCCTTAATAAGCTGCTTGTGGAGTGGGTATAAAGTACACTTCTTATCCGGCCAACCAGGGTGGTTCCAAATCATAAATGCGCCCTGCTCCTCAGCCTTTCTGAAGTCATCCATCTCGGTTGGGTTAGGGATACGGTTACCATCCTTATCACGAAGCAATTTGCCGTTTTCATCAACCTTATAACGAGTCTCCTCGAATACATTAGGGTCTTTGATAAATAGTGCGTTCATGTGGCCAAAAGGTTTTGTGCGGGTAATCTCAACTGCAGGGACAACCATCAAGCCCCACTTCTTACCCTCTTTAACGGCTAACTTGATTGGTAAATTGTAGTCCTTGAGCTTAATGCCCTTATTTTTATGTACTGCGATGTGCTCTGTCATAGCAATTACATCGAGTCCATCCTGCCAAGCCTCACGAACACGGCCAACAGGAGATACTTGTGCATCTGCAAAGACGGTGTGCATGTGGAAGTCGCACTTAAGAGTTAAATATCCATCAATATTTGGGATAGATACTATACGACGGATAGCCTTTTCTAAGGTTGCACAAACTGTTCTGTCATCAGAATTCTCTGGCGGAGTTTTTGCTGAAGTCGTTGCAGTTACTGTAAGTAGGCTGATAAGAATAAACAGTTTTTTCATACTTCTCTTTATTTTAGGTTTTACTTATTTGTTTTACTATTTATCGAGTAGTTTTTCGAGTTTGTTATAACAACCGATTTCATACATCTGCGGGATAAGATTGCGGTAGAACTTCTGCACATCCTCCCAACGATAGTATGGAGCCATAGAGGAGTCTATCTGCTTAGGGAAGGCAATCTCCTCCTCGTTGAGTAACATCTTGACAAGGGTCTCTCCCTTTTTGTTGCGATAGAATATCCACTGCAGGTTACAGCCCATAGGGATATTGAAGTCATTCCAATATTTCTCTACATCTTCGTAGTTATCCACCTCTTCACACCAATTAGGGATACGCATTGTATTTAGCAGTCCCATAATATTGCCATCATGGCCAAAACGGAGTGTTACAGCCGGTACGCCTGCGGCAACTTTCTGCTCGGCATCCTCGATTATCTTCTCAAGCAGAGGGGTAGAGACGCCGTTAAGGAACTTATCTTTTATCCCTGACGGACCCTTTTCGTGGTAGAAGATGATGTTGACCAACTTCCACTGCTCATAGAGTTCCTCTTTTGTAAAGATATCAAGCAGCGACTCCTCTGTAGGTGTACCGGGCAGTGATGTTATGGTTTTAAAGAGGTGAAATACAAAGTCGTGAGGGAAAGGCATACTCTTTACATAATCAGGCTTGAAAAGAGAGTGCAATAGGCGTGAAATATCGACATTCTTGCGACGATACTCTCGCCACTCCTTCATCCACTCGCAATTTGCGGTATGGCGATAGAGATCTATATATTTTGCCAAGCGAGGGTCGTTATCCTTATAGTAAGGGTTGAGCCACTTTTGGAACGGCTTGCCACACTCATAGTGTATGTCGAGTTTGTTGTTATGACGCATCAACTCATCACAAAAGGCGGTCATACTGACAAGTACTCGTGGTACTATGGTAGCCTTTGCATCAATATATTGAGCCTTTTTAAAGACCTGCTTGTAGTTGTTGTACATTCGTGTTGCAATCTGTCGATGCTGCTCTTGGCCTTTTAGAGACAACTCTCCGGGGCGACCATAGGCATCTTTCTTAGCTCTCTTGAGTCGCTCAAAGACCTCCTTGCCATGGTCTGTCAGTTTGCCGAAATACTCTGCGTCAGCAAAGACATTATATGCACGGTCGAACTTCTCGTCTCGCAATACATACCTTGAACCATGACGGCCATAGTGGCTGATATAGAAAGGCTTATAGCCTTTTGGGACAGGAGTCTGCTCTTTGAATTGAGTAGGATAGAGGCGATATACACCAAGTGCATAACTCGGATCCTCCATAATCTTTTCTCGGGCAGTTTGCGCTGTTGTTGTCGCTACACAGCCAAAAATTGCCAAAATTATTAATAGGTGTTTCATATAAGGTTAGGTTTTAGAATTTATATACGGTTGAACTCTTTAATATCTCATTGCAATACTCTTTAATATCTTGCCAGCGGTAGTAGGGAGCTATATCGCTCTGCACTGGGAAGAGTACCTCCTCCTCATTGTGGAGCATCTTCATAATTACACTACCTGCTCTGTTACGGTAGAATATCCACTGTATATTGGAGGCCATAGGTATTGTAAAGTCGCAAGCCACACTTTCGACCTGCTCGAAAGTCTCTACTCTTTTTGCCCAGCCGGTAACGCCCATTGAGTTGAGTAGGCCTATCACATTACCGTCATGACCAAAACGTAGTGTTACGGCTCTTGTGCCCGCATCAATTACACTTTGAGCCTGGTCTATAAAGTCTTTAAGCAGAATATCCGACACATCACTTATAAATCCGCCACCAATGCCTGAGTTTCCCTTTTCAACATAGTAAAATAGGTTTATTACCCTCCACCAACAATACTTCTCTTCTGTAGTAAATATACCCTCTATATCTACATCGGCTGTAGTTCCGGCAAAGCAAACGGCATTGCGGAAGAGGTTCATTGATAGCTCCATACTATTCTCAATAGTAGGTATATAGCTCTCTTTAAAGAGTGAGGCGAGAAGGCGGCTGTTATCGACATTTTTGTCTCTAAACTTGTACCACTCTTTAGACCACTCGGCCTTTGGGAAGCGATACTCTGCTACTCGTCTTGTCAGGTCAGGGTCGTTGTCTGCCGAGTATGGGTTGACATACTTCATAAAACGGCGACCTGTGTCGGTGGTAATATCGAGTTTAGGGTTTTCTCTTAGTAGTCCTTCTGTAAAGGCGCTCATGCTCAGAATAACCCTTGGTACGACGGTACTTACGGCAGAAATCCTCGGGTTGTGGCGGAAAATCTCAGGATGGTTGCGATACATACGCTGAGCAATCTCTCGCTGTTGTTTCATGCCGATTGGAGTTAGCTCTCCGGCTCTGTTTTGACACACTCGGCTTGCCTCTATAAATTTGCCATATACCTCTTTTCCAAGCTCTGTAAGGGCATCTTTGGAGGCAGCATCTTCAAGCACACTTACAACTGAGTCAAACTGCTCGTTTGTCTGAATAAACCTTGAGCCATGACGACCATAGTGGCTGATATAGAATGGCTTGTAGCCCTTTGGAACAGCTGTTTGCTCCTTAAACTGAGTTGGATACAAGGAGTATGTGCCGCGTGTAAGGGTCGGGTTAGAGAGTATTGTCTCTCTAACGCTTTGGCCTGTAGCTGTAAAAGCTACTACAAGTGCAACTATAATTAGCAGTGGTCTCATTGTCTTGTCTTAATGCGCCTCTAACCAATTTTTACCAACGCCTATATCTACCACTAAAGGGATAGATAGCTGTGCAGCACCCTCCATCTGAGCACGGACAATCTTTTCGACAGCCTCACGTTCAGAAGGGATGAGGTCTATTACAATTTCGTCATGAACCTGCAATATCAACTTAGAGCGAATACTCTGCTCTTTGAAGGCACGAGCTACGCCAACCATAGCAATCTTCATAATATCTGCTGCGCTACCCTGAATAGGGGCGTTGATGGCATTTCGTTCAGCCAGGGCACGAGTATTGGCATTGCGAGAGTCTATACCCTCAAGGTAGCGACGTCGAGAGAATATTGTCGAAACACAACCCATCTGTCTTGCCTCCGAGACAGTATCCTCCATATATCGTTTAACCTTTGGATAGGACTCAAAGTACCCGTCAATCAGGGCCTTAGCCTCTGAGCGAGGTATATCAAGTCGTTGTGCCAGGCCAAAAGGCGAGATGCCATAAATAATACCGAAGTTGGCAGTCTTTGCATGACGACGCTCCTCTGCTGTTACTTGGTCAATGCTCTTTTGGAAGATTTTGGCAGCTGTTGCGGCGTGAATATCCTCTCCATTGCGGAAGGCCTCACATAGCGACTCGTCTCCGCTTAGATGCGCCATGAGTCTGAGCTCGACCTGCGAGTAGTCGGCAGATAGAAGCAAACCATCGCTCTTTGATGGTATAAAGGCCTGTCGAATAGGTCGTCCTATCGCATCACGAATAGGGATGTTTTGCAAGTTAGGGTTTGATGATGATAGTCTGCCCGTTGCGGTAACTGCCTGATTATACGAGGTGTGTATGTGGTCTGTTATAGGGTTGACAAGTAGTGGCAAGGCGTCAATGTATGTAGATAGCAGTTTTTTTACGCCTCGGTATTCCAAGATTGTGCGGACAATCTGATGCTCAGATGCAAAACCTTGCAGATACTCCTCGTCTGTACAGAACTGCTTGGTTTTGGTCATCTTTGGCTTGTCTGTAATCTGCATCTTGGAGAAAAGCACCTCTCCGACCTGTCTGCCTGAGTTGACATTGAGCGCAGGCTCATCTGCCATTTGGCGAATAGCACTCTCTAACTCTACCAACTTAGCGCCTAAAGTTACAGAGTAGTTATGAAGTAGTTGGCTGTCTATCTTAACGCCATTCCACTCCATATCTGCCAATACATCTATAAGTGGCTCTTCGACAGTGCAATATAGCTCCCACAGACCTTGACTCTCGACTTGTGGCTTGAGAGCGTGGTATAGCTGGAGTGTTATATCGGCATCTTCGGCAGCATAATCTGCAATACGCTCCAGACCTACCATATCCATAGTAATCTGTTGTGCGCCCTTTCCAATAAGACTCTCAATGGTAATTGGAGAGTACTCCAAATACCTCTCGGCCAAGGCGTTCATGCCATGTCGAGCCTCCGGGTCAAGCAGGTAGTGCATAAGCATTGTATCGCCCTTCTTGCCCTTTACATCTATGCCGATAGTTCGCAAGAAGAGGATGTCAAACTTCATATTCTGTCCTACCTTGACAATTGTTTCACTCTCAAAGAGAGGTTTTAAGATAGATGCATATAGGCTCTCTATCTCATTTCTGTCCTCTGTATTTGGGAATGGGATATACCACGCCTTATGTGGCTCTACGGCAAGTGAGAGACCTACTATTCGGCAACCGAAGATATCAAAGCCTGATGTTTCAAGGTCAAAACAGAGAGTATCATAGCCCATACACTGCTCAACAACAGCTTTCAGAGACTGAGCCTCTTTTACAACGCTATATTGGTGCGCTGTTGTGGCAATGGTTGCAAATGGCGAGCTCTTATCTTCCTCTACGCTTGCATCTGTCTGCTCCGGAGTAGGGTTGTTAAACATATCAAAGAGTGAGCCCTGACCCTCCATAGCTTTTCGCTTTGCATTGCCGGCTTTGACACGTGCCATATTGGCGAGTTGGAACTGCTCTGACTGCTGAGGTGCAGTGTTCTCTTCGGCAGGAGCCATATTCTGAATATCATTCAAAAAGGCCTTAAAGTCGAGCTCTGTAAAGAGTGATTTGAGACTGTCTATCTTTGGACAACAGACTGTAAGCTCTGCCTCATTAAACTCGATAGGCACATCTAAACAGATAGTAGTTAGTGTTTTAGATAGGCGTAACTGCTCTGATGAGGCTTTGATATTTGCACCCGACTTGCCGCCTATTGTATCGGCATTGGCGATAATTGCCTCTACATCACCCCACTTTTGCACAAGTTTGCTTGCGCCCTTCTCTCCAATACCTGGAACTCCAGGGATATTGTCAGATGCATCTCCCCAGAGAGCCAAAATATCTCGGACCAAGATAGGGTCATCTATTCCGTACTTCTCTTTGATAGCCTGGCTGTCGATAATCTCTATTTGGTCGCCCTTTTGTTTGTAAATCTTTCTATTTTCGCCTACAAGCTGCCCATAATCTTTATCAGGCGTAACCATATATACATCATATCCGGCCTTAGCGCCCTTAAAGGCGAGAGTTCCGATAACATCATCAGCCTCATAACCTGCAATCTCAAGGATAGGTATGCACATAGCCTCGACAATACGCTTTACGTATGGTACAGAGGCGATAATATCCTCCGGAGTTGCTGGACGATTGGCCTTGTAGTCAGGGAATATATCTTTACGGAAACAGCCCCCCGGAGGGTCAAATGCCACTCCGAGCAGGTCGGGCTTTTCTCGTTTTTGAATATCCCTTAAAAACTTGGTAAAGCCGAAAACTATAGATGTATTCATTCCGGCACGATTACGCATCGGTCTGCCCATAAATGCATAATAGTACCTGAATATCAGTGCGTAAGCATCAATAAGAAAGAGTTTTTTCATTTTACAAATTATCTTCACTGTACCACTCTGCATAAGAGGTGGCCGTTTCGTGTAATCTGAGTGAATGGAGTGTAACGCCTGTTGGCAGGGCTGCCTTTATACGGGTGGCAAAATCTGCGAGCATATTCTCACAAGTAGGCTGATAATCTACAAGGACAACGTTTGCAAATTGGCTACCCATACTTTTGGCAAGAGCCTGTGCCTCCTCTGTGCGACGCATGACAAATGAGTGGTCCAGGCGGTCTGTAATCTCTCTGGCTACAATAGCCTTAAGCTCGCCAAAGTCCATAACCATACCCAACTTAGGGTTGTTTTCATCTGAGATAGGCTCTCCCTTTATGGTTACAAAGAGGCGATATGAGTGGCCATGAACCTCACGGCACTTGCCATCATAGCCCCATAAAGCGTGGGCAGACTCAAATGAAAACTCTTTTGTCAGACGAATCATCGCAGTGGCATTTTATCCAGATAATCTATATGCGGCTCACGCTGGAAGGCCTCGCTAAGAGAGATGTATGTCTGAGTGGTTGAAATACCTTGAACACGCAGAATACCATCAAAGATGGTACGCATAAGGTGGTCATTGTCAACACAATATAACTTCAGCATAGCATTGTATGTTCCTGTGATGAAGTGGCACTCCACAACCTCAGGGATGCTCTTTATCTTCTCAGCTACGGCTGCACTCATAATAGGGTCCTGAATACGGATGCTGATAAATGCGCATACGTCAAAGCCCAGCATCTTTGGATTTACAATCATGCGACTGCCCAAAATAATGCCTGAATCCTCCAACTTCTTTATTCTCTGATGAATTGCCGCACCTGAGATACCACACTCTCTGGCTATCTCAAGGTATGGCATACGTGCATTCTTAACCAAGAATTTGAGAATCTTACGGTCAGTTGCGTCAAGTGAAATTTTATTATTGCTCATACTTTGTTTGGGTTACTATTTTAATACACCAAGCTCTTTTCCTACCTCAATAAAGGCATCTACACAACGCTGTAACTGTTCTGTTGTGTGGCCGGCAGATACCTGTACACGAATACGTGCCAAGCCCTTAGGTACAACAGGGTAGTAGAAACCGGTAACAAACACGCCACGTTGTTGAAGAGCTGCGGCAAACTCTTGTGAGAGCTTTGCATCATAGAGCATTACGGCACAAATTGCAGAGTCGGTAGGTTTAATATCAAATCCGGCAGCAATCATCTTATCACGGAAGTACTCCACATTTGCTACCAAGCGGTCATGGTGCTCATTGCTCTGCTCAAGCATCTTGAATAGCTCAATACCGGCTCCGACAACTGCAGGCGGCAAAGAGTTAGAGAACAGATAAGGGCGAGAACGCTGGCGGAGCATATCAATAATCTCTTTACGACCTGTTGTAAAACCTCCCACAGCACCACCAAAGGCTTTACCTAATGTGCCGGTGATAATATCAACCTCTCCACGAAGGTTATACAGCTCTGTAATACCACGACCTGTAGCTCCCAGAACACCTGCAGAGTGGCACTCGTCAACCATAACCAGGGCGTTGTACTGCTTTGCAAGCTCGCAGATGCGGTCCAGTGGAGCTGCATTGCCATCCATCGAGAAGACGCCATCTGTACAGATTATTCTAAATCGCTGAGCCTGAGCACGCTTGAGGCAATCCTCCAAAGAGTCCATATCGGCATTTGCATAGCGATAGCGAACTGCCTTGCAAAGACGTACTCCGTCAATAATAGAGGCGTGGTTGAGAGAGTCTGAGATTATCGCATCCTGCTCTGTGAATAGTGGCTCAAACACACCGCCATTTGCATCGAAACATGCTGCATAGAGGATAGTGTCCTCTGTTCCAAAATAGTTTGCAATAGCCTGCTCTAACTGCTTGTGTATATCTTGGCAACCGCAGATAAAACGAACAGATGACATACCATAGCCACGAGCATCCATAGCATTCTTTGCTGCCTCAATAAGACGTGGGTTGTCAGATAGCCCTAAATAGTTGTTAGCACAGAAGTTGAGACAAGACTTGCCAGCAACCTCAATCTCGGCACGCTGTGGTGAGCAAATTACACGCTCGGTCTTATAAAGACCGGCATCCTTAATTACTTGTAGCTCCTGCTCAAGGAACTCTTTGAAATTACCGTACATAGTAGTAATTGTTTTGTTAATTTATATATAGTTGAATATCATCGTTTTACGTAAGAAAAACTATAGAAGTGGTTACACTTTTAAACTTTCCCCCATGCAAAGTTAACAAAATTGCACTATTTTCATCAAAATAACGATATATTTTTGCACTATAGGTTACAATTTTTTATGGAATAAGATTTGAGAGGAGTGGATATATGCAAAAAGTATAGTGTTTTTGTGCTACTAATACCTATTTTTATTATCTTTGCACTATAAATCATAAAAGATACGACTATGAAATTTATGAAGGTTTTTTGGGCAGCTCTTTTGGCTGTTGTTGTGGGCAGCCTATTGTCAGGACTCTTTTGGCTCATCACATTTGTAGGTCTTGCAGGCTCTATGGGGAGCAGCAAGAGCGTTGCTGTAATGCCAAATACTATTCTTAGAATCGACTTAGCAGATAACATTGTAGATTCTCCTGCTATCAACCCATTTGCAGGTATGGATTTTACAACAATGCAAACAAGCCGCACTCTTACACTATTCAACGTGTTGCGCTCTATTGAAGCTGCAGCAACAGATGAGCGAATAAAGGGTATTTACCTTAACTTTATCGGTGGCGGAACAGTCTCTGCAGCCGCACTGGAGGAGATGCGTGAGGCCTTAGTAGCCTTTAAGCAGAGTGGAAAGTTTATTGTGGCTTTCAATGATGGATACTCTCAGATTGGCTACTATTTAGCATCTGTGGCAGATAAAATCTATCTTCAGCCTGAGGGCCAATTTAGCTGGATGGGTCTGGCTAATACCTCAATATTTTTCAAGGGCGCAATGGATAAGATGGGCATTAACTGTGAGGTGTTCCGACCTACAGTATGTAAATATAAGAGCGCTGTAGAGCCTTATATCCTTAACAAAATGTCTGATGCCAACCGTCGCCAGATGCAGGATTTGGTAGATAGCATGTGGCAGACAATAGCAACAACTGTCGCAGAGGCAAGAGCAACAACTCTGGCATCTCTTAATACAGTGGCAGATACTCTGCCTATCATGACCGCACAAGAGGCTCAGCAGCATGGACTTATTGATGGCATTATCTATCGAGACCAAATGGAGGAGGTATTTACTGAGTATGGCGTTGAAAAGAACTTCCTCGGTAAGTTTGAAATGCTCTCCTTGGGCGATTATTGCTCAATCGTAGGCGCTAATATGAGCAACATCTCGGCTCCAAAAATAGGCATTGTCTATGCTGAAGGTAGCATCGTTGATGGCGAGTCAGACAGCATAGATGGCAATATCTATGGAACAACCCTCGCAAATACAATTGCTAAAGCTCGTAAAGATGAGGCAATTAAAGCCGTTGTCTTGCGTGTAAACTCTCCAGGCGGAAGTGCCCTTGCAAGTGATGTTATCTGGCGTGAGGTCGAACTGCTGAAAGCCGAAAAACCGGTTATCGTCTCAATGGGAGACTATGCTGCAAGTGGCGGATACTATATCTCAGCCCCTGCAGATGCAATCGTGGCAAATAAACTTACCCTTACAGGCTCTATCGGCGTGTTCGGTATGATGCTTGAAGGCGGTAATATGATGCGTAATAAGCTGGGCGTAACATTTGATGGCGTAAAAACAAACCCTTCTGCCGACTTCGGTCAAGGCATTATGGGCATGAACCTTAGACGGAGTACCCAAATGGAACGCAACCTGCTCATTAAGTCTGTTGACCATGTATATGAGGCCTTTACATCAAAAGTGGCTGCAGGCCGTAACCTCGAACTGCAAAAGGTGCTCGATATCGCAGAAGGCCGCGTGTGGAGTGGCGTAGATGCAGTGAAAATCGGTCTGGCCGATACAAATGGTGGCCTTAAAACCGCTATAGCTATCGCCGCCGATAAAGCAGGCGTGGCCGATAACTTCCGTGTGGAAGAGGTAATGGGCGAAATATCCCCATTCGTAGCATTTATGCAGTCATTGGGTATGCAGGCACGTGCCCTGGTTATCGGAGATGAATTGAATGACGTCTGCAACCAATATCAAGCCGCTAAAAACGAAATGTACCGAAACGGCGTGCAAATGTACTGCCCTTACCGCATGAACTTCTAAACCCTATAGTACTGCCGAGTACTGCCCGCTTTTTCGAGAAAAAGCAGGGCGTGCAAAAAGCTTTCTGAAAAACTTCGTTTTTCTTCTATGCTGTGGCGTGTTGGGGATAACTTATGGCTAAGTTATTGAAACAAAAAATAGAGCCTTTTACACTTTCAAGCGAGCTTGAGTGTTAGGCTCTATTTTTCATTTCACTGCCTACAGCAGTAGCCCCCAACCCGAAAACAGAATCTAAACTATAAGTTGTTCTGCGTCAGCCTATACTGCGTTAGCAAGGCACCGAGATTGTTCAGCTCACCCGGAGCGTAGCGACAAAAG
>JAFOBG010000026.1 GCA_017381935.1 Alistipes sp.
GGCGAAACTCTGTTTCGCTTGTAGTCTGTAGCGGATTGAGGATAGCCCCTTACAGTGGCTATTACGAAAAAAGATAGTCAATCATTCGGTTTCAAGCAAGCTTGACCTTTGATGACTATCTTTTCTCGTACCATCTACGATGGCAAACCCAATCCGAGAATATGCTGACAAAACGATATTAAGCCACTTGCTTGTTAATGCAAACAACTTATAGTTTAAATTCTGTTTTCGGGTTGGGGCTACTGCTGTAGGCAGTGAAATGAAAAATAGACCTCTCAGTTCAAGTTTACTTGAAAACTGAAGAAGGTCTATTTTTTGTTTCAATAACTTAACCATAAGTTATCCCCAACACGCTACAGCATAGAAGAAAAACGAAGTTTTTCAGAAAGCTTTTTGCACGCCCTGCTTTTTCTCGAAAAAGCGGGCAGTTCTCGGTGGTACTATGTGTAGTTTTACTCGATTTCCCAGTCGAAGCCATCTTTGCGGTCTTTGACGCGGATACCGATAGCGGTTAGTTGGTCTCGGATTTGGTCTGAGAGGGCCCAATTTTTAGCGGCTTTAGCTTCGAGGCGCATATTGAGCAGCATTTCGACAAGTGGGGTTACCATATCTTTACCTGATGAGGTAGCGGCTTTTTCGTCTTTCAGGCCGAGGACATCTTCCACCCAATATTTTACTGTTTGTTTAAGTGCTGTCAGGTCTTCGGTAGTAACGGTATGGCTACCGTCGGCCAGGGAGTTGAAGATTTTGACATAGTCAAACAGGGCAGAGATAACCATTGGTGAGTTAAGGTCGTCGGCCATAGCTGTTTGGCAACGCTCGTTAAGCTCTGCGGCGTTGAAAGATGTTGTTGAGCTTGCTTTAGCTTTGTTAAGTGCCTCGATACCTTTCATCAGACGGTCGAGGCCTTTTTCAGCGGCTTTGAGGGCGTCGTTTGAGAAGTCGAGGGTTGAGCGATAGTGTGCTTGGAGGATAAAGAAGCGCACGGTCATAGGGCTGTAAGCCTGTTCAAGGGCTGGATGCTCGCCGTTGAACATCTGTTCGAGGGTAATAAAGTTGTTATAGCTTTTACCCATCTTTTTGCCGTTGATAGTAATCATGTTGTTGTGTATCCAGTAGCGAGCAGAGTCGTGGCCCAGGGCGGCTGTTGACTGAGCGATTTCGCACTCGTGGTGAGGGAACATAAGGTCCATGCCGCCGCCGTGGATATCGAACTTCTCGCCCAGGTACTTAGTGCTCATAGCGGAGCACTCCATGTGCCAACCTGGGAATCCGTCGCTCCAAGGGCTCTTCCAGCGCATGATATGCTCTGGGGAGGCCTTTTTCCAGAGGGCGAAGTCGAATGAGTGTTGTTTATCTGACTGGCCGTCGAGTGTACGGGTATCGGTAACGATATCGTCGAGGTTGCGGCCTGACAGACAGCCGTAGTTGTACTGTTTGTTGTACTTTTCGACATCGAAATATACAGAGCCGTTAGACTCGTAGGCAAAGCCCTGGTCGATAATTCTCTGTACGAAGTCTATCTGCTCCATGATATGGCCTGAGGCGTGTGGCTCGATAGATGGGCTGAGAACACCCAGCATATCCATATACTTATGGTAGCGCTCGGTGTAGTAGTGAGCCACCTCCATAGGTTCAAGTTGTTCGAGGCGGGCCTTTTTTGCGATTTTATCCTCGCCCTCATCTGCGTCATGCTCAAGGTGGCCTACGTCGGTGATGTTACGGACATAGCGCACTTTGTAGCCCTCAGCCTTAAGGTAGCGGAAGAGCAAATCGAAAGTAATTGCCGGACGAGTGTGTCCCAAGTGTGGGTCGCCATATACGGTAGGGCCGCAGACATACATGCCTACACGGCCTGGGTGGATTGTTTCAAACTCCTCTTTGCGACGAGTCAGTGTGTTGTAGAGTGTAAGTACGGGTTTCATATCGTTACTATTTTTTATTCTCTGTTGTAGTTGTGTCTGTATCTGTATCTGGGTTCATTAAATCCTCGTCAGTCAGTCCGAAGGCATCTTTGTAGTAGTCATTAAAGCTACGGACAACCTCTTTGCGGTCGGCCATGCCTGCAAGGTAGTATAGCTCTGAGAGGTCAGAGAGTTTCTCGTCGATAATATCTGTTACCAGCTCGCCATAGAAACCGTCAAATTGGATGTAGTACTCGATATATCCAATCAGCGTATCGGCGTATGCGAGTAGCAGGTTGTCGCCCTTATCGTTGGCACCGATAGAGTAGTAGCCCTCAAGGAATGGGTATGTATTCTCCATGGTGAAACGTATTTGCGATATAGGCAACACCTTCAGACCTTGGTCGAGTAGCTCCTCGGCCTTAGTGTAGTCTGCTGCGAGGATATACTGCTTAGCCACACGTGCAAAGGCCTCACGGGTGCGGGCAACCATGATGTTGTGCTGCATAAACGAATCGACATATACCTTCGGATTGGCCACCCCGCCATACTTAGTCTTGTTCATCAACACGTCGTATGCATAATCTTTATCAACACGACCAACCTCCCAGCTATCCTCAAACGGTGTGAGAATAGGCACTAAGCGGAATGCGTAGCCGTCAAACTGCAGGTAGTCAACCAGCCCGAATGGGTTGAGCATATATGCCTGGGTGAAGTATATAGGTCGTTTCCAATCAAAAGAGGCGAACATATCGAGCAACATCAACTCTGAGCGTGAAAGGGAACTCTTCTTTAGCTCTATATAGACCGTGTCAACCATAAGGTCTTTGTCAGACTCCTTGACAATGCCGGAGGCTATTGCCGCCTCTTTATCTACAGGCAGAGCTATGCGCTTTGTAGGTATAAAATCCACAGGCTCGCCTAAGCCGATGTCGTATTTTGTGCGAGAGTCGTTGCTGCGGATAAACTCCATCACCTCCTTAGCCTCTACAGGGCGCTCTAACTTGTCGATAACCGGAATCCAGTCGTTTACAAAGGTGTATTTCTCGCGAGGCAGAGAGAATGGAATACCATCAGCGTCGTTTGCCTTGCACTTCATCTCGTCAACATACCACTCGCCATCCAGATAAGAGCTGTTCATAATTCTCACATCTGTTCTCACTCCATCTACCTCCTGCGCAAACCAGAGAGGGAAGGTGTCGTTGTCTCCATAGTTGACAATTATAGGGCTTACACCCTCTTTTTGGACTATGCTGTTCAGGTAGTTGTGTCCCGTGTCTCGTGCCCATGTGCGGTGTGAACGGTCATGGTCGTCCCAATTCTCGGCGCACAGAATAGTAGGCACGCAGGCAGCTACAAGAGTCGCTACAAGTACAACAACCCTCTGGTCGGCCTTCAGTATGCGGCTCAGACCATCATAGAGCGCAAGCACGCCAAGGCCAATCCACATCGAGAAGGCGTAGAATGAGCCGGCATATACATAGTCTCGCTCACGCACCTCGCCAGGTGAGGAGTTGAAATAGACAACAAGGGCTATACCCATCATGATAAATAACCACATGACAATCGTAAAGCCACGCTTGTCCCTATTGAGCTGATATATAAGGCCGATAAGGCCGAGTATAAACGGCAGGAAGTAGTAGGTGTTTCGTGCACGGTTGTTCTCCATCTCCTGAGGCAGATTGCTCTGCGGACCGAGGTAGAGTTGGTCGATAAAGTCGATGCCTGAGAGCCAATTGCCATGCGTGAGCGTTACATCCTCGGCCTGAATATCATCTTGACGACCTACGAAGTTCCAGAGGAAGTATCTCCAATACATGTAGTTGAGCTGGTAGGAGAAGAAGTAGTGCAGGTTCTCCATAAAGGTAGGCTCAACAATGCTCTGAGTCTCATAACCGTCGTAGTACTTTACCGTTTTGCCATAGTCGGCAACCCTCTGACGGAGTGGACGGCCCGTCTCGTCTCTTACCACTGCGCCATTCTCATCCTTTACAATCTCCTCCTTAGTGCGGTAGGCAGCCCATGGCTTGTAGTCTCTCTCCTTTTTCAGATAGTTCCACATGCGAGGGAACAGGTGCATAAACTTGTCGGGATAGACGTAACTATCGACCGTTGTCAGCTCATCGTACTTGCCCGTCTTGTGGTTGTAGTTATATACCGTCTTTTCGGTGTAACTCTCTATCGGCGCCGCATAAGAGGCTCCGTAGATAAGCGGACGATTGCCATATTGGTCTCGGTTGAGAACAGATAGTAGCGCTGCAGGGTTGTTCGGGTTGTTGGAGTTCATCGGCGGATTTACCGATGCACGGATAGTAACCGATGCGTATGAGGAGAAACCGAGCATAATCATAGTAATACATACCGTGATAAGGTTCCAAATCCTCGCACCTCTCTTGTGAGTAAACCATATAGCGTACCCCAAAGCGGCAAACATAACCAAAACAAAGGTTACAATACCACTGTTTACAGGAAGTGAGAAAGTGTTGACAAATAGTATATCGGTCAACATACCCACATAGACCGTGTATGGGATAATTATTCCGTTGATAACCAGCAGTATAGCACCTGCGGCAAGTGTGGCATAGATAAGCCCCTTCCAAGTTACGTGCTCCGTTTTGCGGAAATAGTAGATAAAGACAAGGGCAGGAATAGTAAGCAAATTGAGGATGTGCACACCGATACTAAGGCCCATCAGATAGGCAATGAGCACTATCCAACGCAAGGCATGCGCAGAGTCAGCCTCCTCCTCCCACTTGAGCATCAGCCATACAACAAGCGCCGTAAACATCGACGAGAGAGCATATACCTCACCCTCGACAGCCGAGAACCAGAAAGTATCTGTAAATGTATATGCCAGCGCACCTATCACACCCGCACCAAGTACAGCATAACCCTTGCCAACAGTTAAAGCCTCACCTGCACGCATAAAGAGACGACGTGCAATGTGGGTAATGGTCCAGAAGAGGAAGAGTATGCAAAAAGCACTCGCAATGGCATTCATGCCATTTACCATGTGCGGAACATAGTGCGTAGAGGGCGCAAAAATGGTGGCAATCCTCGCAAGAAGCATAAAGAGTGGCGCCCCTGGAGGGTGTCCGACCTCTAACTTATATGAGGTGGCCACAAACTCCGAGCAATCCCAAAGACTCGAAGAGGGCTCTATTGTCAGCAGATAGACCAAAGCAGCAATAGCAAATACCGCCCAGCCAATCCAACGATTAAGTTTGTTAAATCTCTCTAAATTCATAGTCAAGCAAAATATCGTACAAAGTTACACTTTGTAACGCAAATTTCCAAAAAATGTTGTCCTTTTGACTATATATTGCAAATATTGATTATTTCGTGTTATATACAAACAAAATGCAAAGAAAATTTTTTATCGTTTAGGGGTAAATTCTAAATAAAATGTCTATCTTTGTAAATAAGTGATAGTATTATGGCTTTCGAGATAGATAAAATCATAGTCAAGAGGCTCTCTGATGGCGATCAGAGCGCCTTTAGTGCTGTGTTTGAACACTACTATACACGTGTCTTTGAGTTTATCCGTCGTATGGTGAAAAATGACGCTATGGCAGAGGATGTGGCCCAAGATGTCTTCGTTAAAGTGTGGGAACGCCGTGAAATGTTCGCCGTAGAGGTCCATTCATTGAGCAGCTATATCTATGTCATGAGCCGTAATGCCGCAATTAATGCCCTGCGCCGAATGGGTCGTGTTACCCCATATGCCGATAGCACAATAACCCCTCCCCTCGCAGACTCAATAGAAGAGGACTACTACGCACGAGAAAAAGAACTCATTATCAGATTGGTAGTGTGCCGTATGCCCGAACAACGCCGCAGAGTGTTCGAAATGTCCCGATATATGGGCATGGATAACCAAACCATCGCCACAACACTCAATATATCAAAAAAAACCGTCGAAAACCACCTCACCTTAGCCCTCAAAACCCTCAGAAGCGCTCTGGCATCATTCACCTTATTATTCCTGTAACCACAGTACCACTGCCGAGTACTGCCCGCTTTTTCGAGAAAAAGCAGGGCGTGCAAAAAGCTTTCGGAAAAACTTCGTTTTTCTTCTATGCTGTAGCGTGTTGGGGATAACTTATTGCTAAGTTATTGAAACAAAAAATAGACCTTCTTCAGTTTTCAAGTAAACTTGAACTGAGAGGTCTATTTTTCATTTCACTGCCTACAGCAGTAGCCCCCAACCCGAAAACAGAATCTAAACTATAAGTTGTTCTGCGTCAGCCTATACTGCGTTAGCAAGGCACCGAGATTGTTCAGCTCACCCGGAGCGTAGCGACAAAAGTCCCCCTCACAGGAGGGGGATTTAGGGGGTGGGTAACATACTTCTTATTTTTTAGGATTAAGCAAGTGGCTTAATATCGTTTTGTCAGCATATTCTCGGATTGGGTTTGCCATCGTAGATGGTACGAGAAAAGATAGTCATCAAAGGTCAAGCTTGCTTGAAACCGAATGATTGACTATCTTTTATCGTAATAGCCACTGTAAGGGGCTATCCTCAATCCGCTACATACTACAAGCGAAACAGAGTTTCGCCGAAAGTTTTTGGTGCCGCTTTTTTCAAAAAGGGGCAGTTCTCGGTGGCGGTACTATGGGAGGTATTATAGCGACTATTTTGGTAGAAACTCAAAAAAGTGTTAGATTTGTGATATGAAAAGGTTTTTATCTATTTTAGTCATTATTTTTGTTTTAGGCATTGGGTTGCAGTTGCCGTGGGTTAAGTACAGCAAGAGTGAGTATGCTATTACGATGCGAGATTCGGTGAAGTTGCACACTGTTGTTTATACTCCACGTTGGGGCAGCAATCATCCCATACTTATTCAGAGGACTCCCTATTCATGTTATCCGTATGGGGATGATATTCCGAGGGATTTTCTGACAAACTACCTCAATCGCAGTTACATCTTAAGAGGTTACATCCTTGTATTTCAGGATGTTAGGGGTCGTTTTATGAGTGAGGGCGAGTATGAGAACATCAGGCCTGCCGATGCTCCGATAAGTGAGCTGACGGACAGTTATGACACTGTAGAGTGGCTTATAAACAACATTAAGGGCAACAATGGATGTGTAGGTTTTACGGGTTGTTCTTATCCTGGTTTTTACGCTATGCAGGCGGGTTTATGTGGTCATCCGGCCATTAAGGCGGTATCTCCGCAGGCTCCGGTAACGGATTGGTTTATGGGAGATGATTTGCACCATAATGGAGTGATGATGATTGCCGACTCGTTCCGTTTTATGCCTATGATGAGCCACACCTCGCACACCCCTTCGACCGAGGGGGAGCCGACAAAGAGGCATGATTTTTCGGATGGTCTTTACGACTTTTTCCTCAAGGCGACACGAGACTCGCTTAGGGGTGTGATGCATCCGTCATCCTTTTGGGATGCTATGGCGGAGCACCCCAACTATGATGAGTGGTGGCAGCGCAGGGATGTTCGCACGCACCTGTACAACATCAAGCCTGCGGTGTTGGTTGTAGGAGGCACTTTTGACGCTGAGGATTGCTTTGGCGCATGGAACACCTACAAGGCCATTGTCAGCCAATCGCCTCAGACCGACTGCCGACTTGTTATGGGTCCGTGGGCACATGGAGCATGGAAGAGCCGCAATGCTGAGAAGTTAGGAGACTTCGACTTTGGCCGCACGGCGAGCACCAGATACTATGTTGACAACTTCGAGTTGCCATTTTTCGAGTACCACCTGCGAGGCAAGGGGTCGGCTGATGCTCTGCCCAAGGTATCGGTATTCCTCTCAGGCCAGAACAGCTGGATAACATCCCAAACATGGCTCCCTGAGCAGTGTACAAACGCAACGCTCTACCTCGATCAGGGCGAGCTAAAGCCTATAAAGGGCGAGGCTGTAACGTCAATGCAATATACCTCCGACCCGAATTGTCCTGTGCCGTTTGATGAGCAGCTATCTTACCGTCGCCGTGAGTATATGATTGCAGACCAGCGTTTTACAGATGGCCGAGAGGATGTTCTTCGCTATATCTCCGAGCCGCTTGTAGAGAACTACACCATTGTAGGGCCTATAAAGGTCAATCTCAATATGGCTATTACCACAACAGATATAGACCTGGCCGTAAGGGTTATAGACCTCCACCCTGAGGATGGCTCTGAGAAGAGTGGCTACCAGATGCTTGTGCGTGGAGAGGTGATGAGAGCAAGGTATCGCAACTCTTTTACAAACCCCACCCCTATAGTGCCGCAAGAGCCTACTACAGTGAGCTTTACAATGCCCGACATAGCACATACTTTCAAGGCCGGACACCGCATAATGGTATGCGTGCAGAGTAGCTGGTTCCCTCTTGCCGAGTGCTCCCCACAGCAGTTTGTCGATATGTGGAGCTATAGCTCATCCGACTTTCTGCCAAGCACCGTAACCCTGTTTAATGACTCGTCAATAGAATTTAACACCCTATGAAACAACTACTTACACTACTACTCTCCCTCTGCACAATAACCGCAACAGCTCAATATAAGGCCGCCTTTATGGGCGACTCTATATTCGATAGCTGGGACAGCGTAAAGCATGGCGGACACCCGGAGTTCTTTGCCAATAATGGTTTTCTTAACTGCGGAATAAGCGGACAAGTAACCGCACAGATGGTGGCCCGATTTGAAAAAGATATCATCGCCAACGCCCCTGAAGTGGTAATTATCTGCGGCGGCACAAACGATATAGCCCAAAATAAAGGATATGTCTCTAACCGCCAAATAATGAAAAATATAAAGACAATGACTCGCTTAGCCGAACAAAACGGAATAAAAGTCATCCTCTGCACAATACTCCCCGCAGCAAAATACCCCTGGAAACCGGAAATTAACCCCGTAGCCCCTATACAAAATATGAACCGACGAATCGCCCGATTCGCAAAATGTAAAAAACGAGGTTTCATCGACCTCTATACACCCCTCGCCGCACCAGATGGCTCCCTGCCAAAAAAACTATCTAAAGACGGCGTGCACCCTAATAGCCATTGCTACAATATTATGGAAAAGATTATACTATCCAACCTCTAACCCAATTACAACCCGAAACCACCGAGTACCGCCCATAGTACTGCCCATAGTACTGCCCGCTTTTTCGAGAAAAAGCAGGGCGTGCAAAAAGCTTTCGGAAAAACTTCGTTTTTCTTCTATGCTGTAGCGTGTTGGGGATAGCCCCTTACAGTGGCTATTACGACAAAAAACAGAGCCTTCACACTCTCAAGCGAGCTTGAGTGCTCAGCTCTATTTTTTCTCGTACCATCTACGATGGCAAACCCAACCCGAAAACAGTACAGACAAGACAAATCCAAGTTGTTCTGCGTCAGCCTATACTGCGTTAGCAAGGCACTGAGTCTGTTCAGCGCACCATTTTATTGTCAGAGTGGTACATTTACAACGCTCGGCAAAATTGTCTGCGATGGGCTGTACTTCGGTACTGCTCATTGCAAGCTATTTTGTTAGCGGCAGGAAATGTGCCGCTATCACGACAAAATTACAACCACTTCTTATACCTAAAATACCCCATCGTAAGTCCTGAGGCGAGAATCATTAGGCCGAGGGCGAAGATGTATCCCATTGGGAGGGTCCAGCCATTTGGAAGTGTCCAAACCCAATCGAGTTCGGGCATAAACTTGAAGTTCATGCCATAGATACTTGCCACAAGGGTTGCGGGCAGGAAGACTACGGCGGCCACAGAGAAGATTTTAACGACCTCGTTTTGCTCAATATTGATAAGGCCCAAGGCGGCATCCTGGATATAGTCCAGACGCTGGAAGGTAAAATCGGTATGGCTGATAAGGGAGCTTACATCCTTTATCATCAGCTGCAGACGTGGATAGATATCATTCGGGAAGCGCTCGGAACGATGGATACCTGACAGAACACGCTGGCGGTCGAAGATATTCTCTCGAAGGACCATTGTTCGCTCCTGCAGGGTGTTGATGCGGTGGATTACCTCTTTATCGATGCTATCTTCTCGGTTAATATCCTTACTTAAGGTGGATACCTGACGGCCTACCAGCTCAACAAGGTCGGCGTCGAAGTCAATTCTCACCTCAAGCAGAGAGATAAGGATGTGGTAGCCTGTGGAGTAGTTACGGTAGTTCATCTGCAGGCGTTTCTCGGCCTCTCGGAAGGTTCGCATATCGGCCTGACGAACGGAAACAAGCACACCCTCATTGGAGAGAATGAACGACACCGGCTCGACCTCAAACGAGTCGCCACCAACGGGAACGAAGAAGTTACTATTGGAGATTATTGCGTTTTCGGTCTCTGAGTATTTTGAGGTTGACTCAATCTCCTCTACCTGCTGACGGGTTTGCAGGCTTATCTCCATAAAGTTCTCTACAGCCTTCTGCTCCTTGATAGTTGGCTGCATCATATCAATCCACAGGATGTCGTCATAGCCCAAATCGTCAAACAATTCGGTGTCGGCATTGCGGATAATCTTATTGTATTGCTTAAGATAAATTGTAATCATTAGTTCTGTTTCCTCTCTGTTTTTTGATTAAACTTCATACTCCAGATTGGGCAGGCTCTGCTGCTTAACCCCTTCAACCGGGATTGACTTTAGGTTCAACCTTTAACCCAAAGTCCCAGAACTTTTTAAGTGCTTTATGTTTCTGTGAATCAAACAGATAGTCTATATTGGTGGTCAAATAGCTATAGGCATAGTCTTTATCTCGATACTCACTGTCAAGAATTGCCTCGTAGGTATGCTCAACACCGAAGGTAAGAGTTCGCTCAAGGGCATCATGAACATCATACGACAGACCTTTACGAGCTACCCACACGGCAAAGACAAATGGCAGGCGGGTTTGTGCAATCCACTCCTCGGCAAGGTCATAGGTGTATGCAAAGCGACCCTCATAGTCGAAGCATTTATCACCAATAATCAGGTAGGCATCACCTGTCTGTGGACTCTCCATAACGGAGTAGTCCTCCATAGCCAACCACTGCGGAGCAATCTTCCAACGGTGCTTTGCAAGGTAGCCACTAAGCTGGACAGAGGTGCGAGAGTGGCCATCAAGCCAGATGCGCTCCACCTTCTCGATAGGGGTATTGCTCACGATGAGCACCGTGCGTACAGGGCCTACTGCGCCTATACAATAGTCGGTTATAACCTGTGCATCTTTAAGGGTTGGAACTACAGCTGCAGGGACAAGGGCCAAATCGACCTTACCCTCAATAAAGTGGCGAACATTCTCTGATGGGGGTGCAAAAAGGATGTCGGCACAAAGACTACCCTCGTGCCTGATTCCATAGACAAATGGTATCGTATTGAGATACGATATTGCGGCTATTTTGACATTGAGACCCATCACCATCCATATTTGGAACTGCTTTAGTTTTGATAAAATTGCACTTTCTGCAACGCAAAGATAATATTTTTTTGCATAGAGTGTGCCCCTAAGGTAACTTTTTTAGAAAAATTGCACTTTTTTTTGCTCTGCAACCTCTTTTAGGTTAATTATTTGGCTTTTTTCGGAGCAACAAAAATAGGGGCAAGGGGGTTTGCCATATTGACAGAGGGGGGTCTGATGTTGTATATTTGCACTGTCATTCGACGGTTATAAACACCTTTAAAGCGATGTTAATAACTTTTTAAACAGAGATAACACATTGATATATCTACAATTCCGGAAAATTGTTCTCTGTTTTCAACATTTTTATAAACATAACCCTCACGAGGAGCGTTCTTCGTGCGACTAAAATCAAAACAGATTTTTATTGTATATGCTTACATTTATACAACAGCCCAAAGATTTTACGCCCATCACCCAAGGTGTGCTATTTACTATCGAGTCGGATATTAAGTCCGATATGTTTATCGAGATTTTCGACACTCAGAGCCACTCGCTTATCGGCAGCAAGGTAGTCAAGGGTCGCAAGAGTGCCGTTATTGACATTGCCCCTTATGTGGCGGCGCTTATAACACCTACGACATCGCAGAGCACCACATGCTCTATTGACCAGGCACCAGCAAAGATGTTTCATATTGAGGTTTCGACTGCTGACAGCTTTATCGAGTCGCGCATAGTTACGCTGAGCGACAACAGTGAGTATCCTCAACAGACAGTCCATACCACAATGCCTTTAGAGCGCACAATAAGCCTTGGAGAGTGTGATGACATAAGGCTATACACCGACAAGCAGTGTACAATTGCGGCGCAGATTGTCGCAAGCCCAGGGCAAGTTATCTCCTTAGAGAGTGTGAGTCAGAGTGGGGCAGCAAATATACATCTTGCAACCGACTCCTTTAGCAGCAATACCGAGATGATATATATCGACATCTACTGCAACGACACTCTTGAAAAGACGCTACGATACAAAGTTGTGCCGAAGTTCAAAAATGCTGTTCGTGTAGCCTGGCGAAGCCCGATAGGCTCTATAGAGCGCTTTACCTTCCCTATTCTCAAGCGCAAGAGCTACACTGTAGATAAGAGTATTGCACGAAACAGCAACTCGGAGAGTCAGATTATCTCTTGTCATGGGGCAACGCTGCTGATAGTACAATCGGGCTCTGTAAAACAGAGTTTAGCAGAGGCACTTGCACAAGCAATCCTTGCAACCAACGTCTGGATAGAGACCGACACTCTCTCAAAGGCGGTGGTAACAGACAACGAAGTTACAACACACGCCTTCAAGAGTTTAGCCTCAATCACCCTTACCTTGAAGTGCAACGAAAAAGAGATTGTATAATGAAACTTTTTATAGACGACCAATTTTGTCCAACCCAAGCCCTGAAGAGTCTGCCTATAGACTTCTCGATAGACAAACTTACAGACCCACAAAGGGCAAGAGAGAGCAAACAGTGCGTTGTAACAATCCTCTCAACCCCCACTACCGATGCTATCTTCTACCACGCTAAAGACCTCTATGCGGTAAATCGGTTCAACTCCGAGCACCACACGGCAAGGCTTGAGGTTAATGGCATAACTCTCTTCCAGGGCACTGCCTGCCTACTAGGCAGCTCTATTACCAGCTCTCACTCTGGACTCTACACGATACGCATTGTATCACAGGCTACCCATTGGGCTGTCAGAGCCGCAAAGACACAGCTAAAAGAGTGCGGACTTACACTCAACATGCCTCTGCTGCCTCAATATATACAGCAGACATGGGAGGGAGTTCAGGATGTGAGATTTCTACCCGTGTTGCGCAACAGATACATCCCAAAATACTCAAATGTATCTGCAACACCCGTAGAGATTATCATGACGGCAGATGACTACCACCCATTTATCAGCGTGCCAAGTCTCTTTAATAAAATCTTTGAGGGATATAGTGTAGAGAGCGAGTTTTTGAAAAGTTCCGACTTTATTCCACTCCTCATAAGCGGACAGTATGCCAACCCCGACACCTCACGCCAACAGGCGCTGCTGGGCTTCTTCGCCCGACGCTCAGCTCCAAGCTCAGCAGTCTCGGATAGCAGTGGGAAAGTCGTTGCAGACCCTTATGACACAACACGTTACTCTTTAGGTAACATTGTCGATACTGCCGACCCGACAGCAATAGACAGCTACGGCAAGGTGATGCACGACACTTTTTCAATTGCCGATGCCTTTGCTGTTGACCAGACAGGGTGTGCCCGATTTTACAGCGCCATTGCTGCCAATGTAGGTTTTTTGCTCCATTTGGAGTACACAACGCCCTACTACATCACAAGCAGAAAAGCGCTTGAGGGGTTCAACCGTATTGGTGTAGATGACACTCTGACAGCCGAGTTTACAATCGCCAACACCTTTACCGACAACCGTAAAACCCCCGTGGCCGGACTGACATACAACCTCTGTATCTTCGATTTTGTTCAAGACGACCTCTATCTGTTCCGTGTCGAGGATGCCGTAACCCACAAAACGATACTGAGCAAAAGTATCAGCAGTCGCTGGACACAGATTACAATACCTGAAGGCTGCCAA
Source organism: Alistipes sp. (assembly GCA_017381935.1). GTDB lineage: Bacteria > Bacteroidota > Bacteroidia > Bacteroidales > Rikenellaceae > Alistipes. The sequence goes on from JAFOBG010000026.1 coordinate 13,843, forward strand.
CCTATCTGCCACTTAGAGTTAATGTTGGGAGAGAAGGTCGAGACTGACAAAGATTGGGCACTCTACAACGGTTGGGTATCTGAGAGAGGCAATACAGAGGTAGTTGTAGAGCTTAGAATACCGCCGAAGAGTTTTGCCGCAGAGCAGAGCTACAAGTTTAACAAGATTTGGTTTGCCGGTGCCGGAAGCGGACAGACAATAACCATCTCTACAGCCTGCTCAATAAGGCCATACTTCTCAAACGTACCAGGGTTTGGTTCGACAGTAACCTTTGACGACATTACTCACAACTCTCTGTGGATGATTGATATTGTGGATGCTATTTGCAAGATGTTCAACCTTGTCATCTTCACAGACGAAGAGCGAAAAAGGGTGGTCATTGAGCCGATGGAGCACTTCTACACCAACAAAGAGTGGGATTGGAGCCACAAGATTGACCTCTGCCAACCAATAGATATTGCCGACTTAGGGGTTGATATGCCGCAATGGACAGAGCACAAATACATAAATAGCGATTATGCTACACAGCTCTACAACGAACAAAACGGCGAGTCTTTCGGTTGTTGGAGGCATGAAAATCCAACATACGGAGCAACCAACACCACTAAGGCTATCGTCTCACCTCTCTTTACGACGGGGATTAACCGCAACAACATATATGCTGTTGCACCCTCAGCCTCGATAATGCAAGTGGGAGATGATGCCGCAGAGGGGGCTATGGACCGACCATTCTCGACCCACATTGTATCCTATGCCGGACTCTGCCCACTACCGGAAGATGAGAGATGGGGCTCTCCACTCAACACATCGAAGTACCCACTGGCCGCCTTCCACTTTGCCGGAGACCAGTACACAAAGGGGTTCTCACTCTGCTTCGAGGATAGAGATGGCGTAAAGGGGCTTAACCGCTTCTTCAAAGAGCAGGTAGAGCGCACCGCTACAAAAGAGCGTGTAACTCTGACACTAAATCTAACCCCTTTTGAGATAGAGCAGCTCTTTGAGCAACAGCAACTCTACCCGACACTGCGAGATACCTTCCGACTCTCTATTCTGAACAACAGCTCTCGATACCGCCTTGAGAGCATTAGAAACTACTCCGTAGAGGAGCAAAAAGCACTATGTACCTTTATAAGACTGACAAATGACTAAACAAGAGAGACAAATCATTGCAGAGCTCAAAGAGTCTCTATTAAACATCCCGCCAGAGCAGATAGTTGACACTCTATACCGACGTGGACTGTTAGACCACCACGCTATCGAGAGGTTGGCAATCCGAAAACAGTTCAAAGCCATGGTTGCACGAGGTGTTCCACGATGTAGAGCCATGTCGGATATAGGATACCAATACGCCTGCTCCTATGAGAAGGTAAGAAATATAATCTACCAAAACCGTAATTAGCCTAACATGAAACAGACAATCAAAATCTCACAATCAAAGAGGCTCGCCACAATAGATATTGAGGGGGTAATAGGGCCTGACCCACAAAACGACAAGGCGGCAAGCTATCAGAATCTACAGCGCCAAATAGAGGCTATAAAAGAGATTGACTCGCCCATGATTCTTGTCAACATTCGCTCCTCAGGGGGTGATGTGGCAGATGCACTGCTAATCTACGAGGCTCTTGTCTCTGTCGATGCGCACATTACAACCCGCTGCTATGGATATACCGCCTCAGCGGCCACAATCATCGCACAGGCGGCCAATGAGGGGTGTAGAGAGATAGCCCAATCGGCGCTCTACCTTATCCACAACTCCTCTTGTGCCACCGAGGGCAACGCAACCGAGCTGAGCAATCAAGTAGCCCTGCTAAAGCAGACCGATGAACGTATAGCTACAATCTACGCCTCACGCTCAGGAAAGCCTACAGCACACTTTGCAGCACTAATGGACAAAAACAACGGAAACGGAGTATGGCTCTCCCCTGAGCAGGCTGTAGAGGCCGGACTTGCCGATGTAATCATCACTCCCGACACATCCTCCTCCCCTTCGCTAATGAAAAAAATTGCCTCATGGCTTGGACTTAAAACAGAGAACAACGCAAAGCTGTCTCTACCTGAAAAGTGTGTAAACATTCGTAGCTCCGAGTTTGCAACCCTCTCGGCAATAGCACTCAGCGATGGGCAATCAGCCGTAAAACCGACCACAACAAAGGCTGTTGATGATCCGGACATCAACGGCAACACAACAACCGCCAACAGCGAGGCTTACAATCGAGACCTTGCGGCATTTAACTAATCTTTAAACCTTAAAACTTTTCAATTATGCTTATCGAAAATCCAAAGACCTACAAAGGAAACGACGTTGAGACTATCTTTTTCCGCCCAACATTCTGTGGCCAGAACGCACAAGACTTGGGCATCCGTGTCCTCTACAACATGCCTGTACCGACAACCGTTCAGGTGTGGAGCAAGCCTGAGAATGTACTCCATCCATATCGTAAGGGCTGGGGTGGCGGTGTGAATGCCACAAAGCTAAGCAAGAATATCGACATGCAGAAGGTCAAGGCAGAGTGTTGCTTCTCGGCTGAGGATTACTTCTCAATGGTCTTTGAGAAGATTACAAATAGCTCTCAAATCGGCCTTGGAGACCTTACAGGAACTGAGCTTGAGAAGGCCGAGACTGAGCTCTTCCGTCAGTCAATTGCCGAGGCTGTACGTGCAACAATGTGGATTGGCGACACTGATGAAGAGATTTCAGACTGCGCCTCTTTCAACGGTATCTTCCGTTCTATCCTCAACAGCTTAGACGGCGACGAGCCGGTACTTGCAATGCCTACCGAGCTAAGCGACGAGAAGGAAGAGGCTATGACCATCATGAGAAAGTGCTGGGACAACGCCTCAGTAGAGCTAAAGAACCTGCGCTCAGACAATGAGTTGGCCTTCTTTGTCAGCTCTGATATCTACAACTCTTACATCGAGGAGTTGGAGAACATCGGCTCGGATAGCTCATATATCGACATGGTAAATGGCCACCAGAGACTCTGCTACCGTGGTATTCCTATTGTCGAGGTGCCTCTGAAGAACTATACAACAAACATCTTCTCAACCTTCTGTATGCTTACAGACCGTCGTAACCTTGTACTTGCTCTCAACACTGCCGACATGCCGGAGAATGAGGTACGTATGTGGTACAACCCTGATGAGATGGAGAACCGTCAGCGTGCAACATTCCTTGCCGGTGCCGACTTTATCGACCAGAGACTCATCTCACTCTACTACTCAAACTACTAACCATGGAGACAAAACCGATTGGCGGCATTAAGAGCGTATCGCTCTTTGCCGCCGGTGCGGTTGGTCTTACAACAATGCCTATTGAGGTTGAGCTGACTGCTCATGGCTCGCTCTATGAACAGAGGCTGACAACAGCAAACGGCATAATTACAGTAGAACACACTCTAAAGCTGGTAGCCCGTAAAACAGATGCTCAGAAGTGGTGCCAGAGCGATTTTATCAACCACGCATTGATAGGTGGCCTTGTTGCCGATGTTACACTCAATGACGGCCAACAGATACGGGTCGGATACTCCGACTCTCTACTTGATGAGCAACCTCTGCGCTTAGAGAGTGTTGTTGTAACGAGTGAAAACTCAATAGCCAAAACACCAACCGTAACACTCACCCTTTCTTCACAAGATACCACTATAAACGTATAACTATATGAGTAAAACAACTAAAATATGTGGCGTAACAACCTCTACACCCGACCCTTACAGCCATAGGGCAGCTATTGTAGAGAGTCGAGAGTTTTGGCGTTGGGGCAATGACAACCATCTGCCCGATATGCTCTCTCAAATATCGCGTTGCTCTACAACTCACCGCCGAATAATCAACGACAAGGCCGATTATATCTCAGGCAAAGGATTTGCTTTCGATAGTAACACCCCGCTGTTGGGAGAGTTTATAAAGAGGGTCAACGGCAATGACGAGAGCCTAAGACAGGTCATAAACAAGATAGCCTTCGACAAGGCTCTGTTTGGTAACGCCTTTTTGGAGATTGTAACCAACCCTGAGCACACATTCCTCTCTTTATACCATCAAGACGCTATCCGTTGTCGTGTTGCCAAACAGTCTAAGCACATACTGCTGCACCACACATGGAAAAACGTCTCACCCTCTGAGCTGATATCACTCCCTCTCTATCCCAATTTTGAGAAGCAGGCCGACGGGACTCTGCGCTCTATTGTCCACTACAAGGACTACGAGCCCGGCTTTGAGCACTACGGCGTACCGGCATACATTGCAGGTCTTGGAGTGAGTGCTATTGCCTACAAGACCGACAGATGGAACATCTCTCGCCTTGACAACTCCTTCCAGCCCTCAGGCATTATGATTCTCGACGAGACTGTTGACAACGAGTATGACGCTGAGCGCATGATGCGCAATGCCGAGGCCCGATTTTCAGGCAAACCCGGACAGGTAATGTTTATCGTCAAAGATGGCAGCGACAAGGATAACTCCCGCTTTGTGCCCCTCTCAAACGACAGCGACGGAGATTGGAAAGAGCTACACGAGCAGGCGACAAATGACATTGTGGTAGCCCACTCATGGTTTCGCTCACTCAGCGGACTGAACTACTCGTCAAGTTTCGACTCGGAGCGTATATTGCACGAGTACGAGATTGCCCTTAACACCGTCATTTTGGGCGAACAGGCAGAGCTACTTGAGCCCATAGTTCAGCTGATAACATCTACTCTTGGCATCGACGCCTCCTCGTTAGAGTTTATCAACCGCCCTCCAACACGCTCAAAGCCTATCTATATGAAGGTTTGGGAGGCTCGTAAGGCTGACGGATTGGAGTACGACACAACAGATCCGACACAGCAGCTCTATCTCTCCGAAATTTCGAAGTATAACGTAACAAAAATTGGATAATGAATATGCTAATCACCCCCGAAGAGGTTATTCGTCTATCCTTCAGAGAGAGCGAATACCTCCGTTCAACAACCGTGCTTGAGGCAGATATTGTAGCGGCAACAGACCGCTTTATAACTCCAATTATCGGTCAGACAATGGTAGAACAGCTCTCTTTAGGAGACTACCGAGAGCTGATGAGCGACTATATAGCTCCTGCACTTGCCGCTTCAGTGCGTCTGCTCATCCAGCCATTGCTTAACATCCGCACCGAGGAGGCAGGCGCTACCTCTCCTCGCACCGACTCTACTCAGCAGGCCCCACAGAGTGCAATGTTGGCCCTGCATAACTCTCTCAAACAGCGGGCTCGGCAGCTCCTTAAAAGGGTGTCAGACCACCTGAATAAAAATGCCGACAGATATCCCGAATACGACCCGAAATCTAACATTTTAAATCGTTGCTCAATCAATGGAGGATTTGTTCAAACTTTTTAAGAGCCTGCTACTTGCTCTGCTCTCCCTTTTTGCCCCCGTGCAGCCGTTAATTCTCTGTGCACTACTCTTTATAGCCATCGACTTTATCAGCGGCGTTGCAGCCTCAGCAGCCATAGCCAAACGAGAGGGGAAAAAGTGGTATTTCGAGAGCCATGAAGCGTGGCGAACACTCTACAAGGCAGGCTTTGTTATAATAGCAATAGGAATGATGTGGGCCCTTGAGAGCTGCGTTCTCGACTTTATCAACCTCAACATGACAAAACTCTTTGCCGGATTTATATGCTCGGTAGAGCTATGGTCATTCCTCGAAAACGCCGCCCAACTATCAGATGCCCCACTCTTTGAGTGGATGCGTAAGTATCTACATCGTCGAATCTCAAAACAGGTAGAAAATGGCAACTAAAACAAGCCGAGGTCTAAGGAACCTCAACCCCGGAAACATCCGACTCTCCAAAGTCCGCTACAAGGGCGAGAGACAGCACTCTACAGACCCCGCCTTTAAGCAGTTTGAGAGTATAGAGGCGGGATACAGAGCCATCTTTGTTCTGCTCCATACATACCGTGTAAGGGGCTATGCAGATAGTATTGCCACTATCATCTCTCGCTATGCTCCCCCTTCGGAGAACAACACCCAGGCCTACATCCGACAAGTCTGCAAAGCGACGGGTATAGATAGTAACAAGACCCTTGACACAAAATCCAAAGAGGAGATGGTGCCTATTGTCTGTGCCATTTCGCAAGTCGAGAATGGCATTGCTGCCGACAAAAAGGCGGTAGAGCGTGGCTGGGAGATGTTTGTGGCAGATTTTTAGTACTTTTGTACTATGCTAACCTTCTCTTGGAGAAATATAAAGGACAGATTGAGCACAATGCCGATGGCCACGATAACAATATCGTTGGTTATCGGCATTTGTCTCTCCGCCTACATAACCATACCTACACCCATAATAGTTCTACTATTGGGTATAGCAACAACTATCACACTCTACACTCGGAGTATGGTTGCAATACCGATACTGCTCTTGGGTGCTGCTATCTACAATCTCCACCAAACCGACACTCTACCCTATGGCATTAGACAAAGAATGGTCGTTAAGATTTGTGAGCAAAAGTCAAACTACGGCTCTTACACCTCTTTCACAGCCAAAGTCATCGAGTATGGTAACGACCCTTGTCGGGCAAAGGTGATACTTACAGCCGACTCACTTTTTACCCCTCGCACAGGCGATATAATTGAGTTTTATGGCACTTGCCGCCCCATATCAAGGTCAAACAGCCAATATAGCAGAGCTATGCTCAGGCGTGGCTTTGCAGGAAGAGTAACCCTTACAAAGCAGAGTACAACCCTCTATATTGCTGCCCAGACAAACTCTTTCCATCACTCCATAACCGAGCGCCTGAGCCAAATAATGCCCCACAGCGAGGGCAGCGCAACGGCTACAGCTATGGCCTTAGGTGTGCGTGAGAACTTTAATGCTACCATAAACACAAACTACTCTCTGTCTGGTGTTTCGCATATCCTTGCCGTATCGGGACTTCATGTGGCTATTGTCTATATGCTCCTCAGTTTGCTCTTCACACCACTACTGCTTCTGCCTCGAGGAAACAAGATAAAGGCTGTAGTAATGCTTGTCGTAATATGGCTATATATCGCCCTATGTGGTTGGAGAATAAGCGCAATTAGAGCCGCCACAATGTTCTCAATTTTGCAACTGTCATACCTGACACGAAGTATGCACAGCACCGAAAACTCGGTTGCCGCAACAGCCTTTATAATGGTGGCAATAGACCCCTATCTAATCTTCGACATAAGTTTTACCCTCTCTTTGAGCGCCGTTGTGGCAATAATTTTTGTTGGCAGAGGGGCTCTATCATCACTCCACACTAAATCTTACATTTTAAACAAACTTATAGATACCTTTACCATCTCTACTCTCTGCAGCATAGCCACTCTGCCTATCATCTCTAATAGCTTTGGTACTATCTCGCTATTAGGTATTCTGCTTATCCCTATTATCCTCATTACGGCAGAGTTAGCCATCATCTTCACGCTCTCGGCCCTGATTCTGCCACACTCTGCAGCCTCTATTGCCGCCGAGGCTGCTCAGTGGTGCGGAGCGCTACAGAACTCAATTGTCCAGACAAGCCTAAAGCCCCATATCGGATACTTCCAATATACCATGAGCGACCAAGCTGTTACAGCTGTATATGCCATTTTTGCCACTCTGATTGTGCTCACTCTCGGTTTTAAAGAGAAAAAACGAGCAAAATTGCTCAAGATTTGATACCTTTGCACTATGACACAAGAAGAATTTGAGATACTAACCCACCCTGCGCTCCGTGAGGCGATAGATGAAAATATCAATAGAGATGTTGTCCAGATTGCCCTTGACAAGCACCTTGACCACGCCTCGCTTATTGCCACACAGGTCAAGCGGCTACAGCGAGCAAAGACAAAATTACCCTCATACTACAGCGTGCGTGCCATTTTGCCACCTCGTGCCTATGAGCAATCCTCAAGCGAGCTATGTGCAGCAAACAAGCGTCTGTCGGGACAGAGTGTTGCAGACCTTACTTGTGGCTTGGGTATAGATACCCTTGCACTCTCTGGCCGCTTTAAAAGGGTTGTAAGTTGCGAAAGGGATGCAATTCTATCTCAAATAACAAGATACAATCTCGCCCTGCTTGGAGTTGACAATGTAGAGGTTGTTACCTGCTCAGCCGAGGAGTATCTTGAGCAGTGTACCGAGCAATTCGATTGGATTTTTATCGACCCTGACCGTCGTGGAGAGAGGGGCGAAAAGCTCGTCAAATTAGAGGAGTGTTCACCAAACGTAATAGCTCTGCTACCGCTTATAAAGCAGCACTCTAAGTATCTGTGCATCAAGTGTTCACCACTTTTTGACACGGCTCAGGCCGAGCGCATCTTTGGTCCTTGCACAGTCGAGACTATCTCTATTGCCTCAGAGTGCAAAGAGGTCAATATCTACCTTGACAATCGCACCCCTACACTTGCAGCCGAGGCTATCGGATTAGCCCGTTTCGAGATAGCTAAAGAGGAGGTTGACCGTTATTGTTTCAGCCAGGCTGTTCAAGACATTTCGCACTACAAATACCTTATCCTGCCCGATGTGGCATTAGTCCACTCACGTCTTACTGCTGCCGCCTTTGCAGGCAAGGCCGATATATGGTCGCACAATGGAGTGGCACTTGCTCTTGAGGCTCCACAAGCTGTTTTAGGGCGTACCTTTGAGATAGGAGAGGTTTATCCTCTTGGCTCGAAAGAGTTAAAAAAGCGTCTTAAGGGGGCTAAGGTTGAGATTTTCAGCCGTGATATACCTCTTTCAAACAACGAGATAAAAAGCAAGTTCTCGCTCCGCACAGGGGCCGATAGCCGCTGGTGTTTTACCCGTATCTGCGGCAAGATGTATGCCATAGAGCTGAAAAGACAGATAGAATAACAATGGGGTGCCCAATGGACACCCCAATCTATAGTTACTCGGAGGGTTAGAAGTTACCTGTATATCCGCCCTGATTTACAGCGTCGTTAGCAAAGTTATAGATAGTCTTTCCCTGGCTATTTATAGCATACCAGCAATGCTCCAGAGTGTTTGTTTCAGGGTTTATGGCCTTTGAGGCATATCCCAAATATTGCAAATCGCCATCTGCAGTATAGACCTTTACATAGTATAATTCAGAGCCATCAGGAACGCCATCATACTCTTTCCACTCGCCCTCATCATACTCTCTAAAATACTCTGAGAATAGGTATGAGAATGAAGGCATTATCAAATCCTCACCACAGTCAAACTTCTGACCATTAATTGTAAGGGTATTGTCAACTGTTGAGAGTCGAAGGGTAATCAAATCTGTATAATTTACGCCCAGCTCTGTCCATTTCCAACTCTTGGAATATGAATCGCTTGAAGTTGAGGTGTACAAAGACAATCTGCTACTATCAACTTTAAACTCATCGCAGCTATCCTTTGCTCTATTTCCACCACAACCTAAATAGACTGATTCATATTGAGCTAACGTATTTAATTAAAATTTCATCTCTACCACAGCGCCATAAACTCCTGAGCAATATATATAAGAACGTGTTGCTCTGTAGTTATTCATGCCACTATCCCAACCGCCTGTCATATTTGACCTATAATAGATGCAGTGATTTTCGCTTGGCATCACCTCCTCGCCGGCCTCAAAGTCGTATGGCACAATCGAATTAACACACTCGTTCCAGCCCTCTGCCTCTTTGTAGGCATATACCGACTCTGCAGGAACATAGATTTTACGGTCTGAAGCGTTGTTTTCGAAAGCATCCCATGGTATAGATTGCCCCCATGTAGGAGGAGTTGTGGGTTTACAAAATACACTTGTCAAACCAGAGCAATCGGAGAAAGCAAAACTTCCAATCTCAGTTACACTATCAGGAATAGTAACACTTGTCAAACCAGAGCAACCGACGAAAGCATGACCTTCAATTACTGTTACACTATCAGAAATAATTATGCTTGTCAAACCAGAGCAAGCTGCGAAAGCGGAATCGCCGATCTCTGTTACACTATCAGGGATAGTATATGACAAAAGACCAGCAGGAGCAAAAGATTTTAATACTCCATCAACAATCAAGCATCTGCCATCCTCTGCCACAAATTTTCCCTTAAACTCTACAAGAGAATCACATCCGATGAAAGGATATCCCAAAATCTTAGTTACGCTATCAGGAATAGTTATGCTTGTCAAACTCTTACACTTGTAGAAAGCATAATCTCCAATCTTCGTTACCTCCCCGTCAAAAGTGATTATACCCTTGCCATTTTCATAGGTATTTGAGACGATATTTGCGCCGAAAACATCTGTCCTGTTTGGCTCGACGATATTTCCGTCTGTCGAGGTGTACCAAATCTCGTTTGATGCAGGGGTTGCAGGTTTGCCATTGATTGTAAGGGCTGTCATTGGCTGA
>JAFOBG010000006.1 GCA_017381935.1 Alistipes sp.
GTTGACATTGCAGGAACCTCGCGCTCGCCCTTTTTCTTCATTACTGCCATATTACTTACCCATTTTACGTGGCTCAGCCTCTGAAATCTTCAAAGGTACTGCCTTGGTTATTACTTTACGCTCATCCTCACCAAGATCAGCGAACTTCTTGCCGAACTTAGTCATAGAGACATCATCACGAACCTCGTTAAATGCACGAGTAAGCTCGTTCTGTACGCGGATATAAACCTGATAATCAGTATCTCGAGTATTCTGAAGCGAGATTACGCCCTCACTAACAGGGAAGGTCCACTTCGAGCCATCTGGCATATCGAAGGTCTGCTCCTTCTTCTCAGGCAGGTTCTCATCATCATAAGGGTTAAGGATAAACTCCTTAGCCTTGTCCTTAAGATAATGGAGATCCATCACCTGACCGCCTGCCATCAGCTGACCGCTACCAGATACGAATACAAGGAAGAGGTTACGCTCTTTAACCTTGATATCCTCCTGCTTTACATTCGGATCCGGCATAGGCGGAAGTACACGTACGATACCGGTATCAACATCCATTGTAGAAACCACAAGGAAGAAGATGAGCACGGTAAACGCGATATCCGCTTGTGACGAAGCGTTGATTTCAGGTATTTTCTTACTTTTTGCCATAAATTACCTTACTTATTTAACAAGGTTACGAACCTCGGTATAAAGTGTTACAACGATAGAAGCAGCAGCTACTACATAGGTAACAAGGATACCAACCTCTGAGATAACCAACTCGAATGGATCGTCGAATACACCACCAGCTGAGTTAGGAATTACAATACCATCGTGGCCGAGTGCGATGAAGAGTGCAGCACCAACTACAACTACTACAAGCACAACAGCAAGCATTGTCTTCTTCAAACCTGCAGGATTAGTAATCGTACCCTTAAGAGCAGCCCACAGGACGCTAACGAGTGCTCCAACGAGCAGAACGTAGCCCCATACGAGATTCCAGCTGATGGCAACCTCACTTCCGCTTGATACTACCGCCCAACCTACCATGGCTGCGGTAATAGCGAAGAGAAGTCCCAACAGTATGTTTAAGAACTTTTTCATAATTTCTTTTTATGTACGATTATTGTTTAGGTCTAATTATTTCTTGTAAACTGTAAGGATATCCATCAGGGTGATAGAAGCATCCTCCATCTCGTTTACAATACCGTCAATTTTAACGATTACGTAGTTGTAGAACACCTGAAGAACCATTGCAGCAATCAGACCCAACAATGTTGTAAGCAGCGCCACCTTCATACCACCTGCTACGAGTGCTGGAGAGATATCACCTGCTGCCTGGATAGAGTCGAATGACTGTACCAGACCTACTACAGTACCCATGAATCCGAGTGATGGAGAGAGTGAGATAAAGAGTGACAACCAACCAAGACCTGACTCGAGCTGACCTGTCTGAACAGAACCGTAAGAAACAACTGCCTTCTCAACAGCATCAAGACCCTGCTCGTAGCGGTCAAGACCCTGCCAGTAGATAGAAGCAATTGGACCCTTAGTGTCGCGGCAAACAGCCTTAGCAGCCTCGATACCACCCTCGTTGAGAGCCTTCTCTACAGAAGCGATGAACTTCTTAGTGTTGATTGTAGAAAGACCGAGGAAGAGGATACGCTCGATTGCAATAGCAAGACCGAGTACGAGTACAATAAGGATTGGAAGCATCCATCCCCAACCACCCTCGAGGAACTTCTGCATCAAAACATAGTGAAGTGAATCACCTGCGATCTGTACCTCTGGGTCGATAGCCTCAGCCTCCTCAGCTACAGGAGCAGCCTCCTCAGCTACAGCCTCAACATTCTCAACGGTTGCCTCGTCAGCAGCTGGTGCTGCAGCAGCATCCTGTGCGATTGCAGTGCTGAACGACAGAGCAGCAACTGCCAAAACCAAAAATAATTTTTTCATAGTTGTTTTTAATAAGTTAAAAAAATTGAATTGTTTTTCTAAAATTTTTCTCTCTATTAGTATTTTTAGTTGTTTTTCTATCGATATAGGGCTCTTTGCCTGCTCACTTCAAAACGCACTCAAACACGCACAACACACTATCAATCAGCATATTGCACCCGCAAACCACCTATACTATCGGCCGTTTACGTCCCTTATCAGTCCGAAATATACAAATTTTTTTTGTTTGTGCAAAGTCTAACTGCCAAATTCTCCACTTTTTGATTCAAGCATACCCTTAACCACACTCTCTTTTTGCGTATTATTGCCCAACTGCAACATCAATTTGGTTACTGCGGCCTCGGTTGTCATGTCATGTCCACTAAGAACTCCTGCTTGCTGAAGTCGCTTTCCGGTTTCATACAAATCCATTGCAACTCCACCACCCACACATTGTGTTACATTGACTACCGTAATACCTCTCTCAATAGTCTGCTCCAAGAGTTTGATAAACCAATCTGCAGTTGGAGCATTACCTGTTCCGAAGGTTTCCAGAATAACACCTCGCAGTCCCTCTACCGAAAGCACAGCCTTAAGAGTTATCTCTGATATACCTGGGAAAATCTTCAAAATAACCACATTGGTATCAAAGCCATCTGTTACCTCCAATGGTTCAGGCTTAAATTCGCCCTCAAACCAACCCTTTGTATAGTGGATATAAGCGGTATTGTAGTTGATATTCACACCCACCTCGGCAAGTGGCGGATAATTTCTTGAATCGAATGCATTAAGGGCCTCTGCTGATAATTTCGAAGTTCGATTTGCCCTAAAGAGTTTATTCTGGAAATAGAGACACACTTCCGGCACGATAGGATAGCCATTTCGCTGAGCAGCAGCAATTTCAATTGCTGTAATAAGGTTCTCACGGCCATCTGTTCGCATGATACCCATCGGAATCTGGCTGCCTGTAAAGACAACGGGCTTAGCGAGATTTTCAAACATAAAACTCAGAGCAGAAGCGGTATAAGACATCGTATCGGTACCATGAAGGATGACAAATCCGTCATAATTCTCATAATTTATCTGTATCGTATGTGCAAGTTCTGTCCACAACTGCGGAGTTACATTAGAGGAGTCTATAGGTGTCATCTTTACAACATCTATATTGACATGCAGATGTCTTACCGCAGGGAACTCCTTCTCTATCGAGTTAAAATCGAATGGGATAAGCGTTCCATTCTCATCTCGTTGCATACCGATAGTACCACCGGTATAGATAATCAAAATTGACGGTTGTATTTTCATATCTAAAGTTTAAACATTCTCTTTGCATTAGCAGTTGTCTGTTCTACGACTAATTCCAAATCAACCTCTTTAAGTTCTGCCACCTTTTGAGCGATATACCTCACATAGCTCGACTCATTACGCTCGCCACGATGTGGCACAGGGGTTAAATATGGACAATCAGTCTCTAAGACAAGGTCTGAAAGGGACATCTGTTTTACCACCTCAGCAAGTTTACTCTTCTTAAACGTAACTACACCCCCTACACCAAAGAGGAAGTCTCCGCACGCTTTCAACCGCTGATAGCTCTCCAAGTCGTCCGAAAAGGCATGAAAAATACCTTTCACTCCTCGGCCGGCAAACTGTTCCATAACCTCACACATCTCCGGCCATGCATTACGAGTATGAACAATGATAGGTAAATCATACTTTATCGCCATCTCTATTTGGCTCTTAAAGGCCTCTATTTGTTCCTTACGATAGTCATTACTCCAATAAAAGTCAAGTCCTATCTCTCCAACGCCCCAGAAACGTTCAATACCCACTGGAGGGTGCTGTAGATAGTTGTCAACCATCTGTAGCTCCTCTCTCCAATTATCATTCTCGTTTACCGAAGTGGGATGCAGGCCCATCATCGGACGCATCATATTCGGATATTGAACAGAGAGTTCAAACATACGCTGATAGCTCTCTTTATCTATCGCCGGAAGCAACAACAGTTGCACATCAGACTCTTGACAGCGACATATTGCCTGCTCTCTATCAACATCAAACTCCGGCTCGTATATATGTGAATGTGTATCTATAAGCATACTACTCTAAATCTAATAAATCTAATAATTTCTCTCCGGATAAGACCATTTGCGCCATTCCGACGGCAATCATCATATTTGCTCCGCAAGAGTTTACATCAGTAATTCTACCAGGTACTGCAAATAACGGTCTTGAGTAGCTATCGGCACATTTTGCAGTCATCAGCACAGAGCTACTCTCTATAACGACCATCGCATCACTAAGGCCTGCAACAAGTTTATGATGAGAGTACTCTTCTCTTCGCCCGATGCACGTCTCAACACCTCTTTGGCTCACAATAGCACCTCCATTTAATAGTATCTCATCAACCAAGGTAGAGCTAACTTTTGAAGAAAATTGCGGTAGAGAGGTATTTACAACTCCTATAACCTTCATTCCATGATGGAGCGCACATCGCATTGCCACCACATCGACACTATGGTCCAACAGCCCCACAATAACACACTCCGGCATACGCTCGGCTATCTGCTCCACAAATCGGACTGTCGTTGTTTCACCATAGGAGCTCATCGCCTCTCCGCCAACAATGGCGATAAGTGGAGAACTATTCAATAGCCATTTTGACCCTACCATATATATAATATTAGGATAGTCCGATATATATCGTAGGCGATTAGGATAATCACTATCTGTCGAACTGAGGATAGTAACCCCTCTTTTTTGACAATGTTCTAACTGTTTGCGAGCTGCACTAAACCCCTCCTTATTAATAATACTCTCGGCTATATCACTTCTCAGGCCGGCCTGGTTTTGCAGTGCGAGTTTTGAGGCTGCATAAATTGAGGTCGCATCCCCAAAACATTCCAACAGATGAGCAGCAGCCCGTTCATCTAAATATGGAACAAAAGACAATGCTATATCCTCAATTTTTGCCATTTACATCCCGTTAAAATGAAAAAAATTAACATTTTCACCGTAAAGATACAATTTTTTTTGGTTTTAAAATAAAAACGCACTATATTTGCACACCCAAACGGATAAAACCGTTTAATTTTGGTCTGATGGCCGAGTGGCTAGGCAGAGGTCTGCAAAACCTCGTACAGCGGTTCGAATCCGCTTCAGACCTCAAGACGCACTATAAAAAGTGCGTCTTTTTTTGTGAATTCTCACCTTGGTTACCTCCATCGTCTTTTTCCGTACCGCTATGGCGACAACGGGACTATGTTAGCCATAGAAATTGGTAAATATTGATTTATTTACTATCTTTGTATATGGCAAATTATCAAAATAACACAGAGAGGCATCCCCTAAAACCATTTCTTCCTAAAGGTGCGAGAATATTAATATTAGGCAGTTTCCCTCCCAAGATTGAGCGATGGTCCATGGAGTGGTTTTATCCAAATTGGATTAATGACATGTGGCGAATTGTAGGCTATATTTTCTTTGCTGACAAACGTTATTTTGAGGTCAAAGCAGATCGCTCATTTAATAAGAATCGGATAATCGATTTCTGCACAAATCGGGGCATTGCACTATACGATACAGCATCAGAAATAAGAAGATTAAAGGATAATGCGTCTGACAAATTCTTAGAGATTGTCGTCCCTACTAACATCTGCCAATTACTTTCAGACATCATTGATTGTAAGGCGGTTATAACAACAGGACAAAAGGCTGCAGAAGAGGTCGCAAAACAATTTTGCTGTCCTATTCCACAAGTCGGAGAGTTTATTGAAGTTACCGTTTTAAATCGCACAATACGTTTTTGGCGCATGCCTTCAACCTCCAGAGCATACCCTCTATCAATAGAGAAAAAAGCCGAATTTTACCATCGAATGTTTCTATCTGAAGCCATCCTTGAAAGATAGGTATAGTAATAAAAAAGATGGCAAGAATTACTCTTGCCATCCTCTCGAAGTATCAACCAAAGTCCTATCTTGAAGTATAAGGTCCATGTATAGATTTGACTTTATAGTCAAAGTTTGTATCATCAAGCATATAGACATAGAACTCTCCGCCGCCGTTTGCCACACGGATAACGATATGACCGTCGTAGCCTGTTATCTTACTTACAGTATCATTTACTACAATACCATTCTCTACCTTCTTATTTACCACATGGTAGTATGGGTGCAAGTTTGTGGTAAAGAAGTCTTTAACCCAGAATGAGTACTTGTTGTCCATAATATCATTAACAAGTTCTGCATCAGGTTGCTTTGTATAGAAGTTCTGGTTGACAATCACGCGAGGGTTGAAATTTTGTTGCTGCATCTGCGAACCCCAGCCGTTTGCGCTCAAGTGGTGATGACACTTAAAGGCGTCAAGGTGTCCCTCGCCGATAAAGTCTCGGAAGTAGTATGCCACAAGGTTTTGAGGTGTAGAGGTAAGGTCTCCGCAGGCGATATAGTCAAACAGACCATAGCTCAAGTGGAAACCACACGATGCTGGATTACCCACACCCGACTTAGAACCAGAGAGGCCAGATTTTGACCATACATATCCATTGGCGCAGATGTTGAAAATCTTGAAGCCCTTGTACTTGTCGCGGTTGTTGAGAAGCACAATCTGCTCCTTGCCCGGTGTAAATCGCTCGCCAGTGAACTTACCCTCTTTGACACCCCAAGTAACAAACTTAGCCCAATCTGCACTTGTGCCACCCTCTATAGCAGGAGTTGTTGCATCCTCCTTATACTCCGGATATGAGCGGTCAAGGATATGGAGATAAGGCACTTCATCATACAGAGCCATAAGACCTGTCTTACGATATCCTGCAGCTGCCGTCTCTGTTGCTGCCAATGGATCGCCGATGTGGTCAATATGGAAGTGTGAAGGGGCACAATAGTCAATAGCTGTCTTACCCTGAGGAAGGAAGTGTTTAATATATCGTGCATCTACGATATAAGGACGCACATCTGCATTTGGTTTCTGTGCTACAGGTGCATCATCACTTTTATCGTTTGGGTCATGAAGCCTTGCAAGCTCTCCCGCATCTACAATAAGGGTTGTGCCGTCTGGCAAAATATAGAAGGCACACTCTCCACGACCTGTATTGATAAAGTGGATATCCAGATAACCCTCCTCCCAATTCGGAAGAACATCACCTACAGCAATTGTCTGACCAGGAGTAGGCGTAGGAGTAGGTGTTGGTTTCAAATCATCCTCCCACGGCATACTATCCTCTCCACCACCACAACCTACTGCAAGCATTGCAGCAAGTGGTATTAACCAAAAAAATCTCTTCATATTCTACTTATAATTATAGTATGGTCCATCAATTCGTTTTACTGTATAGTTTGTATTGCTATCTTCAAGAGTATAGACCATAAAACTCTCGCCACCCTTTGCCACACGAATAACGATATGTCCGCTTGTGGCGTTACACTTGATATAGTCCAGCGGATACTGCTCAATAAGGCTCTCGCCTACGCTTGTACAATAGATATCACAACCGCCCTCTGTAATATAGCTGAACTTACTCTTATCAGGCTGAATTTCTCGTACATAGAAGCTTGTTGCAACGAGCACCTTCGGTTTGAGAACATTCTGCGCCTTCTTACAATTTGAGTGCGGAGAGAGGTGGTGGTGAGCCTTTGTAGCTTCAACCTGACCAACAACCTCTGCTACGGCATACTCATAGTCGTAATAATCTCCAATATCTCCCGCAGTAAAGAAATCAAAGTCGCCATAGCGGACAACAAAACCGCATGAGGCTGCATTCTCAGCCTTTGCTGCTCCCTTCTGGGCATAGATATCTACCGACTGATTATTCTTCCAAATGCAGCAGTTTGCACAGAAATTCTCAATGCGGAAGTTTGGATATGCAGCAGTGCTATACTTCATTGCAAACTGATTTACTGCACCCACTTTGAACTGAGAGGCTCTT
Organism: Alistipes sp.; assembly: GCA_017381935.1. Taxonomy (GTDB): domain Bacteria; phylum Bacteroidota; class Bacteroidia; order Bacteroidales; family Rikenellaceae; genus Alistipes. The sequence continues at coordinate 7,829 of JAFOBG010000006.1, forward strand.
AGGGCCTTACGTCCTACGTGATAATCGACAAACTTACGATAGTTTGCAAGAGCTGCCTCACTCATACTATTAACCTTCAGACCATCGTAGTTACCGTATGCACGGTCAACAACCTCCATAAACGGAATATGATGATAGAGTGCGGTAACGCCGGCAAGGGTGTAAGTTCCTGTCTCATCCTTTGTATATTCCTTCTCAATATTACCCATGTGGTCCATGTGGAAATGCGAGATATGCATATAATCTATCGCACTTCTACCTCGTGGCAAAAAATGCTTGATATAGTCGCCATAAATCTTTGTCGGACGGATATCGGCGCTTGGACGCTGAAGTACATTCTTATATTCGCTTGACTCACGGCTAAACTCGCCGGCATCAACGACCATCGTTGTTCCATCAGGGAGAATGAAAAATAGGCACTCGCCACGACCCGTGCTTATGGTGTGGATATCAAGTTCACCCTCGCTCCACGCCGTAAGAGTATCTCCAACCTCAACAATAGGAGTCTCAGGGTTCTCCGGCGTAGGATTTTCAGGTTCTGGTTCCGGTTTCTGCTGCTCCTGGTCTCCCTTACCCAAATCATCCTCCCATGGCATTTTCTGAGCCTCCTCTCCACAAGAGAGGGCTAAAAAGAGAATAGGTACAATCCAAAGAAACTTTTTCATCTTTTACTTACATTTAAACGGTCCGTCAATCCTGTTTATACGATATTTACTATCTGTATCATCAAGAGTATAGACCATATAACTTTTACCGCCTGGAGCTACACGGATAACATTATGTCCGCTTGTAGCCTTGCAGATTGCATACTGTTCAGGATACTGTTCAAGAAGGCTCTCACCTACACTTGTGCAGTAGATATCACAACCTAAATTGTCGATATATCCAAATTTACTCTTGTCAGGCTGAATTTCTCGCACATAGAAACTTGTCGCAACAAGCGTCTGTGGGCGCAGAACCTCCATTGACGGCTGACACATAGAGTGTGGAGAGAGGTGGTGATGAGCCTTTACAGCCTCAACCTGACCCACAGCCTTTGCTACGCACAACTCAAGGTCATGATAATCGCCAATATCGCCTGCTGTAAGAAAATCGAAAGCTCCATAGCGAATAACAAAGCCACAAGAAGCAGCATTCTCACGGAGTTTCTCACGAATACCCTCATAGACATTTACTGCCTTACCATTATCCCAAACATAGCCGTTAGAGCAGATGTTCTCAATACGGAAGTTAGGATATGCTGCAGCGTTATACTTCATTGCAAACTGATTTACAGCGCCAAGCTCGAACTGCGTTGCCTTAATATCACCCTTAGCAACATGATAGTTAAGGAACTTTTTATACTCCTCCATTACCTTGACACTCATTGCTTTTACCTTCAGAGAGTCATAATCTCCATAGGCACGGTCAATAACCTCACGGAATGGCACATGATGATAAAGAGCCATAACGCCTGTAAGGGTATAATCGCCCTCTGCGCTCTTTACATACTCAGGCTCCATATTACCCATGTGGTCCATATGGAAATGAGATAGATTGAAGTAATCAACAGCCTCTTTACCCTTAGGTAGGAAGTGGCGAATATAGTCGCCAAAAGCCTTTGTAGGACGTGTCTGCGCATTAGGTCGCTGAAGTACATTCTTATGTTTATTCCCCTCACGGCTAAACTCGCCAGCATCGACTACGATTGAAGTGCCGTCAGGCAAAACAAGGAATATACACTCGCCACGGCCCGTACTGATGGTATGGATATCGAGGTAGCCCTCACTCCACGCCGGCAAGGTACGGCCCTTGCGAGCCTTTTTGCCGTTGTATCCGGCGGTAAGAGTAACTACCGCCAGACACAATGACAGAATAAATATTAAACTTCTCTTCATTTTACTCTACGTAAATTGGACGAATCAAATAACGAGCAGTAGCACCGTAACTTTTGTGATAGTAAGCGCCCTCTGTAAGGCTCTGAACACGGTAAATAACTCCATTTGTAGCCTCAGCAGTTGATGCAGCATTTACAGTAGCAGTACGATATACGCCCTGTGAGCCAATCTTGTAGATATTGTACTCTGTACCATCATAACCACGACCTGCGTGAACAAGGAAAATGCCAACCTTCAGATCGTCAGCAGTAAGAGCCTTTGTACCCTCAAGTGCGCCTGCAGTCTCACCCTGACCTGGGTTGTAGTAGTATGTACCATTGATTGTATTTACACCGGCAGTGTATGTTGCATCGATACGGCAAGCCTCGTCATATAGTTTCTGGAACTCTGCAGCTGTTGGGGTACGGTACTTACCATTAGATGCCCAGTAAGCAACATCTCCAAACTGTGCCGCCGCAAAGTCTGTTGTAGGAATTGTACAAACCTGATCGGTGTACATCTTACCGCTGTAGTCAAACAGAGGATCAGATGCTGCCATACTAATTGCAGAGCTCTTTGCGCAGCTGAATGGATCAGCAATACCACCATAGTTGAAGTAGTTTGTCTTGTTATAGTCTGTAAGGGTCTTAAGGTCGCCGGTCTGATCCATATAGATATAGCTGTATTGGGTCTCAGTAAGTCTCCAACCTGCAGCAAAGCCTGTATCTGTTGCACCGTCCTTCTCATACTCAAGGTTACCTGCTGCCCACTTAATGCCCGCTACGGTGATGTAGTCAGGACGAACCTCTGGCTGCTCCGGAGTTGCGTTTGAGTTAGGTACTCCCGCCATATTTACTGTAAAGGCAGTAATGTCGCCAGATGTGAAGGCCATCTCCTTTGGCAATGTAATCTCCTTGGTGTAAAGGCCATCGTTGTTTGTAATAATAGTTACAGTACACTTCTCACCTGCAGCAAGAGTTGCTGGCCAAAGTGAAGCATAACAACTAAAGTCGCCTGCCTGTGGCTCTGGAAGGGTAATAACGACATTGTTAGCTACCGGAGAAGAGTCCTTAACGCTTGTCAGAGGGTCGTTGCCGGCAATAATAACATCAGTAAGGAGGTTTGTCTTCTTACCTGTCAGCACATGCTCGCAAGCAAAATTTACATTCTTTACAGCATCGCCTGCAGCAAGATTAAGATTCTTAATGCTAATCTTTGCAAGTGCAGTTACACGAGACATCTCAAAGTTCAGTGGCTCTGTAGGCTGTGTAGCTGTTGATACACCCTTTGAGAGGATAAGGTCTGCAAGTGGGTCGTAGGTGTTCATCGCTGTTGGAGCCTGATTTGTAGGCACTGTAAATGCCAAGTATGTCGCAGCACCGTTGATAGATGCGTTGTTGTGCGAGAGAATATATGCAAATGAGTCTGCGCTCTTTGCCTCAAGCTCAAAGTTTACTGTAGCACTTGTGCCACCCGCTGTAAGGGTAGTATTTACATTGTTAGCCTTCTTCTTTGTGCCACCAGTGATAGTAATCTCGTAGAGCTCAACATAGTCGCCTGCTACCCACTCTGCGTAATACTTTCCGGCCTCCTCTACAAGCACACTACGAGACTGCGGAGCATCAATAGTTGCTTGGAGCGTAATTTTGTTATTCTGAATATTTGGAGTGATCTGCTCACTTTCTGAGCAAGCTGTCAATGCAGCCGCTGCGATAAGAATAGATGTGATAAACTTCTTCATAGCTCTGCATTTTTTATAGTTCATTTCCATAGTCGTTATAATCAAACTCTCCACCTGGAGCGTTGATATTTACAGATGTAGCAAATCCTGCCTCTGTCTTTACTTGTAGCTCAACGAGCGTTGGCTGTTGGTATTTGTTCATACTTTATATTTTTAAAATAGGTACTCTGCACCCTATAGTTAGGGCGCAGAGTTGAGTTAAATACTATTTTACCTTTACTGGGCGGATTGCATAGAGGCTAATAGCACCATATGCGCCCTGATTCTTTGCCTCCCAGTATGTGAAGATAAAGTCTTCAGGATACTTACCCTCCTTCTCTGCCAGAGTGTGAGGACGGTAGATAGCACCGTATGTCTGCTCAAGTGTAGATGCGCTGATAGTTGTTGCAGAGCGATATACACCTTGAGCATTAATGCCATAGAGCTTTGTCAGTGCTGTGCTGTAGAAGCGACCTGTGTAAGGCAGGAACAGACCCTTTTTCATATCAGCATTCTTCAGCACGCGTGGAGTATCTGCCTCAATAGCCCCTGGAGTCTCGCCTGCAGCAGGGTCGTAGTAGTATGTTCCAAGAACCTCAACACCCTCGGCAGTAGTGTAGCTCGCCTTTGTGCGGCAAGCATCAGTATAAAGTTTCTGCATCTCCTCACCAGTAGGCATACGATACTTACCATTTGAAGCCCAATAAGCAATATCGCCAAACTTAGCTGTAGAGAAGTCTGTAGTCTCGTTAACACAAGTCTGATCAGTGTACATCTTACTGCTGATATCCTTACTTCCTGCAATAGATGCGCACTTTGCAGCCTCGTTGATGCAAGGGTTCTCAATACCACCAAAGTTGAAGTGTGCCATCGCTGTAAGGTCTGTAATGTCAATGTTACCTGTCTGACCAAGGTAGTGGTGGAAGTGCTGACCTGCGCTAATGCTCCAACCAGCAGCAAACCCCTCGGCTCCAGTGCCACCATTTACAAACTGTAGGTTACCAATAGCCCACTCTACGCCAGCAACAGTTACGGTACCGGTTGTAGGTACTGGGTCTGGGTCTACACCTGGCTCTGGCTCTGGGTCTGGACCAGGTGTTGGAGGTGTAGGGACTACACCTGTACCCTTACCAAGATAGATTGGACGGATTGAATAACGACCTGTAGAACCATAAGCAGCATTGTAGTAATAGCTTGCCTTTGTAGGGTCAGAGAGCAGATAGTGAGGTGCAAACAGCACGCCTACACAAGCACCAGCAGCAGAGTTTGCATCTACAACTGTTGTACGATGCCAGCACTGTGCGCCGAGCTTGTAGATGTTGTACTGTGTGCTCTCCTTGTTATAACCACGACCAGCAAGTGGCAGGAACAGACCATTCTTAAGATCCTCGTCTGTAAGGGCTTTCTCCTCAATATTGATTGTAGGCTCCTCATCCCAAGCAGGGTCAGTGAAATAAACGCCCTTGATTACAGTGCCATTAAGAGAGTATGTTGCAGCCTGAACAGATGCCTTCTCATAGAGAGTCTTGAAGTCCTCATCGCTTGGAGTGCGATACTGACCGTTAGATGCCCAGTAAGCGATATCACCATACTTAGCAGCAGCAAAGTCGGTTGTCTCATTCTTACAAGCCTGATCTGTATAGAGTTTACCGCCGAAGTTGAAACCAGGTGCTACATTATCAACCGCATCAGTAGCCACAGCGCTAAATGGAGCAGCCACACCACCAAAATTGAAGTGGTCATACTTGTCGAAGTTTGATAGACCTGTAATATCGCCCTCAGCCTTCTCCTCACAACGGATATAGTGCGCCTGATTTGGAGCAATTCTCCAACCTGCGTTGAAGCCTGCTGTAGCTACACAATCCTTGTCATACTGAAGGTTACCCAATGCCCAGTAGATCCCTGCAACATTTACAGTGCCCTCGATTGGAGCTGGCTTAGATGGTATAGCAGCCGGCAACTCAATCTGATAGTCGAGAAGCAGACCGCGTGAAGCTGCGATAAGTGTTCCGAGGACAACCTCGTTAAGTTTCTTGCCTTCTGCGTTGTATGCAGTAGCAGTAAGGTGTGCATGGTCGCCAATAGGGAGTGCAAAGAATACATTTACCATTGTTGGAGCAGCCTCGGTGAAGGTTACGGTAACCGTCTTATCGCCATTGCTTGCAGCAGCACCTGTTACCATACCATCTGGGAGGGCAACAGAGTGAAGACCAGAGAGGTTCTTATCAGATGTAAAGACGATAGAGGCAGTCTCTGGAGCAAGCTTGTTAATCTGCACCGTTACATATGCTGTAAGTTGCTTAAACTCAACCTCATTCTTCTCGTTAATAACACCTGCCATAAAGGCACAAGAGCCTGTAGGTGATGGTGTAATCTCTGATGGGAGTTCTACTGAGATATTATCTCCTGACATCTCTACAGATGTAGGATAGAGAGCATACTGACCAACAGACTTACCCTCCAAAGTGCCGGTAAACAATGCTCGACGAGTCTCGCCTGTACCATCGATATTGAATACTGCTGTAGAGCCGTCATTACAAACGACCTTAATAGCATCATTTGGCTGCCAACGTGTCTCACCAGTTGCCACAACCGATGCACGGCTATCAGCATTCTCGATAGAGGCCAAAATGGTTACATTGCCGGTCTTATTTGTATCTGGCTGAAACTCAGAGATGCCGTCATCCTGGGTACAACCCACCGCCAAAGCCATTACAGGTAGGCAGTAGCACAAATATTTAAATATTTTTTTCATATCTTTCTATTTTTTAGAGGTTTAGTAGCCAGGGTTATTGTTACCCTCGCCAATCAGAGGATTGGTAATCATCTCGCTATATGGGAATGGCCAGAGTTCATCCTTACCCTCTACAAACTTAAATGTAGTGTGAACACGAGCATTGCACTTAGCGCCATCAAATGTCTGACCTGGATCGTAAGTTACAATCCAATCCTCATCAATAATAGGCTTAGCATTGCTCGTTGTACGGCCAAAGCCAGGAGCATATTGGTCGCCATTAAGGGCCTTAACAGCCAATATCTTACCATCTGCACCCTTCCAACGACGAAGGTCAAACCAACGGAAGCCCTCACAGCAAAGCTCAACCTTACGCTCATAGCGGAGTGCCGAGCGAAGACCAGCCTGATCTGTAGCAGTTACAGGAGGCATATTTACACGAGCACGAACTCGGTCAATATTTGCCTTTGCACGACCAAGGTCGCCACCCTCCATCTCGATATTTGCCTCTGCATCAATAAGAAGAAGCTCTGCAAGACGCATAATAGGCACATCAAGTTCATCCTCATAGTCCTTACCAGGAATACTTGCATAATATACAGGATCAAGGTGCTTACGCCACAAATAACCTCCAGGACCCTTAGTCCCGTTAGGGCCATACTCGCTCTTGTTACCTGTTACATCACCATTAGGTACTGCCTTCTCGATATTATAATCGAATACAGTTTTGTCGGCAGGGTCAATAGAGAACTGAACGCCAAGTGAACGGCTACCTGAACGCAGACAGTAAAGGTCAAGGCGTGGATCACGGTTATTCCAAGGGTTCTTCCAATCATAGAGGCCTGACTCTACAATAGACTTTCCGTCAGTACACTGGAAAGTATCAATCAAAGCCTGTGAAGGACCAGCTCCCGCTGCGCCATTGTGAACACGTGAAGCGAATGTATATACACCATGGTGTACGTTACTAGCAGCAAGACGATCAAACTGAATAGCCCAAATCCACTCCATAGAGTTCTTCTCTGCATCAAAACCAAAGAGAGGTGTTGGATCAGGCTCACCGTCAGCATGAGTTGCATAGTAGGTGCAATCAAGTGGAGTTAAGTCATAAACTCCGGCAGCAAGGTCAAGAGCAATCTTTGAATACTTAGCAGCATCAGCATAGAAACCCCACTCCAAGCAGATACGGGCCTTGAGTGCATAAGCTGCTACACGGCCAATACGGCAAGTGCCCCAAGTCGCTCTATCCCAAGCAATTGGCAGGTGATTGAGAAGCTCATCGTCAAGGTCTCGAAGGATATTTGCGATAACCTCCTCCTTTGGAGTACGAGCATAAGCGTAGTCGTCAAGTGTCAGACAGTGGTCAACCCAAGGCACTGCGCCATAAAACTTACAAGCCTTATCATACTGATATGCACGAAGGCAGAGAAGCTCAGCCTTGAACTGGTAGTACTGCTCATCAGTAACCACACCTCGAAGGTTGTCAAGGTTGTCAAGCACAAGGTGAATACGACCCAAGCCCTTATAGATACGAGCGTAGGTATTCTCAATGTGAGAGAGGTTTGAAGTAACAATAGAGAGTCTGAAATCAGGCCACTTAGAGAGTGTTGTACGCATTGCAGAGATATCTGTCAACGCATCAAACCAACGGTCAGCCGGATTGTACTGGTGAATATCGTTAGCAAGGCTCTTATATGCTGCAAGCAGACCAGCCTCTGCCTCCTCAGCACTTGCAGGAAATGTTCCTGTTGAAGGACCTGTAAGTGGCTCACGGTCAAGAGTACAGCTGATAAGCAGAACCAACGACAAAAGGATTGTTATAATATTCTTTTTCATAATCACAATATCTTTTAGAATTTAATCTCTGCACCAAATGTATATGTACTACAAAGAGGGTAGTTGTTACCAATGCTACCTGTTGTTGCACCCTGTGAACCACTCTGGTAAGCTGTCTCAGGATCATAACCATCATAGTAGTTGCTGATAGTGAAGAGGTTTGTCGCATTCGCATATACCATAAGGCCCTTAATCTTCATAGCCTTGACAAGCTTCTTAGGGAAAGTATAGCTGAGCTGGAGGTTCTTCAGACGGCAATAAGCACCGCTTGCCATCCAGAATGTAGAGACCTTCTTATTAAGGTCTGACTGATATGAAAGACGTGGATACTTAGCATCAGTATTCTCTGGAGTCCAGTTGTCAAGATGGCTCTTCTGGAAAGTACCTCCACTAACACATGGCTGAGTATATGCACCGCTGATATAAGCATCTGCCATACCTACGCCCTGGAACTGTGCGCTAAGATTAATACCCTTCCATCCTACGTTAAGAGTAAGACCATAAGTATAACGTGGAATGAGTGAGCCGACAATCTGCTTATCGGTATCGTCAATCTTGTTATCCTGGTTGAAGTCCTCATAAATAAGGTCTCCAGGCTTTGAAATCTGACCGAACTGTGGACAGTTTGCATTTACCCAATCAGCTTGCTCCTGAGTCTGTATAATACCAAGAGACTTAAGCAGGTAGAGTGAGTTGATTGAAGAGCCCTCTTGATTACGGATAACACCGCTTGTACCATAAGTACCCTTCATATCTACAATCTCATTGATTACATCTGAGAGGTTTGCCTGTACACCAAATGACCAGTCGCCCCAATTATTGTTATAGCCTAAAGCAAGCTCCCAACCATTATTGGTAACAACACCTGCATTCTGGTAAGGTGCATTAAGACCAATTGTAGATGGGATATCAAGCTGCATAAGGATACCGTCAGTCTTCTTGTAGTAGTAATCGGCAGTAATTGTAAACTTCTCCCACAAAGTAAGGTCAATACCAACGTCTGCCATATAGGTAGTCTCCCAAGTAATATTCTCATTTGCAAGAGACTGCTGAGCAACGATTGGATAAATCTTACCTGCGGCTGCAATAGAAGAGATTGTAAGCATCTGCGCTGTAGGATAGTTGCTACCGATATTCTGATTACCAAGTGTACCATAAGATGCACGAATCTTAGCTTCAGTAATCACATCACGTGTTCTATCCATAAATGCCTCCTCACTCAATCGCCAAGCTGCAGAGAATGATGGGAACAGGCCCCAACGATTGCGCTTTGAGAAACGTGAAGAGCCATCATAACGAAGGTTACCCTCCAACAGATAGCGGTTATCATAGTTGTAGTTAAGTCGGCCAAAGAGTGATGCAAGGGCAATCTGAGAACGGCTACCGCCATTGTCCTTAAACTCATTCTTACCACCTGCGTCAATAACGTCGTACTGTGGATAAGAGAAGTCCTGACGATATGCGCTCAAAGATGCATACTCATAATTCTCATAAGAGATACCGGCAAGGAACTTAATATTGTGCTTACCAAAGCTATGTGCTGCTGTAAGCATACCGTGATAGTAACCATTATATGTAGTGGTAATGCTCTCCTCAAGTGAGTTAAACTCAACATTTGAGATTGGAGAGATTGAGCCATAAGGGTCTGAGTGATACTCAACCATATCTTTGAATAGGTGGTTCTTAGCTGCAGTGAGCTGTGGAGCAACCTTAGCCTCGAGAGTGAGCCACTTTGCAGGCTTGTACTCAAGGACAATAGAGGTCTTGAGGTTGAGTTTCTGATAGTGGCGGTTTCCACCTACACCGGTCTCAATCATAGGTAGTGGGTTTGTTGTACCTCCGGTAAATGGAGCGTAGCTACCATCAGACCACTGTGCAAGCATTATAGGGTCTTTTGCATTCATGAATGAGAATACACCACCCTGATATGGGTTAATCTGACGGTTAGAGTATGTACCAGAGATATCAAAACTCAACTTCAAACGCTTATGAAGCTGAACATCGAGGTTGTTACGCAAATTGAAACGACGGAATGATGCATCCTTGATAATACCATTCTGGTCAAGGTATCCAAATGATGAAATATTGCGAATACGATCTGAACCGGCACTCATTGTTGCGATATGACTATGAGTAAAACCGTTACCTGTCATCAATCGTTTCTGCCAATCGATAATTGGGAATGCGTCAGGGTCAAGGAAGTTATTCTTGCGATAAGAAGCAATATACTCAGGAGAGTATGTTAACTGAGTAAGACCATCATTTGCCTCAGCAATACTCTGAAGACGCATAAAGTCCTCCGGTCCAACTACATCCGGATAGACTACAGGCTCCTGCCAACCTACATAACCACGATAGGTTACAGTAAACTTATTTTTATCTGCACGCTTTGTGGTAATAAGGATTACACCATTTGCCGCACGTGAACCATAAATAGAGGCAGATGCTGCATCCTTAAGAACTGTAATCTGATCAATCTGTGAGGCATCTACAGAGTTCATATCGCCCTCAACACCATCAATAAGGATGAGTGGAGAACAGTCTGAACCACCAAACGAACCGATACCACGAATCTGAATATTACCCGTATCAGCACCCGGAGCACCACCGGCTGTAGTAACGGTTACACCTGGAGCAATACCCTGCAATGCTGTTGATACCTGAGTAATAGGACGGCTTGTAAACTCCGCTGTTGATACAGATGATACAGAGCCGGTAAGGTTTACCTTCTTCTCTGTTCCATAACCGATTACTACAACATCCTCCATCTGCTGGGCATCATCCCTAAGCAATACATCAATCTGAGTACGATTATTGATTGCCAACACCTGAGTTGCATAACCAATAAACGAAACCTCAAGTTGACCATTAGATGGTGCCTGAAGAGTATAATAACCCGAAGCATCTGTAATAGTACCAACTGTAGAGTTTAAAACAACTACTGTAGCTCCTAATACGGGCATACCGGTTATATCGGTAACACGACCCGAAACAGTAGTTACTGTTCCAGCCTTTTGAACGGTTGCACTTCGCTTGTTGAGTACAATATGCTTGCCCTCCAACTTATAATAGATAGACGTTTGAGCGAAGATGCGGTCTAAAACCTGATTTACAGGTTCATTAGTTGCCTTTACAGAGACATTAAAGTCAAGATTACTGTCGTTATAAACGAACAGATAATCTGTTTGCTTTTCAATATCGTTCAGAACACTCTAAACTGGCGAAGACTCTCTATTAAGAGTAACTTTGGCTGTCTGTGCTACTGCAACTCCACTAATAGAGATTGCCATTATGCACATCAAGAACACTTTGGCCAAATGTCCACCCATAATTTTAAAAGAATTGCCGATTTTTAAATTCTTATTCATAACTCTATTAAGAATATAAAAGATACATTTTGTAAATAAGTATGACAGATTACTCTGTCTCAATTATGGTATTCTTGTTGCAACACCATAAGTAAAGAGTAGGAATAGGTTATCTGACCATAGGCATTAAAAGTTTTTTAGGTTTCACTTCGTTTTATTAGGTTTTTAATAGATATCTATGATCTGGTTCTGAGTATCATGGCTATACTCGAAATTAACTATATTCTGCAAAATATTGAGAGAATACTCTATACCATCACTCTGACGGAATTTTCCTGTACAACGAATATCATAGAGTTTAGGGTTTTTCAGACGAATCTCAGTATCAAAGCAGTTGCTAAATCTCTCTAGCAACTCTCCAAAGGTTACGTTATTGAGGCAAATCATACCCTCAATCCAACGCAGGCGGTCTATATCCTCCAAAGGCATAAGGCTAAGCGTGCCACCAACCGTAGATACGGCCATCTGATTAGGCTCAAGGGTGAGTCTATCCAGACTATTTGTTCTTGAGACAACCTCCACGCTGCCATCGATAAGTGCAGTCTCAAACTTATTCAGTCCATCAAAAGCATAGACATTAAAAGTTGTTCCAAGCACTCTTACATCATAATCCTCAGTCTGAACCACAAATGGTTTACGACGATTATGAGAGACCTCAAAGTAACCCTCGCCCGACAATCTGACATTGCGAGTAAAAAGGCCGAAGAGTGTCGAATACTCCAAATGACTCTTAGAATTGAGCCAGATATGAGTACCATCTGCAAGTGTCAACTCCACACGTTGTCCCGAAGGTACATCTATGCTCTGATGACGTACAAACACGCCCTCTGCTCCTGCATAACCCAACAGCGTAACAATAACAAGCAGAGCCACAGTCGCCGCTATAGCTACAAAACGCTGTAATGACCAATACCTTCTTTGAACTTTAGGTGCCGAGGTACCGCTATTGCCATATAGCAACATGGCAAGCCACAGTTTTCTCTCCTGCTGATATAGAATATAGTTCTCTGAACTACGCTCAGCCCACTCCATAATACGAAGGTTCTCAACCTCTGTGGTCTGACCCTCAAAATGACGATATAAAATCTCTTTTTCCATCTATTCGCACATTACCCTTATCAGGAATTTATTATTATAACACTCAACGACTGTTTAACCCTAAAATTATCTGTAAAGATAATACAAAAAAATTACGCTTCACATACTACAGTTGTAGTGATTTACGTTATACACATAAGTAAAATATATAAAATTGGTGAATATTATAAAATTTAACAGATATGAAACAATATTTTAATCTTACAGGACAAGTAGCGGTTGTTACCGGAGCATCTACAGGTTTAGGGCTTCAGATGGCTAAGGCTTTTGCAAATCAAGGAGCCAATTTAGTACTTCTTGCACGCAGAAAATCTCTTTTAGAGCAGAATGCGGAGGCTATCTCCAAAGAGTTTGGTGTAGAGGTATTGCCTATTGCGTGTGATATCACTGTTACAGAGCAAGTTATAAGCGCTGTCAATATAGTTATGGAGCACTTTGGAAGAGTCGATATATTGGTAAACAACGCAGGCACAGGTGCTGTTGCTCCAGCAGAGGAGATTACAGACGAACAGTTTAAGCATGAACTTGATATAGACCTATTTGGCACATTTGTTTGTGCACGAGAGTTTGGCAAGCAGATGATTAAAGCTGGCTATGGCCGAATTATCAACATAGCTTCTATGTATGGATTAGTAGGTAATATGATTGTCGGCAGTTCTCCATACCATGCAGCCAAAGGTGGCGTTGTAAACCTCACCAGAGCCTTAGCTGCCGAGTGGGGTAAATATGGCATTACTGTCAACAGTATCTGTCCGGGCTACTTCTACACAGATCTCACAACCGCCACTCTGGATAGCGACTATTTCCAAGCAATAGCTAAGCGCAGTATCCCTCTTGAGCGCTATGGGCAGTCCGGAGAGCTTGACACATGTGCTCTATTTCTTGCCTCACCTAATAGCACCTATGTCAATGGACAGAACATAGCTGTTGATGGCGGTTATACATGTGTATAGAGCCACTTGTTAATCAACATGTAGCAATCTTGATTTATACATTATAACAAAGAGGACCTTGATTAAGGCCCTCTTTACTTTTTACTCAACTTGCGTTATTCGAAATATTTTAAGTTATCAAAACTTGGAGAGAGTTTCCCCTGTTCGATATTGTGTATAATCTCTACCACTTTATCATTCATCGGTGTTGGAAAACCGACCTTGCGGCCAAAGGCTGAAACTGCTCCATTTATGGCATCCACCTCTGTCAGTTTACCCTTCTCTATATCCTGCAGCATACTCGCTTTTAGTTTTGCATGTTTGCGTATCGCTATTGGTATAATAAAGAAAGAAACGGCTCGTTTAAGTGGATTTGTATAGTTCAGCAACTTAACAATATCTTTACCCTGTACCGGTTCTATGCGTATGCCACCTACTTGGCAAACATCAATACACTCTTTAATTAGTGCCTGCACAATACGGCGAGACGCCTTTGGTTTTGCAGCCTCCCCAAAGGTGCATCCAAGGACTGCACTCATACCTGAAAATGAGGCATTTATAAGCAACTTACTCCAACGTGTTCCGATAAAGTTATCCTCAACATCAACACTACCCATACACTCTAACAACTCCTTCACCTTATCAAAATACTTATTGTGCTTAGGAGTGATTGCTCCAAGCGAGAATGAGAGGGCATCTGTACTACTTGTCAACTCGCACACGCCAGGAGATTGGAGTGTAGCACCCCACGCAACTGTACAGCCCAAAACACGCTCCGAGCCTATAATGTCGGCAATCTGCATCTCCGGCAATCCATTTTGGAATGTTACAAGCACACCATCTGCCGCCAAATAATCTTTGAGCATCTCTACCACCTCAGCATTATGTTGCTGCTTAGTCATCAGAAACAGTATATCATACTCCCCACTCATCTGGTCGGGAGTATATGCCACCACCTTCTGCACAAACTGTACAGTACCCGTAATTTGTGCCCCTACGCTCTGAAGAGCCTCAACGTGGGCTCTATTGCGATTAATTAACTCTATATCTACACCTGCTTTACTGATATAGGCGCCTAAAATTGTACCCAAAGAACCGGCACCATAAATTGCTACTCGCATATTTTTTAGTTTTAGTTATTAACTCCTATTTATTGTTATTCAGCCAATTACAGCGCTCTGTAATCTGTCTTTTGGTAATCGGGCTACGCTGAACCATATCAAAGCCGTGCATAGTACCCTCTGTTTGACAGTATGTAGTCTCTACCCCAGCCTCTTGCAATAGTCGGGCAAACTGTTCACCCTCATCTCTAAGGCAATCAAACTGAGATGTCTCGATATATGTTTTAGGTAACCTACGTAAAATATCCATAGAAAGGTCGAGCAGAGAACTCTCTACTGTTCCCTGCAAATAATAGCCCCACATCTCTCTATTCAGCACACTATTCCATACAGGCGTATCAGCATATTGCGCCATGCTTTCAGTACGCATCGAGCAGTCCACAACAGGATAGATAAGCATCATACGCTCAGGCGTTACAATACCCGTCTCTGCAGTCCATAGCGCTGTCTTTATAGCTAAAAAACCACCTGCAGAGTCCCCCACAACAGCGATTTTAGAGATATCAATCCCAAGTTTAGTACTATTATTAGCTATCCAAGTCCAACAATCCATACAGTCTTGCAACGGCACCCCTATCTCATTATTATAGGCCATACGATAATCAAGCATTACCACAACAGAGCCTGTACGACAAGCGTACTCCTTTGCAAGGTCGTAGTGATATGGAGCCCCTTTAAAGACAAAACCTCCTCCATGCAAAAAGAGTTGAGCCGGCAATAGGTCCTCACTTCGTCTTTGTGGAGTAATTACCCACAACCCTATTTGAGCATAGTCAAAAGAGGAGGTAATATAGTGTTTTTCTATTGCCAACACCTCATCCGAGCGCATACCCTTCGGCATAATACCCAAAAAGAGATTGCCACTCCCCAAAACAACACGACTAAGAGAGAGCGTCATACGACACGCACTCTTAAAATCCTCATTAATAGGATATTTCGATTGTGCCACTGCTGTCATAGCAACCAAAGATAAAAGCAAAAGTACTAATCGTCTCATAGCTTTTTACAAGCTTTGCTGTACAAAGATACTATTTTTTTTGAACTATTGCCCATTGGCTATTGCAAATAACAAAATAAAGATTTATCTTTATTGCGTACAATTCGATTGTATAAAACCAGAATTATTAAGCGTGTAAATTTTATTACCACAATTATTTACGTTATAGAGACTCTATAATAGGTATTCAGACCGCTATGAACGAAAAACTAAAACTCGAAAACCAACTTTGCTTCCCAATGTATGTCTGCGCCAAAGAGATTGTCCGTAGATACACTCCTTTACTTGAGCCATTTGGTATGACATATACCCAATATATAGCTATGATGGTACTATGGGAGCATAAGCAAATTACTGTACGAGATATTGGCAAGCTACTCTTCCTTGACTCCGGCACTCTTACCCCCATGCTTAAAAAGATGGAGCGCAACGGATGGCTATCAAGAGTCCGTTCTAAAGAGGATGAACGTATGGTCATCGTATCGATCACTGAACAGGGAGAGGCGTTGCAAGAGAGGTTATCGCATATCCCGACCCAGATGGCTCAATGTGTAAAACTTAACACAGATGAGGCTTTTCAACTCTATAAACTACTAAACAAGATGATACAAACCTTTTAACATTTCACGATATGGAGAACTATAAATGTACAAACTGTCCAATGCGCACAAAGTATGATAAGAATCCAAAATCATTTGTTGGTCGTTTTTGGCGTTGGCACATCAATTTTTGTCCGGGTTGGAAAGGGTACTTTTCCTCTTTAAGCCCTACTGAAAAAGCAGCTTTAAGAGATAAATACAACTTTACCAAATACTAATATGCACACAAAAAGAGCGCACCTCTACTTAATAGCTGCTCTCATATGGGGTATTGCTGGAGTTATCCTCTCTACAAAGGGTATTATGGCATATTGCCAATTGTCGCACACTGAATTGTGGTGGTTAGTAGCTATCACTATTGCAGTTATTGTGATGTTCTATTCGATATTCCGCAGAGTAGTATCGAAGTATTGCGTCCGAATAGCAGCCTTACCTCAAAGGGTCAGATTATGGCATACATTCCCTCTACAAGGGTAGCTATTAATAGCTTTCATGACCGCTTTAGGTGCTACACTTAAAAACATACCGACTATTCCCTTACAATTCACAGTATCATTCTACTCAGGGTTAGGGCCAATGTTATTATGGTCCGCTGTCAAATTCTGTAAGACCGGACTATCTCATAAAGAGTAACAACGGCCTATTATCTTTTTACTACGCCCTTTCTCTTCCATTGCAGAGCATAATTACCATTGATAGCACAATTTTCATTGTGCCATTTTGTATCGCATATCATATTTTTTTGTACCTTTGAGAGTAAATTTCTTTACTAAACGATATGAAACGTTATATTCTTACATCTATTCTTGCATGTGCTACAATGGTTATTTCGGCTCAAAGTCTTGAGCGAATGCAGTGGTTTAACGAGCCTCAGAATTGGGCTATAGAGGGGAACACTCTTACTATGGATGTTACCCCACAGAGCGACTATTGGCGTATTTCGCACTATGGTTTTACAGTAGATGATGCACCATTTCTCTACACAATCCGAGGTGGCGAGTTTGAGGTAAAGGTCAAGATTACAGGAGAGTATAAAGTACGCTTTGACCAGGCAGGTTTGATGCTTCGTATCGACAAGGAGAACTACATCAAGGCGGGTATCGAGTTTGTTGACGGCAAATACAACCTAAGCGCTGTAGTAACCCACAAGACAAGCGACTGGAGCGTAATAGAGTTAGATAAGCCTGTTGATGCAGTATGGATTAAGGCTGTCCGACGACTCGATGCAGTAGAGATTTTCTACTCATTTGACGACAAGAAATATACCATGATGCGTAATTGTTGGCTACAAGACAATACCCCTGTCATGGTTGGTATGATGGCAGCATGTCCGGATGGTAATGGTTTCAAGGCCAGATTTGAGGAGTTCAAGATTAAGCATCTGCCAGATGCACGCCGTCTGGAATGGCTAAAAAATAATCAATAGTACAGCCATACACTCCAAAACTCCAAAATCATCGCAGTCATGGAGGTCAAAAACCTTTTACACTTTGCGCTCCGCAATGAGCTAAGAGAGTGGTTTACAGCCAATCATACAACAGAGAGTGAGTGTTGGGTAGTAACATCTCGTTCCAAAGAGCCTCCGAGGGGTGTAATACCATATATTGAGGTTGTCGAAGAGGCGTTATGCTTTGGTTGGATTGACTCAACACTCAAGCGTTTGGATGATGGTCGTTTAGCACAACGGCTCTCGCCTCGTCGCAAAGGAAGCCATTGGACAGAACTAAACAAACAACGTTGTATTGCTCTCGAAGCACGAGGTTTAATGACTGACGCCGGACGCAGAGAGTTAGAGAAAGCTAAATAACAAACATTATGAGGTTCATCCTATATATTTTACTCTCCGCATTACTCTTATCTTGCAACAAAGATAATAGTTCATACGACACTAATACAGAGAGCACAACCCAAACCACTATCCCCACATTTGTCAAAGGTGCAGATATAAGTTGGGTAAGTGAGATGGAGAAAGACGGTAAAGTATTTCGTATGCAAAATGGCACAAAAGCCGACATCTTCAACGCTCTTAGCAGTGTTGGCATAAACGCTATTCGCCTACGAGTATGGGTAAATCCTCAAGAGGGTTGGAGTAGCAAGGAGGACGTGTTACGCCTTGCCGAGCGTGCGAACAAAGCTGGGATGTTGCTGATGATAGATTTCCACTATAGCGACTTTTTTGCAGACCCTTCACGCCAAACAATCCCTACTGCTTGGGCTGATGCCACTACAGATTTGAGCAAAATGGTCCAATATGTAAAGAATCACACTACAGATGTCTTATCTGCGCTAAAAAGCAAGGGCATTACCCCCGTATGGGTGCAGATTGGTAACGAGACTCGCAATGGCATGCTTTGGCCTCTCGGAGAGATTTGGTCTCAAAACTCCGGCAAGATGAATTGGGAGTATTTTGTAGCTATGTACAATGCCGGATATGAGGCAGCAAAGAGCGTATTCCCCAATATTATAGCTATGCCACATCTCAACAATGCCTATCAGGATAACACTTGGTGGTTTGATGCTTTCAAGAGTGCTGGTGGAAAGTTTGACATGATTGCCCTATCTCACTATCCACAGGCAGAGCAACAGATGACTCCGGAGCAATACAACTCTCAGGCTGTAAACAATATAGCTCAACTTGCAAGCAGATATAAAGTAAAAGTTATGGTCTCAGAAGTAGGCGTAAAGAGCCAACTTTCAGAGAGTGTTGCAGCATCAGTTCTGTCATCATTTATATCACAGATAAAGAGTATCACACAGTGCGCCGGAGTATTCTATTGGGAACCTGAGGTATATGGGTATTGGAAGCCTAAGATATACAACTCCTTAGGCTGGAACGCCTACGACCAAGGGGCCTTTACCTCCGATGGTCGCCCTTCTCAGGTGATGAATTGTTTCAAAGAGTAAACGTCGTCAAAACATCAACATATTTATAGTCATGGCTCGACTCACAATCACACAAAAAAAGAGGCGACTTATGCCGTTACTACCACACAAGATACTCATCGGAGGACAATTTATAGGCATAATGAGAGGAGCATGTGTGCATATAGAGATACCACAAGGAGTGTATGAAATTACCATTCAAAGCCTCTTCCCTTTTATCAAAACATCAGCCGTAGTTAAAGTTGACCAAAATGTTGACAATATTATGGAGTTTGAGGATAAAGAGAGATATTGGGATATACTCTTCTCTATCGATATGCTGTTATGGATAGCCAGCCTCTTTATCGAGTTAAACAGGCCCTACTCGACCATATATAATATCATTTCAGAGGGATTTTTCATCATTTGGCTAATTCACATAATCGTAAGTCGTAAACGATACTTCCGCATTACAAGTTATCAAAAGAGTATATCAGCTATTGAATAGCTAAACACTATAACGAGAATTTTGTTAACTTTGTAGTATGGATACCACAAGAATCACAGTCAGACCGGCAAAGATAGATGATGCTGCAACAGTAGCCCTTGCTGTTGCTTTGGCCATTGGCGACCAGGGTGCACTACAGGCCTATTGTGGGCAAAATTATCTCTCTGTTCTTACGGAAATTGCTCGCAGAGAGCAGACTCAATATAGCTGGCAGAATGCGCTTATAGCAGAAGTTAACGGGGTTACGGCAGGTGCAATTGTAGGGTATGACGGCGCACAACTCGGACAACTGCGAGAGGGTACATTTGCTTGTCTAAGAGAGATGGTTGGAAGTGTGCCAAATATTGACGACGAGACTCAAGATGGAGAGTACTACCTCGACTCTATCGGCGTATGGCCTGAATTTCGTGGTATAGGTGTAGGTAGAGCACTAATTACAGCACTCTGCCACAAAGCGTTTAGTAAAGAAATTAGGCGAGTAGGCCTTATTGTAGATTACGACAACCCTCAAGCTGAGAGGCTATACTCATCGCTCGGTTTTCAAAGAGTCGGCACAAAACTCTTTCTCGGGCACAACATGTGGCATCTGCAAAAAGAGGCTGATTTAAGTGATATCGTGCGTTGCTCTAACAAAATAACTCCATTTCAGAAGAAAGTCTATTTAGAGTTGCTCAACATCCCCGCAGGAACAACTATTTCCTATGGCAAGTTAGCTCAACGCATAGGCTGTCGTAGCGCACAAGCTGTAGGTCAGGCCCTTAAGCGAAACCCATTTGCGCCTCAAGTACCTTGCCATCGAGTTATTGCAGCCGATGGTTCTTTAGGTGGCTATAACGGCATGCGTGAGGGTGAGCATATTGCACACAAACGCAAGTTGTTAGAGGAGGAGAAATAAAAAAGTTATGAAAAGAGTAAAAATTACCGTTATGCGCATTACTCGCTATCACGATTTGATGGCTGAGTTTGAAAACCCGATTGAGCACACCTGCAATATGCAACTTGGTCAGAGTTTTATTGTAGATAGATGCACCAAACCCGAAGAAATGTGCGACAGCGCTTGGGAAACTCTACTTCCTTTTATAAAGGAACTTACTCAAGGTGGAGGTAACTTTTTTGACGGTTGGATGAAAAATCCATACTCGGCAATGCTCTCATGCAATGATGGCTTTCGACCTGTCAGTTTTTACATCGAAGTTATTGACTAATACGACTTAAAACTATTCAAACCAATAAAATTACGACTATGGTAATTAGCTCAATCCTCGAAAATGACCTATATAAATTTTCGATGTCATACTACTATCAAGTACATTATCCTAAGGCTTGGGGAGCCTTTA
>JAFOBG010000027.1 GCA_017381935.1 Alistipes sp.
AAAAAATAGTATCTTTGTATTATGAATACAGATATACTACTCTCCTTGGTAAGCTTGATGCTACCAACTGATATGCTTACAGCCTTTAATGTTGTAAAGGTTGAAAATGATTCTCAGCGTATAGCCATACATCTTGACGAGAAGATCCCCGAAGCGATAAGTTCCGCGGATCATTACGAGTCTAAGGGTTTTCTTGATGCTGTTACTATGCGTGACTTTCCTATTCGCGATAAGGCTGTTGATCTGATAGTTCGTCGTCGTAGATGGTTAGATAAACGCACAGGTAAGTGTATCGTTTTTCCATACTCTGATTACAAGTCTGAAGGCACCCGCTACTCCAAAGAGTTTGCGGCTTTTTTAAAAGAATTGTATGGAGACGATGGCTACGACTTGCCATTCGCTTGATAGGTTCCACCATATAAACGGAGATACTTTCGAACGACAATACAAAGAGGTTTTAAGCGGCTATAGACAATGGCGCGAACTATCGCACGCTGATGAGTGGCTCATCTTTCCAGAGAATGTTGGTAAACGCCTGTGTATTGATGAGACCTCAATGTCTAATGGCGAACTATACACCATCGTGACCAACCCAGAGCGTAATGCGGGTAGAGGGACATTAGTAGCCATAATAGAGGGTGTAGCCTCGGAGAATATCATTAAGACACTGCAACTTATCCCCGAGGATAGACGAAACATTGTCGAGGAGGTAACGATGGACCTCTCGAATAGTATGCACCTTATAGTACGTCGTTGCTTTCGTAATGCTAAGCGTACTATAGATCGTTTTCATGTGCAAAAATTAGCGTGCGATGCACTGCAAGAGATGCGTATTGCTCATCGTTGGGATGCCATACAGGCCGATACAGATGCTCGTGAGGAGGCAAAAATTGCTGGCGTAGAGTATAAACCTGAGATTATGGATAATGGAGATACTCGCAAACAACTATTAGCACGAAGTCGTCACTTGCTCTTTAAGTCTCCAGATAAGTGGACACCCGCGCAGAAGAAAAGAGCTGGCATACTCTTTATGCTTTATCCTGATATCAAAGAGGCGTACTCTTTATCTCACTCCCTGAGGATGATATATAATAGTAATAGTAAGAAGGATGCTGCTCGTCTATCACTTGCTCGATGGTATAATAAGGTAGACATCGCAGGATTCAAAAGTTTTAATGTAATTGCCGCTACTATTTATGAGCACTATGAGGAGGTTCTAAACTTCTTTAATAATCGCTCTACAAATGCCTTTGCTGAGAGCTTCAACGCTAAGATAAAACAATTCAGAGCTATGCTCAGAGGAATATCTGATCTAAAGTTTTTCTTCTTTAGATTAGCTAAACTTTATGCTTAACCCCCACCTCTTTTCGGGTGTCCCCAGTTTAATCAAAAAGAGCATGCAGGACTCTGCTGTGCAGGTGAGGCGTTCATTGGGGCGTACCTCGTATGCAACTACGCACAGTGAAGCCTTACAGCAGGCTAAGATGCTGGAGCGAAGCTATAGTACCAATCTGCTGCTACCAACTTCCTCAATGCGTTGGAGAAGATATCGGGTATAATCTCCCAACGGAAAGAGAAAAACAAAGCGTTGGCAAAGGATATTCCGCAACTGCAAGAACTGGCCGGAAAAGTCTGGAAGAAGGAAGATGAACTGAAACAGTTGAAATCGGAACTATCTGCACTCGACCGTAAAATTCAGTTGGAGCTTGCTCCGCCTACTCCGGTGA
>JAFOBG010000028.1 GCA_017381935.1 Alistipes sp.
ACAAGCAATCTCTCTTTTCTCTCGTACCATCTACGATGGTTGTCCCTCAATCCGAGAACAGTACAGAACTGTACAGTGTCGGCAACAGCTCAGTAACATCTGGTAACACGTGGTAACATCCGGTAACGCCCCCGTTACCATGTTACTTTGTTACCATGTTACTAACTACTGACTATAACCCATTATATTTTTTATGGGTTTATAGTGCACTACGTTGTACTGTAACTACTGCTATATGTAGAAGAGTAACTATCTGTAAATCAGTGCTAATAACTACAGATATATAGTTACGAGGCTACATGTGGCCGTAGATAGATCTACTAAATTATAGTAATATATAATTATATATCACTAAATATAATTATTTTCTTACGCACTAATTTAGTGAGTAACTGACTGAACTGTGGGTGTTACCCACCGTAGTAACTAAACAATTTGGTAACAAAGTAACATGGTAACAGGGGTGTTACCACATGTTACCGCATGTTACCATTGTGTTACTACACTATTTCAACCGATTTGGTAACAAAGTAACATGGTAACAGGGGTGTTACCACATGTTACCACATGTTACCGCATGTTACCACGTGTTACCAAAACACCTGACACTAATTTCTGTGGGCAGTACCGTGAGCAGTCGAAAAGCTGTCAGTTCTCGGTGGTACTCAGCAGTATAGTTTCACATCGTTCAGAGTAATTCTTTCTCCGCTAAGGATAATAAGTCGTTCTATAGCATTACGCAGTTCGCGGATATTACCGCTCCAGCGCATTTTAGAGAGGGCATCGACGGCTGGGGCTTCGATAGCTTTACGGGGCATTGAGTAGTGGTTACATATATCGCCGATAAAGTAGTTCACCAGCATAGGCACATCACCATATCGGTTTCTCAGGGGAGGCACGCTGATTACTATAACGCTCAGGCGGTGGTATAGGTCTTCACGGAAGTTACCTTTAGCTATTTCGTCTTTCAGGTTTTTATTTGTTGCTGCGATTACTCTCACATCGACATCTATATCTCTATCGCTACCTACTCGAGAGATTTTTCTCTCTTGCAGGGCACGTAGCACCTTTGCTTGTGCTGAGAGGGACATATCTCCTATTTCATCCATAAATAGTGTTCCGCCGTCTGCTTGTTCGAACTTACCTTTTCGTTGTTTTATAGCGGATGTAAAAGCGCCTCTTTCATGGCCGAACAGTTCACTTTCGATAAGTTCTGACGGAATAGCGGCGCAGTTGACTTCGACAAATGGAGCTGCGGCACGTTCTGATTTGGCATGTAGCCAGCGTGCGACGAGTTCTTTGCCGGTTCCATTTTCGCCTGTAATGAGCACTCGTGCAGGTGAGGGTGCGACTTTATCTATCAGCTTACGCAGATGGACTATCGGTTCCGAATTGCCGATTATAGGTTCTACGGTTGCGGGAGGGGTACTCTTTTTAGTCTTGATATTTCTACGAGTTTGTCGGGTTTTGTCTTGTGGAGTCTCTGTTTGGCTGACATTGCTTTTAATTGTTGAGAGCAATCTATTCATATCTATCGGTTTTGTCAGATAGTCAAGTGCTCCTCGCCTGAAGGCCTCTACAGCCGACTCAAGGGTTGAGGTTGAGGAGAGGACTATAAAAGGGGTATCTACTGGAGGGAGAGTCTGAAGGTCATCTATAATAATAAGGTCGGCATCTGTCATATCCTCTTGTCGGGCAGATGACACATTCTCTGCTACAATTGTTGCGTATCCCTCAAATTCGAGGCGTTCTCGAAGATTATTTCGCACGCTTTTTGAATGCTCAAGTACTAAAAGTTTTGTCATTATCTGAAAATTTTACTATTTTTGCATCAAATTTAAGGCATTACTTCGGTAATTCACAAGTTCAGTCGCTCGTTCAGAGGGCTGTTAACGATTTAAAAACATTATTCAAAAAGTGCTATCATCCACGACCAAATAGAGTATCGGATGAACTAAAACATTTATGAGACATAACTATAATTACACACGTCGCAGACTCTTTCTGCCTGAGTATGGTCGCCATATTCACAAGATGGTTGACTCACTTCTCCTCATTGAGGACCGCACCGAAAGAACTCGTCAAGCCAAAGCTGTAATTGCAGTAATGGGCAACTTAAACCCGTTACTGAGAGACACGGCAGACTTCACGCATAAGTTGTGGGACCATCTATTCATAATGGCTGATTTTCAGTTAGATGTAGATAGTCCATATCCGCAGCCAACTCGTCAGGATTTGGAGCCAAAGCCACGTCGTCTGTCATATCCACAGAGTCATATACAGTATAAGCACTATGGTAAGTATGTTGCCAACATTCTCAAGAGTCTTAAGAGTGCTCCGGCTGATAAAAGCATAGACACAACGGTTGACAATATTGCCCGTTATATGCGCATTAAGAGCTACGAGTACAACCTTGAGCATCCGAACAATGAGATTATCATAAAAGATATAAAAAAGATGTCCGATTACGGCATTGCAATTAACGAACAGGCTCTAAATAATATCCGAAACGACTACAAACAGGGCCTTTCAGCACACACCCAAAAGAGCAAAAACAGAGTGCCTATTCAGCAAAAGAGCAAGACCCGTACTGTCCAACCGCAGAAAAATCGACAAAAGATTAGCAATAGACACATAAATACGCACAATACAAGCAGGTAGTATTTCGTTTTGACAAAAAATTAGTATCTTTACCCTGTTTTTGACAATATCAGTATGAAGAACACCTTTTTAGTAATTTTAATCGCTGCATTAGCACTATGCAGCTGTAATAGCAAGGATGTCCGCATCTCAGGTAAGTTCCTGGGTCTTAATGCAAAGAGTGTATATCTTGAGCAGATGACAGCCTCCGGTCAGGCAATAGTTGATTCGGTAGAGTTGGCAAACGATGGCTCATATCGTTTCATTGTCAAGGATGTGCCACAAACGCCATCTATCTACAACATTCTCTACAACAACGAGCGAATACCATTGCTTCTCTCAGCCGGACAGTCATTGAGTGTAAGCGCATTGGGCTCTGTACTTGCAAACTATACTGTAAGCGGCTCTGAGGAGACCGAGCTACTGCGTGAGTTCAATCGCCAATATATAGCAGGCGTTCAGGATTTGAATACCAAGATTGCAGCCTATGCTGAGGCTGGTCAGAGTGCAAAGCCAGAGATAGCACGCCTTTACACAGCTAAGCAGCGAGAGATAAAGCGAGACCAGATTTCGTTTATAATCAAAAACAAGAGCTCTATTGCGGCTGTATATGCACTCTATCAGAGATTGCCTGACGAGCAGTATCTTGTAAACTCAGAGAGCGACCTTATCTACTTCCGCACCGTAGCTGATGCAGTAAGCAAGAGATATCCTACCTCTCCATTTGTAATCACTCTGCGTAACGATGTGGCTCGTATGGAGGCGCAGGCATCACTGCTCAACACTATTGAGGAGTGCGACTATCCGGATATTGTTGCAGATGATATGTATGGCAACCCAACAAAGTTGTCAGATATTGACGCCTCTGTAATTCTTGTGGATTTCTGGGCTGCCGAGCTTGGTAACAGCAACGCCCTTAATGCTGATTTAAAGCAGATTTACGAGAAGTATAGCGATAAAGGTTTTGCTGTATATCAGGTCTCTTTTGACACCTCAAAGGCTACTTGGATTCAGACCGTACAGGAGCAGAAACTCCCATGGGTCTCTGTCTGCGACTTCCGTGGTCAAGCCTCTCCGATTATGGGTGTGTATAATGTTCGCTCACTGCCTGCCAACTACCTTATCAACCGCACTACCGGACATATTGTTGCGAAGAATGTCTATAGCGATGCGTTGGAGAAGGAGCTCAAGAAGATTCTCTAACACAGAGAGCAAACAATGATATATTTTGCATCAGACATACACCTCGGAGGTGGCGATAATACTACCCAAAAGGCAACAGAACAGCGATTTGTAGAGTGGCTTAAGAGTATAGAGTCCTCTGCAGAGGCGCTGTTTCTGGTTGGTGATATATTCGACTTTTGGTTTGAATATAAGCGTGTTGTCCCAAAGGGCTTTGTCCGCACACTTGGTCAGTTGGCAAAGATGGCCGATAACGGTACCCGTATTGTGATGCTGACCGGAAACCACGATATGTGGGTGGCTGACTATTTGAAAGTAGAGTGCGGTATAGAGATATACACCACTCCGCAAATATTTACTCTGGCCAACCGCACACTCTATGTAGCCCATGGAGATAACACCAACATAAAGGGGCAGTTGATGTTGCGTCTGATGAACTCAATCTTCCGTTCTAAGACTCTCAGAGTGTTGGCAAGGGTATTAATCCATCCCGACCTCTTCCTTAAATTCGGACAGTGGTGGAGTGGCAAGTCGAGAAAGTCTCATTGCGACCAGAGCTCTCTGAGCTACCTCGACCCACTTATCGAGTTTGCAAAAAACTATAACCAAACGGCCATAGACCACTTCATCTTTGGCCATATACACATAGCTCATCGTGTAGAGGAGCCAAGCATACTATTCCTCGGCAATTGGCATAACGGCTGTTCGTGGATAGAGTTAGACAACGATGGTAATATAGAGTTGAAAATAGACAAATTATGATACAATATCTCGACCTTCTCAACCGCATAATCACACAAGGTGCAACAAAGTCAGACCGCACAGGTACAGGCACAAAGAGCGTATTTGGCCATCAGATGCGCTTTGATTTAAGCGAGGGATTTCCTCTCCTTACCACAAAAAAGGTCTTTTTGAAGGGTATCATTCATGAGCTGTTATGGTTCTTGAAGGGTGATACGAATATCAAGTACCTTGTAGATAACTCTGTACATATTTGGGATAACGATGCATACAGATACTACAATGAGCTCTGTTGCAAACACGGTGTGCTCCCTGTAGATATGCAGACCTTCATCAAGGCGGCACAGGAGGAGGTTGACTCCCCTATTGAGGGCTACAAGTTTGGCGACCTGAACCATGTATATGGCTATCAGTGGCGTAGCTGGGGTACTGCCAATGGCCAGGCTATAGACCAGATAGCGCAGGTTATAGATACTATCAAAAATAACCCTGACTCTCGCCGAATGATTGTCTCAGCGTGGAACGTAGCCGATATTGAGGATATGGCACTGCCTCCATGCCACGTACTTTTCCAATTCTATGTGGCAAATGGCAAGCTCTCTTGTATGCTCTATCAGCGCAGTTGCGACACATTCCTCGGAGTACCATTCAATATTGCATCATACGCCCTGCTGACAATGATGATTGCTCAGGTTTGCGGTCTTGAGCCGGGAGAGTTTATCCATACTCTCGGAGATACACACCTCTATCTCAACCACCTTGACCAGGCCGCAGAGCAACTCTCTCGCACACCAAGGGCATTGCCTAAGATGCGCATAAATGACCAAGTAAAGTCTATCTTCGACTTCAAGTATGAGGACTTTACGCTTGAAGATTACGACCCATACCCAGCAATTAAAGCCCCAATGTCATTCTAAACAAGTGTTACACCGATGATAAACATTATAGTAGCAATAGCACAGAATGGAGTTATAGGCGACAAAAATGCCCTACTCTGGAACATTAAAGAGGATATGGTCCACTTCCGTACCATAACTTCAGGCCACCCTATAATTATGGGTCGCAAAACTTTCGAGAGCATAGGTCGCCCACTGCCTAAGCGCACAAATGTTGTCATCTCTCGTAATACTGAACTTAAAATTGAGGGTTGCACTGTTGTAAACTCTCTTGAGCAGGCTATTGCTCTATTTGACAGCAGTGAGGATATTTTTATTATCGGTGGTGCTCAAATATACGCTCAGGCCCTACCATTAGCCGATAGACTATACCTTACAATAGTACACAACCACTACTCTGGTGATACCTCATTCCCGGCTATTGACTACTCTGAGTGGCGTGAGACCTCACGCAAAGATTTCTCAGCAGGAGAGAGCTTCGAGTATCCATTTTCATTTATAACTCTCGAAAGATAAAGTACTGACAGTACACCCATTAAGATATTGGGTGTAGTATAGATAGTCTCTGAATATCTTTAGAATGGGACCTCGTCATTCGGTTGAGCAACCGGTGTTGTACGGATAGCAAACTCATCTGCACCATTCATATTCTGCAGTGGCGAGGCTTGGCTTGGAGAGCCTGCCGAATCATAGTTATCATACTGCTCGCCCTTTGGTGCCTGAACAACCATCTCAAGGTCGGCAAAGCGTGCCTGATTCTTAATAAATCGCATACGCACATCTGTAACCTCTCCGTTACGATGCTTTGCCAAGATAATCTCTGCTATACCGTCAGAAGATTGTCCATCTTCAGTATTTGTAAAGCCGTAATACTCAGGACGGTGGATAAATGCTACAACGTCAGCATCCTGCTCGATTGCTCCCGACTCACGAAGGTCTGAGAGCTGAGGGCGTTTTGTTCCGCCACGAGACTCTGTATTTCGGGAGAGCTGTGAAAGGGCAATAATTGGCACATTAAGCTCTTTGGCAATAGCCTTAAGTGTACGAGAGATAAATGCAACCTCCTGCTCTCGATTACCGTTTGCTCCTCCACCCATATTGCCGGCTGTCATAAGCTGCAAGTAATCGACAATAATTATCTTAATACCATGGTGCACGTGCAATCGGCGAGCCTTTGAACGGAACTCGAAAATTGAGAGGGCCGGAGTATCATCAATAAACAGTTTTGCATGGCCTAACGG
Organism: Alistipes sp.; assembly: GCA_017381935.1. Taxonomy (GTDB): domain Bacteria; phylum Bacteroidota; class Bacteroidia; order Bacteroidales; family Rikenellaceae; genus Alistipes. The sequence goes on from JAFOBG010000028.1 coordinate 6,701, forward strand.
TTTTGTGGCAACCATAAGGTGGTTCCAATCTGCCGGAGTAAGGCGTCCACTACGTATCATCTTACTATCCAAACCTGTCTCGGCCACAATGAGTCGTGTCATAAGCTGAGTTGAGGACATCTCAAGAGAGAAGAATGCCACAGGAGATTGGTAGTCTATAGCCATATTTCTTGCCATAGAGAGCACGAATGCTGTCTTACCCATTGAAGGTCGTGCAGCAACGATAATAAGGTCTGATGGCTGCCAACCGAGCGTTACATTATCTAAGGCTGAGAATCCGGTACACACTCCGCTATAACGAGAGTCATTCTTTCCTGCCTCTTCAATCTGCTTGATAGCCTTATCAAGGATAGAGGCCGAATCCTGCACACTACGCTTTATATGGCCCTCTGTAACACGGAGGATAGATGACTCCGCAAAGCCGATAAGGTCTGTTACATCGGTTGCACTATCATAAGAGCGACGCTGAATTTCGATAGCAGACGAGATAAGCTCACGCTGAACATGTTTCTGTGCAATAATACGGGCATGAAACTCTACATTTGCAGCAGCTCCAATTTTCTGAGTCAGTTTAGAGAGGTATAGAGCACCTCCCACCTTTGTCAACTGTCGATTTGACTTCAAATACTCAGAGACTGTATAGATATCTACCGGCTTACCGACTGTTGCCAGCTCGTTTATGGCATGATAGATTATCTTATGCTCCTCAGTATAGAAAGAGTCCTCAGTAAGATACTCCTGTACGATTGTTACCGAGTCGCTCTCAAGCATCAATGCACCAAGCACTGCCTCCTCAAGTTCTACGGCCTGTGGCGGAACTAAGCCTCCCATCTCTGCCTCAGGGACAAGGGTGTTATACGATTCTCTATTTCTCTGTGATGCTTTGTAATCTTTAGCCATAACTTCAAGTCTTTGTGCAAAGATAGTAATTATTTGCAAATCTGCTACTGCTCGCCAAACATATATTGTGATGCAGCAAGAGTTGCTACCGATATTTTCACATCTCCATTACAGCTCTTAATAATTGACTGAGCGCATGATATAATGGTTGCACCGGTTGTAAATACATCATCTACAAGAAGAATATGACGTGATTTGAGCTTTTCGGGGCGCACAACTTTAAAGATACCCTCCACATTTCCCCAACGGTCAAACTCCTTCTCAAGAACCGTCTGCGAGGGGTTGTTGACTACTCTTCGAACAGCATTAAAGCAGTATGGGATTTTAGCATAGCGAGAAATTCCGATTGCGATATACTCCGATTGGTTATACTCTCTGCTAAGTCTCCTTGTAATGTATAACGGAATGGGCACTATTAAATCTACCCCATCCAGAAAGTCGCACCTTTTCAGTTCTGTTGCAAACCAGCTACCCATATATTGGGCTACAAACCACTGACTGTGATATTTGAACAGATGAATCAAATCTCTATATCCACCATCCTCGATATACCACAAAAAGGCTGCAGCCCTCTCTATTGGCACAATGCCCCAAAAGCGTTGCTCCATCATATTATCACGGCTCTTCCACTGATTAGTATATGGAGCTGTTGAATAACAACTAAGACATATAAATCTCTCCGCAGCAATCAACCTTTTACCACATAGAGGACAGATTTCCGGAATAATCAGTCGCTTAAGAGCAACAATATATTCTTTAAGCAGAGACATTAATAGTTAGTCGTTTTAGCTCTAAAGCAGTATCTCTGAGCTATCTGTTGTAAACTTATCGGCAAAAATACGTGCCGCATAGCTCTCAGGCATGAATATTTTCGACAGGCTCATGGTCTGCAAGATACTCTTATGAACAGAGTCTATTGCTCGAGCATATATTCTCTCCACTCCAATCTCCTTTAGAGCAGCCACAGCCCTTAAGGAGTGCTCCATACTCTGACCTACCGCCACAATGGCACAATCTATATCAGAGAGTGGCAGACTTCGCATTGCAAAGGGATCTGTAGCATCCATAATATAGGCAAAGGCTATACGCTCCTTAACCTGCTCTACACATAGGCTGTTGCTATCCACACCTATAACTTCATGACCGCCATCTGTCAAAGTTTGGGCAAGGGTTCTGCCGAAGTTTCCCAATCCTATAACCAAATACTTCATACTATCTATGTTAATTTATAATCACATCCTCTTTTGGCAACTCATATCGTGGTGTCTGATTGTGCGCAAACAGGCTCATGGCCACCGTTATAATACCTACTCGTCCTATAAACATCATTATACAGACCAAAACTTTACTCACTTCACCCAGTTGAGAGGTAACGCCCAGCGAAGAGCCCACTGTCCCCAATGCCGAGATGGTCTCAAAGAGGAGAGCAAATGGGTCGAGGTTCTCTTCAAGTGCCAAAAGTAGCAAAAAGCTACAGATAATAACCATTATTGAGCCAAAAATCGTAGCATAGGCACGACGTACAGAGGAGTCTGTAATCTGACGATTAAACATCGTTACACGGCTCTGCCCTCTTACAACAGAGATAAAAGAGGCTACAGCCACACTTATCGTATTAACCTTCACACCGCCTGCCGTTGACTGCGAGGCTCCTCCAATCCACATCAGAACTATATAGACCACAAGCGCATAGAGCGAGAAGTGTGTCAAATCCACGCTATTAAAACCTGCCGTTCTTGGGGAGACCGAATTAAAGATGCTATGCACCAACTTATCCCCCGTACTCATACCTGCAAAGGCTCCATTCCACTCTGTAAGAGCCATAGCAAGAGTACCGACCACAAGTAAAACGATTGTCGTTGTAACCGCTATTTTGGTATTAAGACGTGTCAGATGTACATAGCGTGCCGGATGTTTTTTGCTTACAACCTTTGCATAGGCATACTTAATATAGTAAAACACTATATTTTTAAGGTTAACAAGTATTGGGAAACCGATACCTCCCAATACCACAAGAGCCGATATTGTAAGGTAAAAACCGCCATGCCCCTCAATTATCATTGCATTACCCAAATTGCCACTTAAGGTCGAAAAGCCCGCATTACAAAATGCTGAAACAGAGTGAAAAATAGAGAAGAGTATCTCCTCATCTATCCCCATACCTAAGGAGCCATGTATTGATAACCATATCATCAATGCTCCGATAGCCTCTATACCCAACGTAAAGCCTAAGATATAGAGCAGTGTCGAGAGTAGAGACGAAAAGTGATCCGAGCCAATCATATCTCGGAGTGCAAATTGGTCGTACAACCCCGTATTACCCATAAAGAAGAGGGCAAAGAAGCTGGTTATAGTCATCACACCAAGACCGCCTATCTGGATGAGTAACATAATGATAATCATACCCTCTGTTGAGAATGTTGAGGCTATATCTACCGTCGAAAGCCCTGTAACACATACTGCACTTGTTGAGACAAACAGACAATCAATCATTGGTAGCGTAACCCCATCCAAAGTAGAGCGTGGGACTTTGAGCAATATTGTTCCAAAGAGTATAATTACCAAAAAGGCCGATGCGAGCAAGAGTGCAGGGTTTGTTCGACTCCGCATAATACTTACCAACCCTCGAGAAAGCTCCATAACCGAGAATAGTCCTACAACTATAATCAGATAGAACTTATCGCCAAAGACAACATAGTAGCGTGCTAACCATTGCGGCAGGCTTGCAGCAGGGACAACCTCAGGCAGGGCCGACAAATAAAGCAACAGCCCTATAACAATAGTAGATACAAAATTATGCCTCCAGATAGAGTTCCAATTTATAACTAAGCGCAGAGTATAGAGTGTAACAAAAAAGAATTGCACAAAATGATAGACTTTATCTATATAGTCCATCTCTACAGCTGTCAGGTCAAAGCCATAGTCGATAATTGCAGCAGCGATAAAGAGCACAGAGATAAAGAATGAGAGCAGCTGTATCATTGCAGACACCCTATTCTGCCAACGCTGAGAGACATATCGTGTAAGTAGTTTCATATAGCAAAGTTAGCATTTTCTTCTTATCATTGCAAAATTTTGATTACTATCACCTGTCCCAAGGTCATAATCTATCCCAAATTCAGAGAAATCAAACAGTTTGCCACTATGCTCAAAGCCAAACTTTGTATAGAATCGTGCTGTTTTACTATCCGAAGGTATCAACACCGTATATTGATACTCATCCTCATCTATGCTCTTAAGAGCTCTATTAATCAGTTGTGAGGCTATACCCTTTTCTCTCCACTCTTCGTCTGTTGCCACAGCATATATATAAGCTATTTTTCGCTCCTCGCTCTGCAGTGGAACTACATGGAGCATAGAGACTACTTTCGTATCTCTTTTGCTGGTAAAACAGAGTGTTGCATCATAAAGCCTAACTAAAAAGTCATCTATCAACACTCTATCATCCCCAAAAACACGATGCCACAAATCTCTTATTTCACACTCTGTATCAGTAAGCAAAAGGGCCGAATGTTTTGCCAACAACTCTACAGGATAGTAGCTCTGTTTGGCTTTGCGAAGCCCCTCAATACCCAAATCATCCTCTCGGTTGATATACTTATATCTATGTTGCAAGCTATTGGCAACAAGATAGTTAATCATCGCTCCTGCGCCCTCTACTTCACTGTTTGTCTTCTCTACATGTATAGCAAAGGTGTCATGATTTACTTGCGAACCCACCGAAAAAGCGCATGCTTTGCCATCTGCATAGAGAATCCACCCCTCAACAGGGAGTGTTTCAAAAGCATCAAAAAGCCTACCTACAGCCAACTGCTCCGCCTCCAAAGGTGAGATATGTTTCTGCTCTCTCCACTCGCTATTAACCGCCTTACAATCTGCAATATTTTGGCTATTTATCTGCTCAAAGCGATAGTTATAACGCCCCGTAAAGCGATTGATAAAGTTGCGTTTAGGTTGATACTTCCGACCAGGCAGCAGTGCCAAGTCCGAAGACAGATATATATAGTCCGAATTATTCTCTGATTGCGAAAAGGCAAATTGCCCGACACTGCCCCCTGCAAGATACTCTCGCCACTCTTGATTTAATCCAAATAGACGCAACGGCACACCTAAAGCCCTTGCATCCGCAATAAGGGCTGCAATCACATCTCTTTTCGAGCACTCTCCTATCGGTTGCATATAGGCCACCTCTCCTCTATCATCAATAAAACGGACAAGGAGAGATTCGCCCCACTTTGCAATAGCACTATGGTATGTATCCTGCCAGCAATAGATATTGGCAAGACTCATATCACAATTACGGCAACTGCTGGGCTGAACAATCTGCTCAAAGAGCTCTCTATCTGTCAGCGTTATTGGTCGAAAGTGAATCGGGGACGATATAACTCTTTCGCTCTGCATGTTCATAATATTGCTGAATATAGCCCTTTATCATATTCTCAATAGCAGGGTCGGCTTCTGTATCTATGAGATTTACTTTAGTCGCTATATCTGCTGTATCATAAATCTCTCTTACTGCACCCTCTCTAAAGATATAGACTCTATCTTTGGTAATTCCCTTATAGACTCCATTATCATAGACTATAGTAATCGGCATACGGCCATCCTGTGCAAGTACATCACGTCCATAGCCGAAGTATGGTTTGTCATACCCTAAAATGCCCAAAAGCGTCGGCATAATATCTATTTGGCTTACAGGCTCCTCTATCTCTTGGCTCTCTAATAGTCCATCAGGGGTATAGATAAAGCCGATAATATGAAAATCTCCCGGAGTTACCAATGTGCGTTCTGCAAAGTGCATGCCGCAGACATGGTCGGCCACAAAGACAAAGATAGTTCTATCAAACCACTCCTTATCTCTATTCTGTTCAAAGAAGCGCTCCAATGCGCCATCCAGATAGCTCACACAAGGCTGGAAAAGATTCTTGCCCTTTGGCAGTCTTGACCTCCAATCCTCAGGCAGCACAAATGGGTGATGTGAGGATGTTGTAAATACAGAGGCAAGGAACGGCTCCTTGAGCTGTGAAATCTCCTCTCCCATGTATCCGAGGTATTTATCATCAAAGATACCCCAATAGCCATCAAAATCTCTATAACCATGGCTATCCTCATAATCCTCCTTTGAGAAACACCTCTCAAAGCCTGCCGCCAAAGCATAAGCATCAAAGCCCATTGAGCCACGCTCCGAGCCACAGAAGAAGGCAGTCTGATAGCCTCTCTCCCTTAGCAAAGTAGGCATAGCACGACTCTGGCCCAAAGATTGGCTCATCAACACAAATGGGGTTACAAGCGACGGGATAGAGCCATAGATGCTCGGAAGAGCCTGTATAGAGCGTTTGCCATTAGCATACATACGCTTAAAGGTAAGGCTGGCGGTCATCAGAGAGTCCAAAAACGGTGTATATCCCGCCTCACTTTCCCCCTCAAAGAGCTCCGGACAGAGGTGGTATGAATTTTCTGCCGACATACTCTCCATTACAAATATTACCACATTATAGGGCTTAAAGTCTCTATCCGCCTGTGGTATATGGTATGGAGTATATACTGTCTGAAGGGAATCCCGGTCAAAATATCTCGGTACGCTTATCTTATCATCTCCAATAGTTCGCAAGATACAGAATGGATTTGAGAGCACTATATTTGCTTTATCCCCACTCTTTGCAAACTTTAGTGAATACGGTATTGCAGGTGGACGAGACATGCGATTAAGTCCTCCTCTGATACCTACAACACAGAGCACAACAGTAAGCAACAACACGATAGTATTGAAGGTGTAGTAGCTCCAACGGCTCAATACCACCTCAATCTGTGTTCTGCGGCGATAGCCCCACGCAAGGAGTGCAATAAGTGCCACTCCTGCCATAACAAGATACCAATTTTCAACTGCGAATTTAAACATCAGCTGAACTGAGTTGGAGTTGTTGGCAAAGAATATCTCCTCAGCAGTAAAGCGTTTACGAGCATATCTGAAATAGACAGCATCGGCTAAATTGACCGCCACACAGATACCTCCTGCTACAATATAGTACCAGAAAAGAGTGTTGCAATACCAACGTTGCTCTCTAATCTTATATAGCGGCAATAGTGAGAAGATGACCCACACCCCTAAGGCATAGCAGAAAGAGATTGTATCAAATCTCAAACCGCCATAGATAAGTCTCGGCACCTCACTCCACTCTATATCTCCAAAAGCATCGCCATTATAGAGCACAAAGATTACCCTGCAAAGCATCAGCACTGCAAAGAGTAGCACTGTACGCCACAGGGTAAGAAATGTATATGTTCTAAGAAATCTATTCACAAGCCTTAAGGGACATATCAAGCGACTTGATTTGGTGAGTCAAGGCGCCTACTGATATAAAATCAACACCTGTAAGTGCATACTCTCTCAGAGTCTGAAGAGTAATACCTCCACTTGACTCAGTCTGGCAACGGCCTGCAACCTTTTTTACAGCCTGAGCAGTCATCTCTACTGAGAAGTTGTCAAACATAATTCTGTCAACACCTCCCGCTGCAAATACCTCATCAATATCCTCAAGAGTACGGACCTCGCACTCAATAGGGATATTCTTACCCTTCGCCTGCAGATACTCCTTTGCTCCCAAAACAGCTTTGCGAACACCGCCAGCAAAGTCGATATGGTTATCCTTAAGCAAAATCATATCAAACAGTCCTATACGATGGTTCTCTCCACCGCCAATCTTTACTGCCATCTTATCAAGTACTCGCATGCCAGGAGTAGTCTTACGAGTATCAAGCACCTTGGTATGAAGATCTGCTATGCGGTCAGCATATACAGCAGTCTGTGTTGCCACACCACTCATACGCTGCATAATATTGAGTAAGATACGCTCTGCCTGAAGAAGAGACTGAAGACGACCCTCTACATAGAAGGCAATATCTCCAACCTTTACACGGTCTCCATCGTTGAGAATCTGCTCCATAGTCATCTCTGGGTCAAGACGCTTAAGAATCATCTGTGCTATCTCGATACCTGCAATAATACCCTCCTGCTTACAGAGAAGTTTCATGCGACCACGCTCCTCAGATGGAATACAACAAAGTGAGGTGTGGTCTCCATCGCCCAAATCCTCGCTGATTGCCAACTCAATAAGGGCATCTACGTATGGCTTATATTCTGCTTTCATAATACTTATTTTGTTGAACCGGTAATTGTAATATGGCTATTCATTGAGGTTATATCAAGGTCAAGCACCAAAATTTGATTTGAAACAGAACCCTTGAAAGCTGTCATTGTAAACTGCTCATAAGCAGCTCCATTTACCTGAGGGACAACTGTTGCAACATTAAACAGACGCTCTGTTCCATCCTCATCATAGGCAAAAGGCACATTGTTCATTGTAAATGTTACCTCTGGCATAGCAGGCGAAAAACGAATATCCTTGAAGATTACTGTTACAACCTGCTTTGAGAGGTTCTCCTGTAAGAAACTTACAGTAAACTCATCATCAAAGGTTACTGACTGCTCGCCAGGGTTGAGAATTGTGGTTGCTGTAGCCTTATAGGTAGCCTCCCAACTCTGCAAAGCATCATTTTGGCCAAATACCGCATGATAGATAGCTCCTCCGAAGTTTACATCAAACTCAAGGACAACACCATAGTCATTTATCGAGCCCTTGAAGTTGAGCATTGTATATTCCTCACGAGAAACTCCTCCTACAGTTGGTACTACAGCAGCCTCATTGAAGGTCCATGAGCCATACAGCGGGTCGTTTACATCATCAGATGGATAGAGCTTAAAAGCGATATTTGAGACAAGAAAATTAACATCCGGCATCATTGGCACAAACTTCACACCCTCAATAGCAATGTTAACATACGGCTTTGTGATATCTGTCATTTCAACAACAATAGTTGCATTATCAACATATTCTACTCCGGAGACAGTATTAGTGGTTACCATGTCGCCATCAATCGACTTTGACCATGAACCACTATTCATGTTCTCTGTGTTACAAGCAGTAACCATAAGAAGCGTTACTACCATAAAAATTAGTTTTTTCATAAATTATTAGTCCTTAATTTGTTAATATTTTAATTATTTATATATCCAAAACAAATCTCACACCCACTGTAGCTCCTCGTGCTCGCTGCAAAAAGACGTTGCTCATGCTCTCGAAATAGAATAGATTGTAATCGGTATTGGTAACATTTTTACCCCAAAAATCTACAGCCCACTTTTCACCATCAAAACGAACAGAGCAGTCAAGTGTTGCATAGAGAGGTTGATAAACATCATTTCTCTCTGTCCAATATATTCTACCGGCACCTCGTCCGGATAACGAAAAGAGTATATCTTCAACTATTCGCCCTTTAACTGGCAGACAGTAACTCAATCGTGCCGAAAGGGTATTTTGTGGGGCATAAGGAATTTTATTCCCTGCATAGTCATTCACTCCATCCTTAAACTCTCTAAAACGAGCATTTGTATAACCATAGGCTCCATTGAGGTATAGTCCCTCAAGTAGTTCGGCATTAAACGACAACTCGGCGCCAAAGCTACGAGTTCTTCCGGCATTGGTCATCATTCGACCTGTAGTCTGCCCCTCAGGGAAAACTGTTAGTTGTTGGTCAAAGCACTCTATCCAGAAAAGGGCAATATCTGATGTAAAACGAGAATCGGCAGTCGAAAAGTGTCCTCCCAGCTCAAAATTCCAACTCTTCTCAGGCTCGTATGTGATTATATCCATCACATCAAGTTGCTGATAGATGCCCATATAGTCTTTAATCATGCGCTGTAGCACCTCTGAGAACATCTGAGTATTAAAACCTCCTGCTTTATAACCTTTAGAGGCGGAGAGATATAGAGTATTGATTTTATTTATGCTATATGTGGCTGTAAACTTAGGCAACAGCTCCATAAAACTCTTCTTTAGACAGTCTTTACTGTCAATAGTAAGAGCCACCTGCTGTGCCGGCTTAGATGTATCACTCGGAAAAGCGGTGTAGTAGCTATCTGTAAAGTTATGGTAGCGCATAGCAATATGCTCGCAATCCAAACGCACACCAAGTGTAAAGTCCCAATTTCCCGCTTTCAAAGAGGACTCATGATACAATGCCCAGCCGAGGGTAGAGGTTACAAAATCACTACCCAAAAGCAGATTATCCCCCATCGTACCATCAATCTTACCCCAACGATACTCTCCCGGGTAGCCACTATATTGGTTTACATTTTTCAGAATCAGATTATCTATACCATCCCTAAGGAACTCTACAGGAGCCTGCATAGTCTGATGCTTAAAAAAGAGAAACGCACCTGCAAGCCACTTATAACTACCTGAGGTACGAGAACGGATGATTACATCCTCTGAGATATCGTGTTGTTGTTTTGCCTGGGTGAGTGTAAAGTAACTCAACGGCAAAAAGTCCTGGTCCATGACCATTTTATCGTCTAAATATTGATAGGATGTGATGCTGGTCAACGTCATCTTCTCCCAATCATGGCGAGCCGTAAGGCCCTCTGTAATACCGAGACGACGATATGAAGAGGGATCGTTATAACATATTGACCCAATAAGATTACTATACTGCTCTTTACTGCTATCTATCGCCCCCATGTAGGCATAAGGATATCCACCCTGAGCAAGGGCTGTTACGGCCAAAGTATTATCAACGCTCAGAAAGTTTTTACGATAGCAGAACTTCGCTCTTACATCGGCACAATTCTGTCTCTCAAGCAGAGAGTTATCATAGCTATTTCTGAAATATCCGTCATTATGAGAGAACTGTGCCGACAAAGAGGCTCCCATACCATCCGAGAACTTATGATACAAAGAGGCTCCAAGGCGATAGCTGTTTCTTGAACCGTAATCCGCCCGAACCTTTAGGCCTTGATAGCGCATAGGTGAGAGGGTATAGATATTGACCACTCCGCACATTGTATTTCTGCCATAGAGTGTCGATTGTGCACCTCTGAGCACCTCTATACGCTCTATATCGGGCAAGGTAGTATCATAGAGATTTTTATCAGCAATAGGCACATTATCTACAGTCATACCAACTACAGGCTGGTCGATACGTGTACCAAGGCCTCGAACATATATAGATGAGGTCATGCGTGAGCCATAGTCGGGCATAAAGAAGTTTGGCGCAGAGGTTACAATATCCTTCACTCCACCAATACCCTGCTCCTCGATGCTCTTAAAATCTATCACTGTCGCTGTAATGGCGCTCTTTGAGAGTTCTGTCTCATGCTTTACCGCTGTAACGGCTACCGGATCGACTATAAAGAGGGTATCTGCACCGAGCAACTCAATACGACGATTTATTGCATCACCTACATTATGTGCGCGCACAACAAAAGTAGTGGCCAAAATAGCCACAAAAATAATAGCGTATCTTACAAATACCATTAACATACGGGCACAAAGATACGCTATCTATTTCAATTATCAAAATTGACGTAGTCAATTACTCGACAAATGCTATCTTGCTTTCATCTCGTGGTTTAGCCTCTGGGGTTTCATCTGCATAACCAACGGCAATAGCGAACTGAAGGCAATAACCCTCAGGTAGTGAAAGTGAAGAGAGGAACTGTGCTCCTGCCTCTGAATTCATAAAGCCAACAGGAGAGCCCAAACAGCATGTTCCAAGGCCCAACTCATAGGCTGCAAGCATCATATTTTGGCCCATAATACCACAATCCACGCCTGCATAAGCGCTCGGTTGTGCTGCTACAAAGATGACAGCAGGGGCATTTCTAAACATATTCTTAAAACCATCGCCCAAAAGATGTGCTGCCATTGGTGTTCCCTCGATTGTTGGGAGGTAAGCCGCTGTGCAAGCATCAATCCACTCCTTGCTATCAACAATTCTTACTGCCCACGCTTGACGATTCATTGCATTTGGAGCTGCAATACCGGCAAGAGCAATCTGCTCCAACTTCTCACGCTCAACAGTTTTGTCCTGATATTGTCTAATACTGCGGCGAGCATGGATTGCCTCAATTACTGATGACTGTTTTTCACTCTTCGGAACTGCTATACGCAGAGCCACAAGCGCTGTTGCACAAAGGATTACGGTAATCAAAATCTGTTTCATAATCGGTTCATTTTAAATGGTTTACGCTTCTATATTTTTTACATCTTTATCTCGACTTTACATCAAGTCATAGTGCATATATAACCCATATATCTGCAACTTAATGCAAAGGTAACGAAAATATGGAAAATATAGAAAGAGTAACTGTAAAATTTGTGATAGTTCGCTATTCCAAAATTTTTCTTACCTTTGTGTAACAATGAGCACATTTGCAGATATTATTTTACCACTTGCCCAGCCCTGCTATACCTTTGCAGTGAGCCATATCCCCGACCTAAAGGTTGGAGAGGCCGTTGCTGTGCAGTTTGGTAAAAACTCAGTCTATACAGGCATTGTGCTACAATTACATGAACAAGCTCCCAAATCGGGTAAGGTCAAACCTGTACTATACCGCCTATACGACTATCCGTTGCTCAACCAAGCGCAGATTAACTTCTGGAAGTGGATGGCAGACTACTACATGTCAACTATAGGCGAGGTAATGCGTATGGCTCTACCATCGCTTGTAAAGCCGCACGCCCCAAATGAGGAGCTATATCAACCATACAAGCTCCCTCAGGAGCGTGTCCTAAGGTTAAAAAAGGGGATTGAAGAGATTGCTACAGATAAGACAATTCGTCTAACCCCTCGCAGAGTTGCACTCATTGAGCAACTACAGAGTGCAGGTGGCCAGATAACTCGTAGTCAGACAGAAGCCGACAGTACAACAATAAAAGCGCTTGAAACAGCTGGTATATTAGAGATTTTCAAGCGGGATTGCAAGCCTAATCTATACCCTATTCAACAAGCTCTGTTACCAACGCTCTCAGAGGAGCAAAATTGTGCACTAAACAGACTCCAAGAGGGTTTAAACCTTCGAAATGTAGCCCTATTACATGGTGTTACAAGCTCCGGAAAGACAGAGATATACACGCACCTTATCGCACAAACTCTTTTACGTGGTGAGGATGTTGTAATGCTTGTGCCTGAGATATCACTCACAACACAGCTTGTACAGCGCATGCAACAGATGTTTGGTCAGAGGGTTATCGAGTACCACTCCAAACTCACAGCATCTCGTCGCACGCAAATCTATATGGATATGCTTAGATCAGATGCTGGCAACTTCATTGTCGGGGCACGATCTGCTCTCTTTTTGCCATACAAGCATTTAGGACTTGTGGTAGTTGATGAGGAGCACGACTCAAGCTACAAGCAGACAGAGCCAAATCCTCGTTACAATGGACGTGATGCTGCAATAATGCTCGCCTCAATACATGGTGCAAAGAGTATTTTAGGCAGTGCAACTCCATCTTTAGAGAGCTTCAACCACGCCATGGCCGGCAAATATATAGGGATCAACCTTACCTCTCGATATGGAGGTGCTCAACCTCCGAGAATAATTATCTCCGACACACTTCGTGCCGTAAAGAGGGGTGAACGCAAGAGCCATTTCAACAAAGAGCTCCTTGACCGCATAGCAGGTCGCTTAGCAGCTAAAGAGCAGATTATTCTCTTCCAAAATCGTCGAGGATATGCCCCTTATGTAGAGTGTCCTCAATGTGGATGGACTGCTCGTTGCCCGCACTGTAACGTTACCCTTTCACGCCACCTAAAGTCGGGTACACTTCGTTGCCACTACTGCGGATACTCTATGGCCGATCCTCGTTTCTGTCCCGATTGTAAGAAATCGGAGGTCCACCCAATGGGTTTTGGCACAGAGAAGGTCGAAGAGGAGATTGCATATCTATTTCCACAAGCTAAAGTCGTGCGTCTTGATAGCGACACAGCAAGTAGCGACAAAGAATACAACCGCATAATATCTGCCTTTGCAGAGCGAAAAGCAGACATCCTTGTAGGTACACAAATAGTAGCCAAAGGTCTTGACTTTGAAGGCGTTACACTTATAGGCATACTTAATGCCGATAATCTCACAAACGCTCCCGATTTTAGAGCCGTTGAGCGAGCATGGCAGACGATGTTGCAAGTGGCAGGTCGTGCAGGCAGACGAGGTTCGGCAGGCGAAGTTGTAATTCAGACCTCAGACCCGTCGCATCCCGTATTTGCGGCTCTATGCGAGGCTGGATATCAACACTTTGCAGCAGCACAACTATCAGAGCGTAAACTATTTAACTATCCCCCATTTAGTCGTCTGATACGCATCACTCTACGCCACTGTTCAGATAGCATATTGGCAGATACTGCCTCTACTCTCGGCACTCTGTTGCGTGCCCGATTTGGTAGTCGTGTACTTGGCCCTGTAACTCCACTAATTGACCGTATTCGTGGTCAGCTGATTGTAGAGATTATAGTTAAAATAGAGAATAGCGCCTCGCTTGCCCGTGCTCGCACAATTATAGCTGAACAGATTGATACGCTTCGCAAAAATGCTCAGTATAAAGGTGTTACGATAATCTGCGACGTTGATCCAATATAAAGTAAAGGGAGACTAAACAGTCTCCCTTATGTTTTATATGCGTTCCAATATTACTTTACGCTCCACTCGCTATTGCCGCTACCATCCCAGGTTCCGGCCTTAACGGTATAGAGGTTCTTGCCATCTGTTGGAATTACAAGGTCGCCGGTTTGGTTCCACTTGTTATTCCAAGTGTTAGCTGTAGTGCCAGGGTTCATACGGCAGAAGATAACATTGTCTCCCAAATTATAGCCTACAGGGATATTTACCTCATAGATACCATCTCCGTCGCTATCCTTCATGCTTGCCCAAGCGTTAGTGCCACCTGCATTCCAGAAGTAAGCAGAGAAACGAGCGCCACCCTCTAACCAATTTGAGTTAGGCTTAAGGTAGAGCACATTTGAAGTACCCTCCGGCTCATCAACTGTTGGCTCCTTACCCTCAGTATCCTGAAGAGGCACGCTTGTATAGTCTGCACCTGCTGTAACAACATAGAGGTAGAGGTTAGTATAGTCGAAGTAGATATCGTAAGTTCCTGCAGCAGTAATAGAGATATTTGAACCTGATGCAGCAGTAACGATATAGTGGTTAGGGTTCATGTAGCCAATACCGCCACCATAGTTAATATCCCAATTGCCTACAGCCTTAATCTTAAGCTCTGCATAAGCATCCAAAGCAAGGCCCTTGAGGGCATAGATATTCTGACCCTCATAGCTCATTGGAGAGTCTGTCCAACCATTGAAAGAGCCAGCTACAGCCAAGTCGATTGACGGAACATCTGGTGCTCCAGGAAGACCCTCACGCTGCTCTGTTGCCTGTGTATAGTCGCCACCAGCTGTGATAAGGTAAATCTTATTTGAGCCATACTCAAAGTAAATATCATAAGTTCCAGCCTGTGCAACAACGATATTCAAACCACCAGCAACACCGGCCAACCAACGATCAGCATTAAGCACGCATGCCTTCTCAGAGCCACCGTAGCTAACCTCCCAAGTTGTTGAGTCCTTAACCTTAAACTCTGCATTAGCCGCCATTACAATACCCTTAGCTACAAAAACATTGCTCTCTGCTGTAGCCTCCATTACAGTATCACCCCAATCATTGAATGTACCTGCTACAGCCCATGTAACAGATGGTGTTGGGTCTACAGGTCCAGGGCCATTCTCATTCTGGATAGTCGCATTCTTATAGTCGCCTCCTGCTGTTACAAGATAGATTTTACTTGCTGTCTCTGCATACTCGAAGTAGATATCGAAAGTACCACTCTGTGCAACATAGATATCGCTACCATTAGTGTTA
>JAFOBG010000029.1 GCA_017381935.1 Alistipes sp.
AGTGTCGCCCAATTTTGTCGGCAAAAGGTAGTAGTTGCAACGCTCGGTAAAAAATCCCAGCGATGGATAGTACAAAACGTACAGCCATTGCTGGGACTTTTTTATTAGCGGCAGCAAATGCTGCCTTTTCACGACAAAATCTCAATAAAATATTTTATTGTCAGAGTGCGGTAGTTGCAACGCTCGGCGAAAAGTGGCAACGATGGATAGTACAAAACGTACAGCCATTGTTGCCATCTTTTGGTTAGCGGACGCAAATGCCGTACTATCACAATAAAATCACGACAAAATCACAACAAATTTACAATTTAGCCCCAAAACACAAATCCCCCGCATCACCCAATCCTGGAACGATATATTTATTCTCGTTTAGATACTCATCGACAGTAGCTATCCAGAGGGTTGCATCATTTTCCAAATCTATATTCTCTGCAACCATCTTCACACCCTCAGGGCAGCCGATAACGGATGCGATATGGGTATGGGCAGGTTTTCCGCAGCGGGCGATAAGTTCCTTATAGACAGCGACCATAGATGCACCTGTAGCGAGCATAGGGTCGGCAATGATAAGGGTTTTGCCCTCAAGGGATGGGCTGGCAACATACTCAAGGGCGATAGTGAAATCGGCCTCGGTAAGGCCCTTGCGGTATGCAGAGATAAAGGCGTTCTCTGCGCTATCGAAGTAGTGCAAAAAGCCCTGATGCAGAGGCAGGCCTGCACGGAGGATAGTTGCAAGGACAACCTTATCTGTAGGTAGGTTGACCATTGCCGTTCCGAGAGGTGTAGTGATAGCCTGAGGCTGATAGTTCAAGGTCTTTGAAATCTCATAGGCCATAATTTCGCCTATGCGCTCTACATTACGGCGGAAACGTAGCATATCGTTCTGCACCTCAACATTGCGGAGCTCAGAAAGGTAGCTGCAGACCAACGAATTTTGGGTATCAAGGATGTGAATCATTAGTATAAGAAGTTGTTAAATGGATATCTACCACAATGTATCTCTCGCACCATGCCATAGAGGTCTCTGCGGAACTTATCTATATTTATCTTCTCGACAGCTGACAGGAAGATGCATGGCGTATTTTGCTTAGCAAACCAACTCTCACGCAAATCGTCAAGTGAACGGTTCTCCTTTGTGGCAGGGGTCAAGTCGTCCTCATCTTTTTTAATATAGGTGTAGGCATCTATCTTATTAAAGACCAAATAGACCGGTTTATCGCCTGCGCCTATATCCTGCAGAGTCTGCTTGACAACATCTATCTGCTCCTCAAACTGAGGGTGAGACACATCGACAACATGTATCAGAAGGTCGGCCTCACGCACCTCGTCAAGAGTCGATTTAAAGGACTCTATAAGCTCTGTAGGCAGTTTGCGGATAAAACCTACGGTATCCGAAAGCAGGAACGGAAGGTTATCAAAGACCACCTTACGCACCGTAGTATCGAGGGTTGCAAAGAGCTTATTCTCTGCAAAGACCTCACTCTTGGAGATAAGGTTCATCAGTGTTGACTTACCAACATTGGTATAGCCGACAAGCGACACACGCACCATAGAGCCTCGGTTAGAGCGCTGAACGGCCATCTGCTTATCTATCTTCTTCAAATCCTCCTTGAGCTTCGAGATACGGTTGCGCACAATACGACGGTCGGTCTCAATCTCACGCTCACCTGCACCACCACGAGTACCTGTACCTCCTCGCTGACGCTCAAGGTGGGTCCAAAGACCGGCAAGGCGAGGGAGCATATACTCACACTGCGCAAGCTCTACCTGCGTCTTAGCGTATGCCGTCTGAGCTCGCTGGCGGAAGATGTCGAGAATAAGGCGAGTACGGTCAATGACACGGCATGGCATAGCCGCCTCGATATTACGGGTTTGGGATGGCGAAAGTTCGTCATCGAAGATGACCACATTTATCTCATTATCAGCACAATAAGTAGCAATCTCCTCTAACTTACCCGGACCTACATATATTCTGGATGATGGTTGAGGCAGGCGCTGAGTAAAGCGACGCACAGTGGTTATAGAGGCTGTATGGGCAAGGAACTCAAGCTCGTCAAGGAACTCAAAGGCCTGACGTGGCTCCTGGGTATCTCGGATAACGGCCACAAGCACAGCTCGCTCCTCGGTAGCAACCTCTACCTCTGTAGATTTTGTATTTTTCTTGTTATTCTCCATATATCTTAGAAGCTGTCTATAATTTATTTATCTCACTCTTTTATACTGTTTACGACTCTTTTTCATATCTGATTTTCGTTCCACAAATACCCCTAATGCGTCAATCAAATATGAAAATAGAACCAAAACAGCTATAAAATAATCTCGTAAACAAATTTGAACAGCTCTTAAAAAAGGAGTTACCTTAAAAATTCGGTAACCCCTCTATTTTTTTCGTTTACTCAAATTAATGTGTTATAATCTGTTTTACAAGGCCTTCGCAAATGTCAAAACCGCAGCATACTGTGTGTATGTGAGGATTTTGAAATCAAGAGTACCGAAGTAAAACTGATTAGAACAGATTAATTCTGGATACGGAAGTCGATTGGAAGTGTGTACTTCACACGTACAGTCTGGTTACGCTGCTTACCAGGCTTCCACTTTGGAGAGGTCTTAAGCACGCGAACAGCCTCGTCTGAGAGTGAAGAGTCTGGAGCCTGAAGTACCTGAATGTTAGTCAAAGTACCATCACGCTCAACGACAAACATAAGGAATACACGACCAGAGATGTTGTTCTCCTGTGCAATCTGTGGATAACGAACCTTGCTCTGTACCCAGTTACGGAATGTAGAGATATCACCACCCTGGAATGAAGGCATCTCCTCTACCTTTACGAATGGCTGATCATCCTCAATGCTCTCCTCCTCTACTGCAACCTGCTGGATAATCTCAACGTTCTCGTCAAACTCAGCAAAGTCAAAACCGGTCTCAATCTTCTCATCGTTAGTTACAATGTTGAGCACGTCGGTAATAACTGTAATCTCTGTCTTCTTTGGAGGCTCTGGCTTCTGCTCCTCCTGACGAGTAATCTCAGTAATCTGCTCCTCTACAGGGCCATAATTCATGTCAATTTTCTCAACAGTTACCTCCTTTGGAGTGTAAAGGAATACTGCAATAACAATGAGAAGTGCAAGGCACAAGCCAATCTCAAGCAGTACAGTACGCTTGTTATTGACATCTACTTTAGGATTTTTCTTCAGTTCCATTTATAAGTAAGTTTTTAATTATTGTCTTCACAATCTAATGACCCACGAAAACTCTTCGCAGGCATACTTTGCCACAAATATAAGGATTATTTTTCAAAAAAAGTACATCCCGACAAAAAAATAACAAATTTTCTATACTTTTGTGGAGAATTTACAGTTACACTTCGCTCAAAAAAGGATATGAACAGAGGTCTAAAACCATTATACGGCTCCACTCTCAGCGAGCTCCAAGAGATTTGCTCTCAACTCAATATGCCACGCTTCACAGCAAAGCAGATTGCAAGATGGCTATATGTAAAAGGTGTGAAAGATATAGAGAGCATGAGCGACCTGTCAAAAGCCAATAGAGAAAAACTCGCTGAACAATATACCGTCGGCCTCTCTGACCCCGTCAAAGAGAGTATATCAGCCGATGGAACAAAAAAATATCTCTTCCTAACAAGCCAAGGCGCTGCCATAGAGTCCGCATATATACCTGATAAAGAGCGTGCTACACTATGCGTCTCCTCTCAGGCCGGCTGCCGCATGGGTTGCAAGTTCTGCGCAACAGGACGACTCGGCCTAAACCACTCCCTCTCCGTGTGCGAAATACTAAACCAAATAGCATCACTCCCCGAAAGACAAAACCTGACAAATGTAGTCTATATGGGTATGGGAGAACCTTTTGACAATATCGAAAACCTGCTCAAAGCCCTCGAAATAATGACCGCCGAGTGGGGATACGGATGGTCGCCAACAAGAATTACCGTCTCTACAGCCGGAGTGGGCCGTGAGTTAGTCCGATTCCTCGAACAAACAAATGTACACCTCGCAATATCCCTACACAACCCCTTCCACTCTCAAAGAGCCGAAATTATGCCCATAGAACAGGCATACCCAATAGCCCAAATAGTAGAAACACTCCGTAAATACGACTTTACACACCAACGACGTGTATCTTTCGAATATATCGTAATGAGCGGCCTGAACGACTCAAACCAACATATAAAAGAATTGTGCCGACTCCTAAACGGTATCAAATGCAGAATAAACCTAATACGCTTCCATAAAATACCCGACTCACCATACTTCTCCCCTAACAACGAAAAAATGATAGCCTTCCGAGACGCCCTCACCGCTCGTGGCATAATGACTACTATCAGAGCCTCAAGAGGCGAAGATATAAAAGCCGCCTGCGGACTGCTGAGCGCAGAAAAATGCTAATCCAACAAAGAAAAATAACCATTCATAAACTTTTTTCCACAATAAAAACGTAAATCTATTGCAATAATATACAAATTATATATATCTTTGCACCGGTTTCTAATCAAAACCATTATTGTTCATTTTGTCCGGATTCTCCGGCATAACAGTAATTATTGCGTGTGTGGGGCCGAGGAGCATTCCTCGGTCTTTTTTTGCGCCATAACACCCACCCAAGTACCACCCATAGTACTGCAGCTTCTTGACTGCCGAGTACCGCCCGCTTTTTCGAGAAAAAGCAGGGCGTGCAAAAAGCTTTCTGAAAAACTTCGTTTTTCTTCTATGCTGTAGCGTGTTGGGGATAACTTATGGCTAAGTTATTGAAACAAAAAATAGAGCCTTTTACACTTTCAAGCGAG
>JAFOBG010000030.1 GCA_017381935.1 Alistipes sp.
AGTGTCGCCCAATTTTGTCGGCAAAAGGTAGTAGTTGCAACGCTCGGTAAAAAATCCCAGCGATGGATAGTACAAAACGTACAGCCATTGCTGGGACTTTTTTATTAGCGGCAGCAAATGCTGCCTTTTCACGACAAAATCACAATAAAATACTTATAATCTCAATCAACACCTCCAACTCCTCTTGATCATAATCGGAAGATATTGCTACGATACGACCTAAGGCATCTAAAACGAAGGTTCGTGGAAGATATTTAGTGGCATAGAGTGAAAAAATTGACTTATCGGTATCAATACCCACATCGAAAGTGTAGCCACGTTGCTCTATAAAATCCTCAACAGTACGTTTCTCCTCCCCACTGGCAATTAACAGAAGAGTGCACTTATACTCTGATAATTGTTTTTGGACAAGTTCAAGTAAAGCGAGTTCTTTACGACTATCGGGACTTTTGGTCTCAAAGAAGGTCAATAACACTCTTTGTCCTTGGAGTTTAGAGAGAGTAAGAGTTTGACCGGATAGCATATCTACAGTGAAGTCTGGCGCACTATCTCCGACACGCACAAGGGTTGCTTTCTCATACGAAGAGATTGAGCCGTCCTCCATCAATGCGCTACATTGAACAGTAGATAAACAGATTAAAATGGCTATAAATATTTTACTAATCATTCTCATATCTTTGTCAAAGATAATCATTTACTTTCAATTTTCAAAAAAAAATACTATATTTGCTTTCGGATATACTTCTAATATATATGCATCATTTTCAATTGATGGCAATAAAACTGCACTGAGTACTATATAGGGCAGGTTTTATGTCATGTTGCTCTATTATCCTTAAGGATAAGTTAAATAGGGAATGGAGTATATATAGAGGAGATAAAGCTATAATTTTAGAACAAAAGTAGCGAAAAACAATATTAATTAATTATAACTAACTAACATTTAATCAAAATTTCTTATGAAGAAGTTATTCTTTTTCTTGCTCAGTGCAGCAACTCTTATTTTTGCTGCATCATGTACCAAGGAGCAGGTATCATCTATCTCTGTAGGCAATGAGGTAGCTGTTACTTTTACTGCAAATCTTGGTTCTCTTGAGTCTCGTGGCATCTCTGACGGCCAGAAGGTCAATGAGGTTGCATGGGCTATTTATCTTGCAGGTTCTAACGAGCCGCTTCCAGAGTTTTATGGTGTACTTCCTATCAACAACAAGGAGGGTAAGTTGGAAGTTCGTTTGGCTACCGGTAAGAGTTACGATTTAGCATTCTTTGCTTACTACAAGGATGGTGCTACTACAGAGCAGGCTCTTGGTGCTGCTACTCCTAAGTACTACACTGTAGATTGGAACACAAAGAGTGTTACTATCAACGACTTTACTGTTCAGAATGCAAACGACAGCGACAATCGCGACTGTTTCTGGCATGTTGAGAAGAACTTCAAGGTTGAGGCTCCTGTAAACAAGACCTTTAAGCTTACTCGTCCACTTGCACAGCTCAACTTCGGTGCAACTATAGAGGATACTAAGGCTGCAGCAGATGCTGGTCTTGTTGTAGGTCAGTCTAAGATTGTTGCAAGCACATACCCTAGTTTCAACATGTTTGATGGCAAATGCGGTGGTCAGTTGACAGAGGTTACTTTTGCTCAAAATGCCATTCCACAGCAGGTTCTTGAGGTTAAGGATGTTAACTACACATACCTCGGTACTGCATACGTATTGGTTAATGACGAGATGACTCAGGATGTCTCTATGACTATCTACAACGAGGGTGGTGAGAAGATTAACACCATTAAGTACAGCTATGCTCCATTCCAGCGTAATTGGCGTACAAACATTCTCGGTGCTTTGCTTACAAATCCTGTTGACCTGACAATCATTATTGAGGATAGATTTGTTGAGCCTGGTTACCTTGTTAAGCATTGGGATGGCACAACTAAGGCTGTTACTGCTGATGCAAACGGTGTTTATAATATCACTGAGGCTGCTGAGGCTGCTTGGATTGCTGCTCAGGTAAATAGCGGTGAGAATAGCTTTGAGGGTGCTGAGGTTGTAATCCCTGAGGGTACTGTTATCGACCTGAACGGTCTTAATGGCGTTGTTTGGACTCCAATCGGAAATGCGACATACCCATTCAAGGGTACTTTCAACGGTAATGGCGCAATTATCCGCAACATGGTTGTCAATACTCCTGAGTATGCCGGTTTGTTTGGTAATGTACTTAGCACAAGCATCTCAAATATCAACATCGAGGATGCAACTATCAATGCAAGCCACTATGCAGGTGCTGTTGTAGGTTACGCATACTCAAATATCACAAACTGCTCTGTTAAGGGCCTTACTATTAACGTTGTTCCTAACGAGGTTGTTACTCGTGAGGCTGCTTATGACAATGGCGATAAGGTTGGTGGTATTGCAGGTTACGTAGGCGAGAATACCGGTAACGGTTATGTTGTTAGCAACAACAGCGTTGAGGATGCCGTTATCACAGCTTACCGCGATCTTGGTGGTATTGCAGGTGCAGCTTATCTCTCTGAGTGCAAAGGCAACGTTGTTAAGAAGAGTAAGCTTACTGTTGACCAAACTGTAAACAACTACGGCACTGAGGATGCCAACCTCGACAAGATCGTAGGTCGTGTACTTGGCGGTGAGGTAAACGAAGAGGAGAATACAGCTATCGATGTAGAACTTGTTTGGAATCCATACAGTCTCCGTCCTTGCATTGAGAATGTTATCGCTGCAGGTCAGAAGGCTAGTACTACTGCGAAGGGTTGGGTTCTTGCAACTAACAGTGAGAGTATGATTCTTGCAGACGAGACAGGCTGGATCTTCTGTTTCCGTCCAAAGGGATATGCAGATGGTCTTCCTGCTGTAGGTTCTGTAATCAGCCTTACGGGTAGAACCTCTCTCTATCCAACTTCAGGCAATGTAAGAATGCTTCAGTTTGACAAACTGGCAGTTATTACCGACCTTGGTAAGAGCGTAGAGGTTGTTCACCCTGAGCCTGAGGTATTTGATGCTGCTAAGATTGACTCTTGGGTTGATGCTCCTGTTCGTACATACATAACAATGAAGGGTGTGCTAAATATTGTCAAAAGTGGAAGTTCTACATACTACAACATTGCTGTTGACGGTACTGATAATATTGGTGCTATCCTTACTCCAATGCCTGAGCACCTTGAGCATATTAACAGCCTCGGCCTTGATGGTAAACCAATCGAGGTTAAGGGATATACTGCTTATACAAACTCTTCAGGTGGCAAGAAGATTGTTCAGATGGTTATCACTGACTTGAAGGACTTCTATGAGCTTACTCCATGGAGTATTGTTGGCGATATGACAGGTTGGGGTAATAATCCAGATATTCCAATGTACACATACGGCGATGGCCTTGCATTTGCAAAGAACGTTGAGATTGCTGAGGGTCAGGGCTTCAAAGTTCGTATTATTAGCGAGACCGGTGGTTGGGATGATAATAACAACTACGGTACAAACGATGTAAAGATCTACTCTAACATGCCTATTCCTGTATATACTTCAGGTGGTAGCGGTAATATCATTCCTATTGAGGCTGGTACTTATGACATCTATTTTGACACTGTTAATAAGGACAAGGTATATGTAATGGAGGCTGGTAAGAATATCAAGGATGCACTCCCATACGAGAAGTACGAGGAGCCAATCTACCATACTAAGACATGGAGAATCGTAGGTGCTTTCAATGGTTGGGATCCAGCTGACGACAACTATAAGATGACCCTTACAGAGGACAACAAGTGGGCAACTATCGTAGCGGAGTTTGCTACAGACACTGAGCTTAAGTTCGTTTCTGAGGGAGTATGGAATGATGCTAACTTTGGTAACGGAGTAACCGTAGAGCTTAACACTGAGTACCCTGCCACACAGGACGGTGCAAACATTAATGTTCCTGCTGGCAAGTATTATATCAAGCTCTCTATGTGCGATGGTCGCTTTGTATTCCAGAAGCCAATTGTCAACGCAAATCTATCTTTTAGCGACACTGCAAACAGAGTAAGTCGCACCTCTACACAGCAGGTTTGGAGCCAGAATGGTATTACAATGACAAATGATAAGGCTAAATCTACCACTAACGTTGCAGACTATTCCAACCCTGTAAGACTATATGCTAAGTCAAAGGTAACAGTATCTGTTGATGGTTCAAAGATTAACGAAATTGTTTTCAACTGTAATACTGCAAGCTATGCATCATCTTTGAACAAGTCAATTACAGGTGCACAAACATCTGTATCAGGTAGCAAAGTAACTGTAGTACCTACAGAGGCAAGTAATTCATTCGTTATTGAGTCCCTAACAGCACAGGTACGAGTAGACAGCATTGATGTAAATTACGAGATGTAGTTTACTTACCATAAACAAAAAACCTGCCTAACGGCAGGTTTTTTTGTGTCTATGCACCACCCCATTTTATTGTCAGAGTGGTGGAAATGCAACGCTCGACAAAAAATCCCAGCGATGGATAGTACAAAACGTACAGCCATTGCTGGGACTTTTTTATTAGCGGCAGCAAATGCTGCCTTTTCACGACAAAATCACAATAAAATCTATAAGAATGGGAGCTTAACCACCTCCGCCTTCAGCAATCTACCTCTCACCTCAACAGCAATAAGAGTACCGACCTTTGCAAATTCGGTCTTAACGTAACCAAGGCCAATGCCGACATTGAGCGATGGAGACATAGTTCCAGAGGTTACCACACCTATATTGTTACCCTCAAGGTCTGCAAGCGGGTACTCATGACGAGGGATACCACGGTCAATCATCTTAAAGCCTACAAGCTTGCGGCTTACGCCCTCAGTCTTCTGCTTTGCAAGAAGTTCACGGTCAACAAAATCCTTGCCGTCAACGAACTTTGTAATCCAGCCCAAACCTGCCTCAATAGGAGAGGTTGTATCAGATATATCATTGCCATAGAGGCAGAATCCCTTCTCAAGGCGGAGGGTATCACGAGCACCAAGGCCGATATTCTTCAGTCCATACTCCTCACCGGCAGCCCACATTGCGTTCCACATAGTCTCGGCATCGGCATTATAGAGATAAATCTCGCAACCTCCTGCACCGGTATATCCGGTAATAGAGAGAATTGCATCACAACCTGCAACAGTCATCTGACGGAAGGTATAGTACTCCATATCCTCAACAGGCTCCGCACACATCTTTTGTACAATCTTCATTGCAAGTGGGCCCTGAATAGCAAGCTGACAGATACGGTCAGATGCATTCTCAAGCTCAATGCCCTCACGCATACCAAATTGCTCGCCATACTTAAGAATATGCTGCCAATCTTTCTCTACATTGGCTGCATTGACACAGAGCATATACTTTGTCTGGCTAAAGCGATATACCAGCACATCGTCAACAATACCGCCCTGACCATTTGGCATGCATGCATAGAGCACCTTACCATCATAGAGTTTAGAGCAGTCGTTAGACATGATTGTCTGAAGCAGAGCAAGAGCATTTTCGCCCTTAACCCAAATCTCTCCCATGTGGCTGACATCAAATACGCCTGCGCCATTGCGAACAGTTGCGTGCTCATCCTTAATGCCTGAGAACTCAATAGGCATATTGTATCCCGCAAACTCAGCCATCTTGGCACCTGCGGCGATGTGATAAGGGGTAAAAGGTGTAACTTTCATATTTTTTTAGTTTTAAGGTATTTTTAATTTCGCAAAAAGTAAAACTGCAGCATACTCGGCCCTATGTAATTACCACCGAGGTAAGCGTAACGCCAAACCTCCAAATTACTCGGTTTTTGGTTCTGTTTTGGCTGGGCGCTTGAAACCTACACGAGGGCAACGAGTAAACTCTTTGGTACGATCAAACAGATAGCGATATGTGGTGTGCATCTTATGCTGATTTGCACATACATAGGTCTTAATCATCTTGTTCATCACAGGGTTAAAGTCGCCAATCCACGCAAGTTCAACAGTCTTATAGTGATTTCTGTCGCTACGGATATATGTATTGAGAATAGTATTCATCATATAGCTCTCAATACCACGACCCTGATACTCAGGAGTAACGGCGAAGATAATTCCGAAGATGCGGTGTGCAGACTTCTTAACCTTCAACTCCCACATCAGACGCAGTTTCTGGAATATGCCAAACTTACCTTTAAATCTACCGATAATGCAGTTCAAATCAGGCACCATAACAAAAAAACTTATCGGTTTATTGTTATGATATGCAAAGAAAATCATATTAGGGTCGATAATCGGCTTAAGGGTAGCAACAAGCTCTTGAGCCTCCTTCTCAGTCATCGGGTTTACGCCTGTAAAGAGCGCCCATGCCTTATTGTAGATTGTTCTAAGGTTCTCTGCCGCAACCTTAAGGTCAGTATGGCGAATATCCTCAATTCTATAGCCCTCAGTTGCCGCCACGCGCTCGGCCTTACTCTTTGCTATCTCGCTCAAATCATCCTCATACACTTTCCAGAGGTATGTATTCTGGTTAAAGTAGTTCTGAAAACCGTAGTTCTCAAATAGAGTCTTATAGTATGGCGGATGATATGGGTTGGTATAGAGAGGCTCATAATCATAGCCATCAACAAGCAGGCCCCACCATGCATCACGAGAGCCGAAGTTTACAGGGCCATCCATAGCCTCCATACCTTTTGCCTTAAGCCAATCACGGCAGGCATCGAACATCATATTTGCAACCTCCTGATTGTCAATAGACTCAAAGAATCCGCAACCGCCTGTCGGCTGTTCATAGTCATCAGAAGCATTGGTATCATAAAAGGCTGCTATACGACCAACAGCATTACCTGCCTGGTCCACAACATACCAACGTATAGCCTCACCATGGCGGAACTTTTTATTCTTCGCAGGGTCAAAAACTGCCAAAATATCGTTATCTAACGGGCACACCCAATTTTTATAATCCTTATAAATCGGGCGGTCAACATGCAGCCAAATCTTTACATCTGCATTTGTCTTGACCTCTTTTAGAGTGTACTTTGCCATAATATTATTATTTTACAATCTCTGCATATAAATCATAGTCATCCGCATCGACAATACGGACAGTATAGAAATGGCCCCTAAAGAGTCGCTTACCATTAGCCTCAATCAAAATCTCCTCATCAACCTCCGGAGAGTCGTATTGGCTACGAGCCACATAGTAGTCGCCCTGACGGCTATCTATAATCACTCTCTCAATATTTCCAATTCGCTTACGGTTATTCTCCAACGAGATTGCGTTCTGAATACGCATAATCTCCTCTGCACGATAGTTTTTTACCCTCTCAGGGACATTATCGGTTAGCTTCTCGGCAGAGAATGTTCCCTCCTCTTCCGAGTATGGAAATACTCCAAGACGCTCAAAGCGTTGCTCACGAACAAAGTCGCAAAGTTCTGCAAAATCCTCAGCGCTCTCATTTGGATAACCCACAAGCATTGTTGTTCTGATTGCCATTGTCGGCATGGCGCTACGCAGGCGTGATAGCAAATCGATAGCCTCGGCCTTCGTATGGCGACGGTGCATAAGCGAGAGCTGATTGTCTGATATATGCTGAAGTGGGATATCAAGATATTTGCAAATCTTAGGCTCTTTAGCCATAGTATCTATCACATCCTGAGGAAAGTCTGTCGGATAGGCGTAGTGCAGACGTATCCACTCTATACCCTTCACCCGGCAAAGCGCCTCAAGCAACTGAGAGAGACATCTTCTACCATACAAATCGACCCCGTAGTATGTTGTATCCTGAGCAATAACCATCAACTCCTTAACGCCACGAGCCGCCAGCTTCTCAGCCTCCTCGATAAGCTGTTCCATCGGCACAGAGGTATGCTTTCCTCGAATACCCGGAATAGCACAATAGCCACAACGCCAATTACAGCCCTCAGAGATTTTCAAATAGGCATAATGCTTAGGTGTAGATAGGTAGCGCTCTGTAGATTGCTTATCGTACTTACCTCCCAGAACCTCTACAACACCCGATAGGTCTCGTGCACCGAAATATTGGTCAACCTCAGGAATCTCCTCTCTCAGTTCATCGGCATAACGCTCAGAGAGACATCCTATAACAAATAATTGGTCAATATATCCTGCCTCTTTAGCGGCTACTGCATCAAGTATAGTATCTATACTTTCCTGCTTAGCGTCGCCAATAAAGCCACATGTATTGATAACGACAATCTTAGCGTCAGTACTATCGCTATCAAAGACAATCTCATATCCGGCAGATGCGACTTGAGCTGCTATATGCTCCGAATCGACACGATTTTTTGCACAGCCGAGAGTTATAACGTTGATTTTTTCCATATCGGATTACTTTCCAAACAGAGCCTTCACAAAATCATGACGGTCAAAAATCTTGAGTTGGTCTATACCCTCTCCGATACCGATATAGCGCACCGGAACACGGAAGGTATCACTAATACCAATCACAACACCACCCTTTGCTGTTCCATCGAGCTTTGTAATGGCAAGTGATGTTACCTGAGTGGCAGCTGTAAATTGTCGGGCCTGCTCAAAGGCATTCTGACCTGTAGAACCATCAAGAACAAGCATCACCTCGTGTGGTGCATCAGGAATAACCTTCGACATTACATTGCGAATCTTTGTCAGCTCATTCATAAGGCCAACCTTATTATGCAAGCGGCCTGCAGTATCTATCAGCACCACATCGGCACCATTGGCAACTGCGCTCTTAAGTGTATCGTATGCAACCGATGCAGGGTCTGAGCCCATCTGCTGACTTACCATCGTTGCGCCTGCACGCTCTGCCCAAACTGCGAGCTGGTCAATAGCCGCCGCACGGAAGGTATCTGCTGCACCAATATAGACCTTCTTACCGGCACGGGTAAGCTGTGCTGCCAACTTGCCTATTGTCGTGGTTTTTCCTGCGCCATTGACACCAACAACCATCACAACATAAGGCATACCCTCCTTCACATCAAGCCCAAAGGTCTCTGCCTTACCCTCAGCCTCCTCCATAAGACGTGCAATCTCATCATAGAGAATATTCTGCAACTCCTCTGAACCAATGTACTTATCACGTGCTACACGCTCCTCTATACGATTGATAATCTTCACTGTTGTATCAACGCCCACATCAGAGGTTATAAGTACCTCCTCAAGCTCGTCAAGCACTTCTATATCGATAGTCGAGCGACCTGCTACAGTATGAGCCAACTTAGAGAAAAAGCCCTGCTTGGTCTTCTCAAGGCCGGCATCAAGCTCTTTACGCTCCTGCTCTACAACTTCAGGTGCAACCTGTTCCTCGCTCTTCTTTTTACTCTTAAAAAGATCAAAAAATCCCATATCTCAAATTTATAATCTGTTAATCATGCAAATATACGAAATTTTACTATATTTGTATCAATCAATTTCAGCAAAATGAGACGAATAAACACATTAATAGTTACTCTTTGTGTCTTTATAGGCTCTGTCTCTGCACAGGACCTACTCGTTAAGTGCAACGGAGATAAAATGAAGGTTCAGGTACTCGAAGTTTCAGAGAGTAGAATTAAGTTTGTCCGATACGGCACCAAAGCCCCTCTATACTCCCTGCCTCTTACAGAGATTGACTATATAGAGTATACTGATTCGACCAAAGAGAGATTCTCAAAGCCCGATATTCAACTCACAGAACAAACTGTAGAGCAGCAGCAAGCACCATCTACAAGCGAGGTTTACGACATCGGCTCCTACTACAGCAAGAATGGTGTTGAAGGCGTCGTCATAGCCACTACAGATGGCGGGCTACATGGCACAATACTATCTCTCGATGAGGGTGTAGTAGAGTGGTCAACGCTCGACAAGAAGAGCCTTAAGCACTGTGGATGTACCGACAAGACAGACGGCAGAAAGAACATGGAGGCCCTTGCCGCATTTATCACAAGTAACAACCTTAGTTGGAGTGATTTCCCTGCAGCTGAGTGGTGCAGAAACAAGGGCGAAGGGTGGTATCTGCCAGCATTAGTAGAGGTATGGCATTTAGGCACGATTGTAAACGGAGGCTCAAGGACAACGCCTAAGCGAGATGTAAGAAAGCAGTACAATGCGTTGCTGAAAAGTTGCGGAGGCAAGCCTATCAATCCTATAATGTACTATCACTCCTCAACCGAGGCCGAGGACTATAAGTACATAATGCACTCTCATTGTAGTCCGGACACCCCTCATACAGGCGAGAGCCGCAAATCAGATAAGCTCTTTGTCAGAGCCTTCTACCGTTTCTAATAGGGTTACAAATAGTAAAATAGACCTTTCAGTACAACACTTGAAAGGTCTATTTTATCTTCGTTACTCTCAAAAAGAGTAAACAGTTAAGCTATGCGACAATTACAAGAAACGCTCGATGTTAAACATCTCGTCGCCACGAGTTGTCATCACAGCTGCACCGCCCTTAACATTTTCAGGGATTGTAACAGGGACGAAGAGTGAAATATCGTCGCTATTATCCACGTCAATCAACGTAAGCTGTCCATTATCCTTGCTCAGAGATACGTTATAGCCGTTTGTTGCGCCCCAATTTTTACCATCAGAGTACTTTCCTGTTATAACGCCATCAGCGATAAGATATGTTCCTGTATAGTGCACATAGTAGATAGGAGTATTCCAATCTTTCTGGTAGAGGTTAAAGGTGTTATCTGCCTTAAACTCCACATATATATCAATCTGCTCTGACATCTCTCCACTCCAAGAGCTCAGATGCCACTCACCCTGAATCCCCTTAGCCAGAGCATCCTCAGCAGAAGATGAGTCGATACAACTTACAGAGAACAACGCTACAAATAGCGAAAGGGTCAATATCATTACTTTTTTCATATCTATCTCCTTTTAATAAAAACTACAACCAGCCACCATTAGTAGCAAATGCACGTGAGAAGATTGCAACCTCCTGCACAACCTCCATACCTCCGGTAGCCTCTGTTGAACCGAGGGGGTTCTCCTTATCTACACCAGGGCCGGAAACAAACTTAAACTTAAGCATTGCCGAACCAGGCTTAGTACACTTAATCTGAAGCAAACCGGTCTTTGAGATTGTAATATCGCCCTCTACGCCGAGCTTTGTGCGGTCAGCCTGCGACATTGTAACGCCACCATCAACAAATACCATCTGAGCAGGATTTCCACCAATTGCATCCGAGATATCTACGCTCTGCTTTGTTCCTGTACGAACAGTAAGGCAAGGTGTACCCTGTATATTCATAAGGGTCTTGAATGCATCAATATAACCTACACCCATCTTGCCCTTCCACTTGCTACAATTAGCAGATATCGGAGTGTTACCTGAAGAGAGGTCTGTCTTTTGACCTACGCAGTAGCTATCAATATCGTGTGTTGAGCTAAGAAGGGTATTGCGAAGCTCAATAGCAGAGAGTTTCTTGCCGAGCTTTAGGGCATGAGAGATTGCAAGCGCAGCAACACCTGACACATGTGGACAAGCCATTGATGTACCCTGCTTATAACCATAGTTACCCTCCAAGAATGTAGTTGAATATATCTCCGAGTTAAACTCTCCCGTACCATCGTCGTAATATCTCTGCAGATAGTCTCCACCAGGAGCTGCGATATTCGAGCCAGGACCAAAGTTGGTGTAATATGAAGGTGTGTAGTTACAACTCATAGCTGTTACAGAGATGTAATCACGATATGCACCCGGATAAGTAGCATAGTTCAACTTCTCATTTCCCGATGCGAAGATAGGAAGACCACCCTTCATCACCTCGCCACCGCCATACTTCACAAAGTAGTCGATAGCCACCTGCTGAGCTGTACCCTCAAAGACTCTATCCTGAGTATATTTTGTTGGGAAACCATAGCTACACTGAGCAATAGCTGCACCATTATCAGCTGCATATTGGAATGCACGAGAAGCACCCTTATCAGAGCCGCTTGGCCAAGAGGAGTTTGGTGCATAGTCCGCCTGTGTTCTGTAGTAGAAAATCTGGCAAGACATAATACGAACTCCATCGCCCTTACCTGTACCACCTGCAACACCGCAACCGCCCTTGCCGTTGTTATTCACTGCAGCAACAGTACCTGCTACGTGTGTTCCGTGGTCTGACATACCCTCTTTAAGCTCTGTAGTACCATCTGCCACAAATGTAACAAAGTTCACACCGTGAATATCGTCAACATATCCATTATTGTCATCATCCACACCCGCAACTCCGTTCTTCTC
Organism: Alistipes sp.; assembly: GCA_017381935.1. Lineage (GTDB taxonomy): Bacteria > Bacteroidota > Bacteroidia > Bacteroidales > Rikenellaceae > Alistipes. The sequence goes on from JAFOBG010000030.1 coordinate 12,169, forward strand.
AGCAGTATTTACCCACATATTATCTGCCAAATCAGGGTGAGTTGGCTTAACAACATCATCTACAACGGCTACAATAACACGATTGTCTCCCGCTGTAATCTTCCAAGCCTCCTCTGCATTGATGTCAGCGCCAGCCTTAACGCCGGAATATATATTTGTATCACCAACATTGATATAATGCCACTGACGGTCTAATTCAGGGTCGTTAAAAGTAGCATTACTACGAGTCTTAACTATAGGCTGAGCACTTGAGGCAACAATTGTTGTAGGACGACGATCATCATTGCTCATCATTGTATTATATTGCACCTTATCAACCTCAGCTACAGCGGCAAACTCAACTGCAGCCTTGTCAAGGTCGGCATTTTGGTCAAATGACACAACATACCAACGGTGCATGCCCTCAGCACGCAGACGCTCCTCAAAACGATTTGGGATAAAGAGACGCTCCATCTTTACAACGCCAATACGCTCCAAAACAGCATCAAACTGCTCAATACCGGAACGTGTTGCGCCGGAACGAGACACTCCTGCCTCTACACGAGTTACAGCCTCATCGTCAAAGCAAACAATCATACTTCCTGCTACATTATTATCAGAAAGCATAATAATCTTACTATGCTGTGGCTGCTCTATACTAACACTCTCAATGCTATCTTTAACACAAGAGGCGCAAAGAAGAAGTGTGAGTAAAAGAATAAAATTTTTCATATTATCTATTTTTAGTCAATATTCCGTGGTAAAGGTAATAAATATTTTGAAGAGTACAAAACCAAACCTCAGCATTATACAAAAAAATAGGAGCAACCTTATGGCTGCCCCTATTGAATGCTCATTAATACACTAACTAGAATGCCTTCTCAATATTACGCTGAGTCATCTCTCTCTTAACCGGAGTTACGGTCTTGATAGAGTTTACGCTCTTCTTAACATTTGCCAACTGAACCTTCTCAGTACTCATGATTCTGCACTTACGAGAGTAATCCTGAGTGAACTTAATCATTGGGATTGCCTCTGAAGATACCTTGCGCAGTACAGGAGCTGATGTAGGAGCAGCTGTAGAGTCAAGAGTATAAGTCTCTTTGAAGAATGAGTTGTTTACAATAGCACCAAGCTCTGGGAATGCATAGCAAACAACGAATGAGAATGTTGCAGTTGCTGGATCGTATGCAGACTGGATAGTCTCACCATACTGCTTCTTCAAATCCTCCCATGTTACAACCTGACCTGCCATCTGAGTATAGAATGTAAGCACGTCGCAAATCATTGCATTACCTGCGCTTGCTGGAGCGCCAAACATAGTAGCTGGGTTACCTGAGTCATTAAAACCGATGATATCAACAAGGTTAGTCTGCTGATCCCAAGCAAAGTTGAGATAGTAGTCGCCCTCATTATACCAAGGATCATAGAGACGATACTGGTTTGAACCCTCTTTGTTCTCCATCTTAACGCCAGGAACAATGAATTGGTCTCCGTTCTGATCCTGGAAGATAGTACCGTAAGAACCGGTAGCTACCTGATTCCATACAGGAGCTGCAACCTCTCCATCAAGAGTGAATGTATCCAACCACCAACCGTTGAAGCCTGCACCAATATCAGGGAGCATATATCTAAACTCGAAGTTGAAGGTCATAGTTGCTGGATCATAGTGAGGACGGATAAACTCATTGGATACAAGGAACTCCCAAGTGTACTCCTCACCACCATATACCAAGTAGTAAGATTTAGCATCCATTACATGGACATTAGCGCCTGCGCTTGCGTAGTAGTAACCGGTATCTGAAGAAGCATTTACAAACTCGCAGAAGTTAGTTGCCTGATCCCATGTGAACATCAAGTTATAACCCTCAACGCCCCAGAAATCACGAATACGATAGATGTTTGTATCCTCAGCGTTCTCCAATACACGACCCTGAATAGGTACAAGGTTACCCTGATCATCAGAATACATAGAGTTTGTATAAGTACCTGTTGCAACCTCTATCCATGTATAAGTAAGCAAAGACTCTGAGTTGAGGTATGGCATAATTGCTGCACCCTCTGCATCTGTAATTGCAACATTAAGAACTACACCGTTCTTAGCCATTGAGCCCTTACGGATAGAGATAAACGCACGCTTACCATAGATTGACAAACCTGAATCCTGAACCTCATAACCTACAGGAACAGATACTACACCATCAGCATCAGCTACAAAGTAGATATCATAACCCTGTGCATACATAGATGGGATACGATAAGCAGTACCATACTCCTTCTCAAAGAGCTCTGCGCCAGCGGAGTTAGTGCAGATACCCTTCTCAAGAGTAGCCTCCCACTCGCCATCCTGGAACTGAGACTTAAGCTTATCAGTAAACATTGCGCCATAAGTGAAGTCTGACTTAATGTCAACTGTTGGAGCTACAGGGAACTCAGGAGCCTCAACTGCGATAACCTCCTCATATACGCCATAGCTTACTGCATAGTCGCCCTGGTATGAGTAGAACTCAGCTACCAATGTCAAAAGACCTGTTGCTGCATCGAACTTAGAGGTAGCAGGGTCAATTGCCATAAGCACCTCATAACCATTCTGCATAAGACCGGTAGTCTGCTCTTCATACTGTGCAGGAAGAGTTACCTTGTTACCCTTTGCAGCGAAGTAGATAGGATACTCGAACTCATAGAGGTCTGGCAAACGATACATATAACCGTAAGTAGATACGAACTCGCGGTCAGCCTCGTCTGTAGTAACTGCAGGAACACCCTTCTCAAGAATTGGGTACCAAGCAGCTGTCTGAGACTCTGAGTAGAAGAGTGCCTCCTCTGGAAGTGTCATCTCCTCAAATGCGAAGTCATTATCATTATAACCCTCAGGAAGAACAAGCTCATACTTACCAAGTGCAGGTGCAATAGTAAGTGCGAATGCACCATCACCATTTGCATAGTATGTGTTGTTTCCTACATAGCTACCTCCTGGGCAACCCAAAAGTGCCTGTACAGGGAACTGAAGAGTACCATTCTTGAAGTAACCATACATATCCTCTGTAATATCAGCCTCTGCGCCACTATCAATAAGGTAACCTGCCATTGAATATATAGATGATGCACCATCGTTAATAGAAATACCAAGCTCCTGCAATGGAATATATGCACGGTTGTAAGGATTTGCG
>JAFOBG010000031.1 GCA_017381935.1 Alistipes sp.
AGATGGTACGAGAGAAAAGAGAGATTGCTTGTCAAGCTTGCTTGAACAAAAGCATATCTCTCTTTTTTATCGTAATAGCCACTGTAAGGGGCTATCCTCAATTCGCTACAGCACATAAGCGAAACAGAGTTTCGCCAAAAGCTTTTTGCACGCCATGCTTTTTCTCGAAAAAGCGGGCAGTACTGTGGGCTGTACTATTGGCAGTACTCAGCGGTACTGTTGGTGGGGTGATTAGATTGAAATATCGAGGATTTCGAACTTCAGGACACCTGCAGGGACGGTAACCTCTACTACTTCGCCCTTCTTTTTACCGAGGAGGGCTTTGGCGATAGGGGTACCGATAGCCAGTTTACCTTCACGGAGGTTAGCCTCGTGTTCTGCCACGATGGTATATACTACTTGGCGGTTGTTATTATGGTTTAGGAGGGTTACTTTGCTTAGGATTTGGACTTTGCTCTTATCGATTTTGGTTTCGTCGATGATACGAGCGTTAGCGAGTGTTGCCTCCATCTGAGCGATTTTCATCTCGAGCATACCTTGTGCTTCACGAGCTGCGTCATACTCAGCGTTCTCAGACAAGTCGCCCTTATCACGAGCCTCTGCTATAGCGGCTGATGCTGCGGGGCGCTCAACTGAGCGCATGTGGTCGAGTTCGTCTTTGAGCTTTTTGTAGCCCTCTGCTGTCAAATAAATAACCTCTTGTGCCATAATATATTTATTTTAGTTTAAACATAACAAAAAATAAAGAATCCCAGCCTTTCGACTGAAACCCCATAATCGTTCTATTTTGATGCAAAGGTAAGTCAAAAAAATCGAATATCCAAATATTTCAATCATTTGATTAGTAATAGTTATGCGTTGCTCAAAAAGACCTCTTTTTGTTTGTTTTTTTGTAAAAAAAGATATAATTTTACATGAATTTTTTGCAATAGATAGACAAAATTAAAATAATTATGGCCTCTTTTAATAAATATCGCTCAATCTACTCTGAGCAGGAGTTGATGGCAAGGCTTCGACGTTTGAAGCATGTTGCGCTTGATATGGATGGAACTATATATATGGGAACAACGCTTTTCCCATATACAAAGCCTTTCTTAGCAGGTGTTAAGGAGTTGGGTTTGGGTTATTCATTTTTGACCAATAATCCATCTTCAAGTATAGCAGACTACTTAGCAAAGCTTGCACGCTTGGGAGTAGAGGCTACAGAGGAGGAGATGTACACTACAGCTTTGGCGACAATAGATTATATCAAGACTCATTATCCTCAGGCTAAGCGTCTTTTTATGCTTGGCACGCCTTCAATGATTACCTAGTTTGAGAAAGCTGGTTTTGAGAGTGCGGCAGATAGTGCTGATGACCGTCCTGATGTGCTTGTAGTGGCATTTGATAAGAGTTTGGAGTATAGCCGTTTGTGCCGTGCTGCATGGTGGATTTCTCAGGGTGTTCCATATATTGCGACCAATCCGGATAGAGTATGTCCTACTGACCAGCCTGTAGTTCTTGTGGATTGTGGCTCTATCTGTGCATGTTTGACACACGCAACAGGCCGTACGCCTGATATTACATTGGGTAAGCCGGACCCTAATATGCTATCTGGTATTTTGCACCGTTACGGTTTGGAGTCAGACGAGGTTGCGATGGTTGGAGACCGTATCTATACAGATATTGAGATGGCTCATAATGCAGGAGCTTTTGGAGTCCTTGTACTCTCAGGAGAGACTACTCTTGAAGTGGCGGATGCAGCACCTAAGCAGCCGCACCTTATCTGCGATAGTATTGAGGTGCTGGGAGAACTTATTGCTAAGGCTCATAAATAGTATGATAAGAATATCTGTTTTAAGAGTGTGGCAATATATCTCTGTCGCACTCTTTTTGTTGCTACTATCATCTTGTGGTAGTGATGTGAGCAACGACCCTAAGGCTGTTGATACAATTACAACTCAGTATATCAGTTGCACTCTGAAGAGTACAATCGAGAGGTGTGATACATCTGTAGAGGAGGTAAATAGGATAAAGTTGACACGTCAGGATAATATTCCGATAGCGCTTGTTGACTACACTGCCCGTAATGGCGAGCAGAAGCGTGATATATACTATTTTGACTATCAAATGCTACTTAGAGTGCGAGAGCTGCTTAAAAAGGAGATGACGGTAGAGGATATTGCCAAGAGCTTAAATGTCTCAACAGTTCATGCTACGGCGATGGTAGATATAATGCATAGATGTACAGGTCATTAGGCTGAAAAGAGTAGTATCTTTGTTTGTTAAATGTTATGATAAGAGTATGGATGTAAGGTTAGATAAGTATCTATGGGCGGTACGAATTTTTAAGACTCGCAGTGATGCCGCAGATGCTATTAGGAATAATAGGGTAACTGTCAATGGTGCATACGCCAAGCCTTCAAGAGATGCTAAGGTTGGGGATAAGATAGATGTAAAGCGAGGCCTGATAACCTACTCGTATCTTGTTCTGGAGCTGGTTTCAAATCGTCAACCTGCGAAGAATGTATCCCAGTACTGTCAGAATATAACACCTCAGAGTGAGCTTGATAAGCTCAATATACCACGAGAGACAATCTTTGTCTTCCGAGAGCGAGGAACAGGTCGCCCAACCAAGAAGGAGCGTCGTGAGATTGATGCTGTTATGGACGAGATGTTCTTTGATGACGAGCTGTTTGATGACGAGGATGAGCTGTAAAGGCTAACCAGTCTCTTACTGCTTACTCGTGGTGGTATGGCTCGCCACGTAGGATTGTAAAAGCACGGTAGAGCTGTTCGGTAAATATAGCTCGGATTATTTGGTGAGAGAATGTCATTTTAGAGAGTGATATTTTCTCATCTGCACGGTTATAGACAGCCTCTGAGAAACCGTATGGACCTCCGACGACAAAGACAAGCCGTTTTACGCCACTATTCATTCTCTTTTGTAGCCAATCGGCATACTCTACCGAGCGAAATTCTGTACCCTTTTCATCGAGAATAACTACACGGTCGGCCTCGTTTATAAGTTTGAGTATCGCTTCGCCCTCTGTTGTTTTCTGCTGAGTTTGGGAGAGGTTTTTGGCGTTGCGTATATCAGGTATGTATGTGATAGAGAAACGGTTGTAGAAGTTAATGCGCTTTGTGTACATATCCACTAAGGCGTTTACCTCTTTTGAGTCGGTCTTACCTATCACTATCAGTTCGATGTTCATAGTTCGATGCTAAGGGCTTTTTCAACAATGTGGTGCATGTCGTAGTATCGATACTCGGCAAGTCGTCCACCAAATATTACATCTTTACATTGTAGGGCCAACTGTCGGTACTTATCGGCTATCAAGTTGTTGCGAGAGTCGTTTATAGGGTAGTATGGCTCACGGCCTATTTTCCACTCCTCAGGATACTCGTACGTGATGATGGAGTGGTTGGCTCTGCAGCTACTGTCGAAGTGTTTATGCTCGATAGCTCTGGTGTAAGGGGTTGTGCTATCAGTATAGTTCATTACAGCTACACCCTGATAGCTCTTCTGCTCCACTCTTTTTGTCTCAAACCTAAGAGTACGATACTCTAAAGCGCCATGGCAGTAGTCGAAATAGCGGTCTAACTCGCCCGTATAGACGATACACTTGGCTTGGGCCTCGAATAGCTCTCTGTGGTCGAAAAAGTCGCAGTCGGTCTCAATCTCACTACCCTCCAGCAGACGCTCAATAAAGAGGTTGTATCCCCCTGCTGGAATACCCTGAAAGGTATCGTTGAAGTAGTTGTTGTCAAATGTAAATCGCACCGGCAGACGACGGATAATCTCAGGAGGTAACTCCGTGCAACTTCTTCCCCACTGTTTTTCGGTGTAGCCCTTGATAAGAGTTTGGTATATATCTGTACCTACAAGGGCAATTGCCTGTTGCTCAAGGTTTTGGGGAGTAGTAATGCTACTCTGCTCTCGTTGTGTATTGATGATTTTCTCTGCCTCTATAGGCGACGTAACACCCCATAGTTGGTAGAAGGTGTTCATATTGAATGGCAGATTGTATAACTTACCGCAGTAGTTGGCTATCGGGGAGTTGATATATGGTATAAACTCAACAATAGAGTTGACAAACTGCCAAACCTCTCTATTTGAGGTGTGGAAGATATGAGGCCCGTAGCAGTGGACCGCCACTCCGTCAACATCTTGGCAGTAAAGATTACCTCCTATGTGGCTACGACGGTCTATTACCTTTACCCGTTTACCGGCCTTTATTGCACGATAAGCTATTACCGCACCAAAGAGTCCGGCTCCGACAATGATATAGTCGTATGGCTTGTTATTTTGACTGAGACTTGACACTCTTAGGGAATGTTATTGTATATGCAATATGCTCCAGAGGACGGATGAAGTTGCGCTTTCCGTACTTAGGCGAGTGAACATAGCAGTCGATGGTAAATACCTCATTTGTAGCATTGTTGACTGTAGTGTAGCTGACAAATGGACCGCCCATATAGTCGTTCTCCACATCCCAGAATCCACGCATCTCAATCCACTCTTTGCCGTTAATTACCACAGAACGGTATATAGGTCGAAGAGGCAATACGCCTTTGCCCTCAGCGTCCGGAATCTGCTCTACTGTAATCATGTAAGAGCCATCTGACGGGCCTGGAATACGCTTTGCAAAACTGTTTCGCATAGCAATTAAATAGTCAGCCGTAAGGGTGCCCTTGCCACGATAAGGGTAGCTGTAGCAGAAAAATCCCTGACTTGCAGTAGGGAACTCGTATGATGCCCAGAGAAAGTCCTGACTCTCAGAACGTAGCTCATAGCCCTTTGGAACTTTGATTTCTATATCAAACTTGTTGTGTATCATGTCGTTGAGTAGCTTTACGCTGTGCTTCTCTGCGTATGCAAGCGTTCTGTTACGCTCTGTAATCTCCAACACCTTTAGAAGAGCCTCACCATTTGTGGCAAGATACTCAAGAGCAGACTGCTCATTTGGAGCCTGGAGAGTAAGAACAATCTGAGGTGCTGCATCAACGTCATATTGAGCTACTACTTGAGCCTCAGTAACCTTGTCTGAGATTACAACTTTGAGGATGTTGCGGTGCTGCAAAAGTAGATGGCGAAGATCGCCCGATGTAATTCTGAGTACGTTGAACATAGGCTCGTTTTGGTTGAGCATCTCAACGGGCTGTTCAAGAATATCTCTTAGAGCTGCACCTATTTTACCCTCCCACTCGAGGTTGTTACAAACAACAAGCACCTCGTAGGCAGAGCCCTGAATAGGCTTTTTGTTGTCGGAAGTAAGCGTATTAAAGCTTCTACAGCCTGCAAAACAGAGAATAAAAGAGAGTAAAAGTGCGATTTTTGATATAATTTTCATGATGCTCAGTTTTTATGTACACTTCTACAAAAATATACATTATTTGTGCAAATTCAAAATTATTGACTACATTTGTCAAGTGGAATGACTCTATTGAGAGTTATAAACCATAAAAAGAGATTATGAAGATTAAGCCACCCAAGTTTATCCGCCGCCTCATGCCCGACCTTATTTGGGAGATTGAGGATAGTGAAGGGGTCTATCTCACTTTTGATGATGGACCTACTCCAGGCGTTACGGAGTGGATTTTAAGTACCCTTAGACGCCATAATGCGAAGGCAACATTTTTCGTTCTGGGTAAGAATGTAGAGATGTATCCCGACCTGTATCAGAAGATTCTTGATGAGGGGCATAAGGTTGGTAACCACACCTATTCGCACCAAAAGGGTTGGACAATGTCGCTTGAGAGATACCTTGAGGATGTTGATTTTGCGGGAGATATAATCCATTCAGAGCTCTTCAGGCCACCTTACGCTCGTGTAACACCATCTCAGATGAGGGCTGTAGCTAAGCGTTATAAGATTGTTATGTGGGATATAGTCTCACGAGACTATAATAGGGCACTGCCTGCTGAGAAATGTCTGAAAAATGTAACCGACCATATCTCTGCAGGCTCTATTGTCGTATTCCATGACTCGGAGAAGGCGTTTAAGAATATGAGCTATGCGCTGCCTCGAACTCTGAAAAAGATTCGTGAAATGGGGCTTAAATGTAAAATTATAGAACTTTAGCTTTGACAATGAAGATAGTTGTTGCCATAACTGCTGCAAGTGGAGGTATATACGCTCGTCAACTGCTTGAACAACTCATTGGAAATGAAGGTGTTGAGAAAGTGGCACTTATCTTTAGTGCAAATGCCTCGGCTGTCTTAGCTGCTGAGGGGGTTGAGTTGCCTCAGAGTCAAAAGATTGTTAGCTATGACAACAGCAATCTCTTTGCCTCGCCTGCAAGTGGTTCGGCTGATTGGGATGCTATGGTTATTGTCCCCTCAAGCGTAGGAACATTGGGCAGAATAGCGTCAGGAGTATCTCAGACGCTTATTGAGCGTGCTGCCGATGTGATGCTCAAGGAGCGTAGAAAACTACTTCTACTTCTGCGTGAGACGCCTCTATCGCTTATCCATCTTCGTAATATGACAACCCTTACTGAGGCGGGTGCAATTATTGTTCCTGCCTGCCCATCTTTCTATTCAAAACCGGAAGATATTGACCAACTCTGTAGTACCGTTACTGAGCGTGTAGTCTCTCTTCTTGGTATCTCGGCACCACATTATAAGTGGGGTGAGTAATATTCTACACTTTTACACGTTTATTAAATATAGGTAAAAATGCCCGTGGTAATATTTTTTACCTACAAATCAAAAAAAAACACTACTTTGTGTTGCATAGTAGTAAAAAATTACTACCTTTGCATTAGAAACAGAAAACTCTAAAAGGTTATGAAAAAGTTAGGTTTAATGATGTTATGTTCCCTGCTGGTGCTGACTGCATCGGCAGAGAGCATTGTTCGTGGAAGGGTAAAGGATAGTGCGGGCAATGCAGTAGGTTATGCAACTGTGGCGGCAGAGCAGGCGGGCAAGGTCGTATCTGCATTGGCAGCAGGGGCAGATGGCCGATTTGAGATTACCTTGCAGAATAATGGCAACTATACCATTGAACTCTCTGCGGTAGGTTATCAGAGTGTTACCCGTGAGATATCAGCTGTAGGAGAGCCGATAGAGTTGGGCGATGTAGTACTTAGTGAGGGTGTGGCTGTAGATGCAGTGGCGGTAACAATCCAAAAGCCGATTGTTATAGCAGATGCAGAGAAACTCTCTTACTCTGTTGAGGATGACCCTGAGGCGCAGTCGAGCACCCTTGAGGAGATTATCCGCAAAATCCCACAGCTCTCAATAGATGCAGACGGCAAGGTGCTGATGAATGGGCAGAGCGACTACAAAATCCTTGTCAATGGTCGTGCTGCAGGCGCTATGGGTCGTAACTTTAACGAAATTATTAAGTCCATGCCTGCCTCGTCTATCAAAAAGATAGAGGTAATTACCAATCCGTCAATGAAATATGATGCTGAGGGTGCGGGCGGTGTGCTCAATATCATCACCTCCAAGACCCGCTTTGATGGCTATAATGGTAATGTCAGCCTTGCGGGTGGAAGTATGCTGAACCGCAACTACTTCGGTCAGTTGTCGAGCAACTTCACCGTTCAGAAGAACAAGTTCTCTCTCTCAGGAGGCCTCTATATGGGTGGTAGCGATGGCGATAATGACCCTACGGGCTATCATGATATTACGATGGAGAACCTCAATGCTGATGCCCCATACTCAAAGCTCAAGCAGTTCTCCGAGCAGGGTTGGAGTGGCAAAAACCTCTATGCCAACCTTAGTATGGGTTATCAGATAGACTCGCTTAATTTGCTCAACATTGAGGCGAGCTGCTGGTTTGGAAATTGGAACTCCAAAAATGTGAATAACACCTCATATTTGAGCGCAGAAGATAATCTGCTGAACAGCTATACAGCCAACGAACAGAGCAAAAACCGTTGGAAGGGTGTTGATTTGCTTGCAGCATACGAGCACACCTTTGCCGGCAAAGAGGGGCATAGCCTTACTGTGTCGGAGTACTTCTCTGTAACGCCACCGACAGAAAATATCAACAATGAGGATACTTTCTACTCTGACGGCACACAGTTTTTATACTCTACAACATCGCTTAATAAGGGCATTGAGAATGTCCTGCAGGCAGATTATAACAATAAGTGGGGAAAGCACTCGTTTGAGGCCGGAGCAAAGCACACCATTGACCATAGCTCGCTTGCGCAGTCAGGAACAACCTCTCAAGTTGCCTCTACAACAACACTAACGAAGAATATTGCTGCCCTCTATGCAGGATATGCTTTTAGTCATAAGAGCCTTACTGCTCGTGCAGGAGCTCGCCTGGAGGGTGCGTGGTATAACTCACAGAGCGTGAGTGATAAGACCGAGCACTACAAGAGTGCCCTTGTAAATGTGATACCGTATGTTTCTCTCTCCTATAAGGTTAAGGAGGGGCACAACCTCTCTCTCTCATACTCTGAGCGCCTCTCTCGCCCTGGTATTCAATCGCTTTCGCCTTATGTTACCGAGACTGCACTCTCTCGCAGCTACGGAAATCCTGACCTAAAGACGGGTGTAAACCATAGCATAAGACTCAAGTATGCTTGGATGAATAATAAGTGGACTGTCTCTCCTGAACTGATGACGATGTTCTCAAATAACCGTGTGGCAAGCTATCAGTTTGTAGATAAGGATGGACTTATTAACCAGACATATCTCAACCACGGTCGAAACCGTGCCTATGCACTGCAGACATCACTCTCATACCGTCCGTCGCAGAGATTGCAACTTGCAGCAGATTTCCGTATAGGATATTTTGAGGATGGAATACCCTCAGAGAACGTTGCCGTTGCGGACTGGGCATTCTCAGAGAGTGTAAATGCTACTATTGCTCTTTGGAAGGGAGCACGACTTACCCTTAGTGAGTACTGTGCAAAGATGCAGCCACAGCAGACTATGGTGGCTAAGAGTTGGTTCTTTGTAACCTCGGCACGACTTGGCCAGAAACTGCTCAAGGATAAACTTGAGCTTTCACTATCAGTTCAGAACCCTCATAGCAAGACTATGAAGTTCGATTTACAGATGACAGCACCAACCTATGTGCAGAATCTGATTGTTACAAATGTATCTCGTTCGATACGTCTGTCTGTATCTTACCGATTTGGTAAGCAGGGACTCTATGTTAAGCGTGCCAACCGCAAATCTGACAGCACAACCGAGGAGGTGGGCGCAAGCCAGCAGGGTAGCAGAAGCAGTTTCTAAAGGCACTACAAATTTTGGTGTCAGAGTGCCGTAGTTGCGGTATATTGTGAGAAATCCCCGGATGGGTTGTACTTATGTACTACTCATTCGGGGATTTAAGGGATGTGTCGCAAATGCGGTACTATCACACCAAAATTACTTGATGCGCTCGTAATACTCACGAGTACGAGTATCAACACGGATACGGTCTCCTGTATTGATGAAGAGAGGTACCTTAATAGTTGCACCTGTATTTACAGTTGCAGGCTTAAGTGAAGATGTAGATGCTGTATCACCCTTGATACCTGGCTCAGTGTAAGTAACCTCCATATCAACGATTGGAGGGAGCTCAGCAGAGAGAACAGTCTCCTTCTCGGTGTGGAACATAACCTCAACAACCTGGCCATCTGCCATAAGGTCGTAGTTGTTAATCAGCTCCTTCTCGATGTTAATCTCCTCAAAAGTCTCGCAGTGCATAAAGTGTGCACCCAAATCATCCTCATAAGTGAACTGGTATGGACGACGCTCTACACGTACCTGCTCAATTTTCTGGCTAACAGAAGAGAATGTGTTCTCAAGGACACGACCATTCTCAAGGTTCTTGAGCTTTGAACGAACAAAAGCAGGGCCTTTACCAGGCTTACAGTGCTGGAAATCGACTACAAGAAAAGTCTTGCCATCCATCTCAATGCACATACCGATTTTAATATCAGCAGCAGTAATTGTCATAATTGTATTGTTTTTTAAGTGATAATTCTCAATCGTCGCCGCAAAAATACAAAAAAATCCTTAAAATCAAAAGAATAGCAATATTTGTAATAAAAGAATGAGGCAACTTTTGTTACCTCATTCTTCTATTAAGATAGTTTTGGCGATTACTCAACCTCTACCAATTTGATATCCTTTGCAAGAACAAAGAGTGAGTAGTGGTCATTTACACGTGGAAGGTTAACTGTCTCGCCAGCCTCAACATCACGGTATGCGATATACTGAGCACCAATCTTGTTGCCATCAGGCTTTACGGCACGGGTCTCAGTTGCAATGATAAGCTTCCAACCGTGCTTGTCGTGATACTTGCGAATATCGGCAGTATTACGAGCAAGGCAGTAGATACGACCCTTACCCTGAGCAGTTACCTTACCACCTGCAGTCTTATGCTTCTTAAGACTGTTTGCAGTAAGCATCTTAAAGCCCTCAAACTCCTTAGGATATACATCGCTCAGTTTCTGCTTGAGGTTTGGCCACATGTGGGCACCCTGCTTAAACTCGCTCATTGTGTAGTAACCCTTCTTAGCCTCAACTGTAATAGCAATATCAGAAGGCTCGTCAATGTGTGGACGTGCGCTCAATGATGCGTTGCTCTTGTCTGAACGGAATGGAAGAAGTGGAAGACCCTCTGCAGAGAATACATTACCTACATCCTCATTAAAGCAGTAGCGAACAGCCTTAGGAACCTTTACCTTCTCAGAATATACGATAATATCCTTACCATCAAGGATTGCCTCAGCAACAAAGAACTGCAGACGCTTCTCATTTGCAGGATCGGTAACACCAAGCTGGAAACCGTTAATAAACTCGCCTTTGTGAGTAAGTGATGTAGGAACATGGTTGAGTTTGATACGGATTGCGTTACCCTCAACTACGATGCTGTTGTATGAAGGGCTACGGAATGTACCAACCTCTTTGCCATAGTGCTCACCCAAAGCGCACTGAGCAAGACGGTGTGCAATATCCTTCTTATATCGTGGGTGAATATCGCCAGGAATATCGAGCTGGTCCATAGTACCAACAATCTCGCAGTGGTCAAGCTTCTTTGCAACCTTCTCCTGAGACTCACGCAACTGTGCACCCTTGATACCTGCGTATGTGTGTGGTACAAGCTGTACGATATAGAATGGCAACTCTGGGTTACGGAACTCCTCTCTCCAAGAGTTAATCATTACCTCCAAAGAGTGTGCATAGCCACGTGGTGAAGAGGCAACATTTGCACAACCCTGGTACCAAATTACACCTGCAAAGGTGTTGTGGCGAATAGGGTAGATGTTTGCATTGTAGAGGTGAGACTCTTTACCTGCCCACTTCTTGTGCTTAATCTTTGTGCAATCCTTTGCAATCTTAGGATCTGCGTCAATAACCTCTTTCTTTGTCCAACCCTCAACAAAAGTACCGCCATAAGATGCATCAACAAGACCGATAGGTACATTGAGTGCCTCCTGCAACTCCTTACCAAAGCCGTAGCCTACAGCAGAGAACTCTGCCAAATCAGTAGGGTTACATACAGCCCACTTTGTATTCTTACCCTCCTGAGCAGGGATGTCTCGCTGTGGAGTCTCGGCAGAGATACGACCTGTGCAGAGCAGACGGATAGCTGTGTTCATCTGACCAGAAAGCTCACCCTTCATGTCGAGAGTCTTCTTAACAGGCCACTCCATGTTACTCTGACCAGAGCAGAGCCAAACCTCACCAAAGAGGATGTTGCTAAGTGTGCGAATATCCTTACCGCACTTGATTGTGATAGTCTGAGGATCAAAACTTGCCTTAGGAACTGCTACAGGTACAACCCAAAGGCCCTCTGCATCAGCCTTAGCTGATGTGCCCTTGCCAATCCAGCTACATGTTACAGTAACCTTTGCCTTAGGTTTTGCATAACCCCAAATGTTAACAGTGCTGTTCTGCTGAAGTACCATATTGTCGCCAATAGCTGATGGAATCTCCAATGACTTTGGCAACTCTTGCTCCTGAGCAGAAAGCGTAGTTGTAGAGAGTAATAAAGCTGCTACAACTGCAAAAAAACGAGTTAATTTTTTCATAATTATTAGGTCTTAGATTGAAAAATTACAAACTTTTTTGCAAATATAACGATTTTTTCTCTATCTTTGATAAAAATAGATGTTTTATGAAAAAGTTTTTCTCGCTAATAATATTGTGTTGCGCATATTTATATGCTTTTCCTCAGAATCAGTTACCTGATCAGATGCTCTCTCCAACACAAATGTTTGCTAAAAACTTAGCAGATAGTTATGATGCCTTCTATAAGAGTGGAGGTGTGTTTGAGAAACTATATCTGATGACAGATAAGCCATATTATAGTGCCGGCGAGACCCTATTCTTTAGTGGATATCTGGTTCATGCAACGATGCTTACCCAGAGTTCATCCTCTATGTTTGTATATGCAGAGCTAATAAGCCCTGAGGGTCAGTTAGTTGAAAGAATTAAGGTTGCTGCAACCGATAAGCAGTTTATCGGAACATTTATGCTCAATGCTCGTCTTACTTCGGGCCGATATACATTGAGAGCATATACTCGTTGGATGACGAACTTTGATATGGGTTATTTTTTCACGCACGAAATATATATAGGTAACTATATTGACGATGCAGTACAAACCTCTGTTAGTTATAAGATAAATGATAAAGGAACAGTTACGGCGACTCTAAGGTTTTATGACCAATACTCAATGCCGATAGTCTCTACTCCGGTTCGTTATCGCACGATTATCAATGGACGCACTCGTTCTGGTCAGGAGCGTACAGATAAAGATGGAAAGATTGATATACAGTTCCGTACATCGGAGAATCCTAATGACTGTTTGGAGATAAAGATTAGGGCCAACAGCCGTGATTTGCATAGATATATACAGTTGCCATCCTTCTCTGATGATTATGATGTGCAGTTCTGTCCTGAGGGCGGAAACCTTATTGCAGGAGTAGTGCAGGTGGTAGCATTTAAGGCTCAAGCCACAAACGGACACTCAAAGGAGTTGTTAGGTGTTGTATATAACTCGTTAGGGGAGAAGATTGCAGATATTGCAACTGAGCATAAGGGTATGGGTAAGTTTGTTATCCGCACTGAGGCCTCGCAGAGTTATTATGCAGAGTTTAGGTCTAAAGAGGGTGTTGTCAAGCGTTTCGATTTGCCGACAGTTGAGAATGCCGGTTTGGCCCTCAGAGTGATAAGACAGGCTGATAGCCATACTATCCTTGTGCAGCCTTCAGGAGGGATAAATTTAATGAATTATATCGCTGTAATACACTCCAGAGGAGCCGTAGTGTCGATAGTTGAAAACCTTACTCGGCCTATTCGTCTGCTAAATAGAGATATGTTTGATGGTATTGCTCAGATATCAATTGTCCATAAAGCGACACAAACTATCGTAGCAGAGCGCCTATTCTATGTTAGAGATTGTAGATATGCTAAAGCGGAGGTACTAACCAATAAGAAGGTATATGAGCAGCGAGACAGAGTAGGTATAACCCTTGCAATTACGGACTCTGAGGGTAAACCTGTATCAGGAAACTTCTCAATGACTGTTACAGATGCAGGTGTGGTAGAGCGTCAAGATGGCGACCAGAATATTTTGTCATATATGCTGCTCTCTTCTGATTTGAAGGGAGAGGTTGAGGATGCCGGAAGTTACTTTGTTGATACAAAGCCAAAGACTTTAGAGAATCTGGACCTTGTGATGATGACAAATGGTTGGCGACGCTACTCTCTCAGTGCTGTGATGGAGCATAAGTTCCCTCGTATTCTCTATCCTATGGAGGACTCTGAGAGAATTCGAGGCTCGGTATTCGGCCTTATCGGAAAGGCAAAGAAGCCGAGTGTGGTGCTGATGAATCCTAAGACCAAGTACTTTGAGCACTTTGAACTCAATGAGTATAATAACTTTATGATTGCAGGTTTGGAGTGTAAGGAGGATACTCAATATATCGTTCAGGCCCTTAATAAGAAGGGTAAAGATACAACGGTTCGTATTGAGATAGAGACAGAAAACTTCCCTGTCATTACATCCTCCAATATTCGTGAGTATTACCTATCTCCTGCAAGACCTATCCCGTCAACATTCCTCACAAGAGCAAAGGAGCGCTACTTCTATGAGGGTGGAGAGCGTGTGATTGATATTGAAGAGATTATTGTTATGGGGCGTCGTTCAACATCATTCTTCGCTACAGCAAATGCAGGTAGTATGCTCCATGGCGACTTGTCTCGCTTCGCAACGGTATATGATGCCTTGGCAACATTCAAAGAACTTGATGTGTTGGGAACTACCGTAACAACAAAGAATAGCTATTCAGCCCGTGATGTAAGAGTGGCATTCTTTGAAGAGAATATTGGAGAAGAGGAGGGCGAAGGTGATGTGCAGTTTACACAGGATGTGCCGTCGATTAGTCAAGATGTTAATGTTCCTGAGCTCTATATTAATGGTCAGTTGGCAGATATTGATGATTTGGGTAACTATGATACCCGATATATCGAGCGACTCTCATTTGCAGACGGAAGGGCTGCCACAATGCTTGGTTTGGCGGCTCAGCAGGGTGCAATTTTGATGGAGGTGAGCAAGGAGGGTATGGTTTATGCATCTGATAATGATGCTATGGCACGAGTACTTATTAAGGGTAGCCATAAGCCGGTAGAGTTCTATAAGCCTAAATATCCTACATTTGACTCTCGTCTGACAACGGTTCAGGATTTGCGTACTACAATCGCATGGGAACCACATATTCGTACTGAGGCGAGTGGTATGGCTTCGCTCTATTTCTACACAGCAGATCGTAGCGGTACTTACGATGTTATTATTGAGGGCGTAACAGATAAGGGTGAATTATTACATCATCACCAAACTATAGCGGTTGAGGTAAAGAAGTTACTATAGCTGACTTAGGTACAACAAAAAGAGATAGCTTTACACAAAAGCTATCTCTTTTTTTAGTCTCTGTTCTGCACTAAAGGGTATAAAAAATCCCGCCAAATCAGGCGGGACTTTTATTGGATAGTAACAAAACTGTTATTTCTTCTCCATCTGAGCCTTAAGCTCTGCAAGACCTGCGATATCACCAAGGGTGGTCTTCTCTACAGACTGCTGAATCTTCTTTACAGAAGACTTTGTAGCGTCTGCAGCTGCCTTGCGCTCAGCCTTCTCAGCTGCAGCCTCAGCACGACGAGCCTCCTCGAAGAGACGTGAGTGAGAGAGAGTAATGCGCTTAGTTGCCTTAGAGAAGTCGATAACCTTGAACTCAGCAGTCTCACCAGCCTTAAGAGTTGTACCATCCTCCTTTACAATCTGCTTAGCAGGAGCGAAGCCCTCTACGTTCTCAGCAAGAGTGATGATTGCGCCCTTATCGTTAACCTCAGCAACGGTACCTGTGTGTACGCTCTCAACAGCATACTGCTGCTCAATTGCGTTCCATGGGTTCTCCTCAAGCTGCTTGTGGCCAAGGCTGAGACGACGGTTCTCCTTGTCAATCTCAAGAACTACAACCTCGATGTTAGCACCTACAGATGTGAACTCGTTAGGGTGCTTAACCTTCTTAGTCCAAGAGAGGTCAGAGATGTGGATAAGGCCATCGATGCCCTCCTCAATCTCAACAAATACGCCGAAGTTTGTGAAGTTGCGAACCTTTGCAGTGCACTTTGTGCCAACAGGGTACTTAGTCTCGATGTTCTCCCATGGATCAGCAGTAAGCTGCTTGATACCAAGGCTCATCTTGCGCTCGTCGCGGTCGAGTGTAAGAACTACAGCCTCAACCTCGTCGCCTACCTTCATGAAATCCTGAGCTGAACGGAGGTGCTGGCTCCAAGACATCTCAGAAACGTGGATAAGACCCTCAACACCTGTTGCAATCTCAACGAATGCACCATAGTCAGCCATAACAACAACCTTACCCTTAACACGGTCGCCAACCTTAAGCTCTGCGTCAAGAGACTCCCAAGGATGTGGAGTGAGCTGCTTAAGACCGAGTGCGATACGCTTCTTGTTGTCATCGAAGTCAAGGATAACAACGTTGAGCTTCTGGTCAAGAGCAACAACCTCCTCTGGGTGATTTACACGGCCCCAAGAGAGGTCAGTGATGTGGATAAGACCATCTACGCCACCAAGGTCGATGAATACACCGTAGGTAGTGATGTTCTTAACAGTACCCTCAAGGATCTGACCCTTCTCAAGCTTAGACATGATAACCTGCTTCTGAGCCTCGAGCTCTGCCTCGATAAGAGCCTTGTGAGATACAACAACGTTACGGAACTCCTGGTTGATTTTAACAACCTTGAACTCCATAGTCTTGTCAACATATACATCGTAGTCGCGAATAGGCTTAACATCGATCTGAGAACCTGGAAGGAATGCCTCAATACCGAATACGTCAACAATCATACCGCCCTTAGTACGGCACTTAACGTAACCCTTGATAATCTCATCCTTCTCAAGAGCCTCGTTAACACGATCCCAGCTCTTAAGCTGACGAGCCTTCTTGTGTGAAAGGATGAGCTGACCGCCCTTGTCCTCTACAGACTCTACATAAACCTCAACAGTGTCGCCAACCTTGAGCTCTGAATCATAACGGAACTCAGAAGCTGCGATAACACCCTCGCTCTTGTAGCCGATATTAACGATTACCTCGCGCTTGTTAATCTCAGTTACAGTACCATCTACAGTCTCACCAACAGCAATGTTCGACATGGTGTTGTCATACTGCGCTGCAATCTCCTCCTTTGACTGTGGATAGAGGCCAGACTCGCTCTCAAACGCTGCCCAATCGAAATTCTCGTTTGCTACTTTAATGTTTTCCATTTAAAAATTTTGCGATACAATCGCCCGTTAAAAAGTTAATAATAAAAATTGTTTGAAATTATATAAATTTCGTTTACTTTTCACTGCTTAAAACCTGCTCAGAAATCGTTTGCAAATAAAACCTAAACAGTTTTTACTCATGCATACGCACACCATGCGCATACGGACTGCAAAGGTATGTATAAAAAAGCTAACTGCCAAATATTTAGCGTAAAAAACAAAGTTGTGCTATAGCTTTAAGACCATAGCACAACCTGTTGCTGCAAAATATTTTACATAAGACTATACAGTCATAATCTCCTTCTCCTTTTTCTCGAAAGCAGCATCTACGAGCTTGCTGTACTTCTCAAGCAGTTTCTGAACCTGAGTCTCGCCATCTTTGCTCTCATCCTCCGGCATACCCTCTTTGATAGCCTTCTTGAAGAGCTCAACTGCATCACGACGAGCATTGCGCAGAGAGATACGAGCATTCTCAACCTCACCCTTAGACTGCTTTACAAGCTCTTTACGACGCTCCTCTGTTAGTGGTGGAATAGAGAGGCGGATTGTCTCGCCATTGTTTGACGGAGTAAGGCCGATGTTAGAGTCGAGGATTGCCTTCTCGATAGTGCGAATCATATTCTTATCCCAAGGCTGAATGAGGATAGTCTTTGCATCAGGAACTGTTACACTTGCAACACCGGATACAGGGGTTTGAGAACCGTAATAATCCACAAAAACACCATTGAGGACATTTGTAGAGGCTTTGCCTGCACGAATGTTGAGCAGAGTGTCCTCCAGATAATCTACAGCCTTCTGCATCTTTGCAGAAGCATCTGCCAAAATAGTCTTAGAATCCATTGTTGTATATTTTATTATTTGTCTATTTGTTATTAATTGTCTTTTCGATAGCCTTGATAAGGTGAGCAAACTCGCCCTTATCATATCCGATACTTGCAAGAACAACCTTACCCTCACGGTTGATAAGGAAATTGCGAGGGATGTAGTTGGTTGCATAGCGACGGAAAATTCGCTGGTCCGGATCAAGTCCCATAGGGAAAGTATAGCCCATACGCTTGCGGAAGGCTGCTACGGTATGCAACTCTTCGCCACGAGAGATAGGAAGAAATACAAACTCCTCGCCTGCAAAGCGGTCTATAATCTCTTTCTGTACACGGGTGAGCTCCTCACGGCATGGAGGACACCATGTAGCCCAGAAGTTTACTAAAACAACTTTGCCTCTAAGCTCTGAGAGCTTGATTTTGCTGCCATCAAACATCTCGACTGTAAAATCGGGAGCTACAGTTCCATCTTTAGCTATTGTTGAGGCGTCGATTTGCTCCTCAGACTGTGGCATAGGTGTAGCTGTTGCTGTTACAGGGTTCCAAAAGAGAAGTACTGCAATGATTGCCAAAACAGCTATGAGCATCAGTATTAGAGTCAGATTACTCTTTCTTTTTCTACGTTCTTTCATAAGGTGTAATTTGTTATATGGTAAAACACTATTTGTGTACAAGTGTTCCTATGTTCTCACCCTGAAGCACCTTCATTAGATTGCCTGGAGTATCCATATCAAAGACAATGATATTCAGACCATTCTCCTTGCAGAGAGTAAAGGCTGTCATATCCATAATCTTAAGGTTGCGATTATAGACCTCGTCAAATGTAATCTGGTCAAACTTTGTTGCAGAAGGGTCCTTCTCAGGGTCGGCAGTATAGATGCCATCTACACGAGTGCCTTTGAAGAAACCATCAGCCTCAATCTCTATGCCACGCAGTGCAGAGGCCGAGTCGGTTGAGAAGTAAGGGTTTGAGGTTCCTCCACCGATAATTACAACATATCCGGCATTGAGATACTCCAGGGCCTTATCTTTAGAGTAGTATTCGCCAATAGGCTCCATGCGGATTGATGTAAGTACCTTGCACTTAACACCTTCGTCAGCCAAAACGGCTTGCAGACCAAGAGAGTTGATAATTGTTGCCAGCATGCCCATCTGGTCTCCTTTCACACGGTCAAAACCACGCTTTGCGCCCTGTAAGCCTCGGAAAATGTTGCCACCACCGATAACAATGCCAATCTGTACGCCAAGCTCTGTAGCCTGCTTAATCTGCAACGCATAGCTGCGTAACTGCTCCATTGAGATACCATACTTCTGCTCTCCCTGAAGCGACTCGCCACTTAATTTTAGAAGAATTCTTTTATATTGCATATCTTTTGTCATATTATAATTAGCCAATAATACTACAAATATAGTAAAAACATTCGGAAATAGCCATACAAAGTAGAAAATATTGTTAAAAATGTAAAAAATGGAGAAAAAATAGTAGATATGATTGCTGTTTGATAAAAAGTTTGTATATTTGCACGCTCTATGGGATAATCCCGTTGAGTGGTAATTAAAAACAGTATTAACAAAATGAAAGTTTGCGAAATTACAGGCAAGGTTGCAATGGTGGGAAACAATGTTTCACACTCCAACCACAAGACCAAGCGCAAGTTCAATCCAAATTTGAAGACTAAGCGTTTCTGGTCTGAGGAGGAGGGCCGCTGGATTACTTTGAAGGTATCTGCTGCCGGAATCAAAACAATTAACAAAAAGGGTCTTGCTGCTGCTCTCAAGGGCGCTGCTGCTCCTAAGAACATCTACTAAAATTTAACGAGAAATGGCAAAGAAAGGTAACAGAGTTCAGGTGATCCTTGAGTGCACAGAGCAGAAGGAGAGCGGCGTACCAGGTATGTCTCGCTACATCACCACAAAGAACAAGAAGAACACTCCTGAGCGTCTTGAGCGCAAGAAGTACAATCCATACCTGAAGAAGGTAACAGTACATCGTGAAATTAAATAATTTGTAGAGTTATGGCAAAGAAAGCAGTTGCAACCCTTCGTACAGGTGTTGGTAAGCAGTTTACCAAGTGTATCAAGATGGTTAAGTCTGAGAAGACCGGTGCTTATATCTTCAAGGAGGCTATTGTTCCGGTAGATCAGGTAGCAGAGTTCATGAAGTAGAACTTTGTATGTATTAAAGAGGCGACTCTTAGTACAAAAGGCTTTTTCGAGAGAAAAGGCCTTTTATTTTTGTACCATTACCTATTTTTGTCTCCTATATATTTACATGGTTTACAACAAAGGGCCTATTCAACAAGAAAGTTGAACAGCCCCTTTTGTTATGCAATAGTGAGAAATCTATCTCTTTTTGAGGGAAAACTTTGGTAGGGTTGAAATATCCTCGTTATGGTCTATGCCGCCACCCAATGCGTGGTAGAGATTTATTACACCTTGAATCTCTTCAAAGCTATCTGCAATCTGAGAGAGCTGCGCTGAGAGTAGAGTTTGTTGAGCTGTGAGCACCTCAAGGTATGTTGATTCAGAGTGGCTCATAAGCTGACGTGTGCTATTTACTGCACTCTCAAGAGCCTTAATTTGGCGAGTGCGAATATCTTTCTTGCTGCGTGCAGTTTGGCACTTTGCAATGGCGTCATTAACCTCACTACCGGCTGTAAGCAGTGCGTGCTGGAAGGCAATCAAAGCCTGCTCTTGCTCAGCCTTAGCTATTTTTAGGTTTGCATGCTTTGCTCCTGAGTTGAAAATATCTGTAGCAAGTTTTGCTGTAAATGAAGCAAGCCATCCTGCAGGCGAAGCAATAGCTTGTCCGAGTTGGTCTTGCCAACCAAGTGTACCGCCAAGGGTGAGTGTTGGGATAAATGAGCCACGAGCAATGTTGGTAGCATAGAATGCCTGCTCAAGAGCTTTCTCGGCGTTGCGAACATCAGGACGGCGAGTGAGCAGCTGTGCCGGAACACCTATACAAAGAGAGGTGTTGATATTCTGGTCGTAGATTGACCCTCGCTCAAACTTCTGTGGAGTGGTGCCCAAAAGTAGAGCCAATGTGTTCTCAACCTGAAGAATATCATACTCAAGGTCGAAGAGTGAAGCATCGATAGAACAACTATTAGCCTCAGTCTGTGAAACAGAGGCCTCATTTGTCATACCGGCCAACTTCATAGCCTTCATAATACGTACATTCTCTTTCCATGATGCTGCAGTGGTACGTGAGATTGTTATCTGAGCATCGAGCATGAGAAGTGTATAGTATGTGTTGGCAATAGATGCGATAAGAGCAGTCTCTACGCTTTGACGATATAGCTTGCTCTGTTCGTATGCCACTTGAGCTCTACGCTTTGAGTTGATTGTCTTACCGGTGATGTCAATCTCCCAACTTGCATTGACAGGCAGAGTATAGCTACTTACGCCTGAATTGCTTGTAGAGAGTGATGGAGCAAAGGCAAACGATGGAATAAAGGAGAGCTTAGCCACTCTTAATGATGCCTCAGCAGCCAATACTCTTTGAGCTGCGGCACGCATATCCGGATTGTTTTCAAGACCTTGCTCAATGAGTTTCTGGAGATATGGGTCGGTAAAGAACTCTCTCCAACTAATATCGGCAATAGTTGTTTTATCATCACTATATTGCGCTACCTCTCCGAAGAGTTTGTCGGTTGTAATCTCAGGGCGTGAGTAACGCTGAAATACGGAACAGCTGCTGGCAAGTGTAGCTACTAATAATATATATATATAAAGTATCTTTCTCATTTATTCAACTTTTTTAGGTTTAACTACCTTCTCCTGGATTGTTTGGAATATGATGTAGAGTGCAGGAACAAGGAATATCAGTGCAAGTGTACCGACAATCATACCTCCTACAACACCTGCTCCGAGAGTGTTGTTACCATTTGCACCTACACCGGTAGAGAACATGAGAGGAATCATACCGAATACCATTGTAAGAACAGTCATCATGATAGGGCGGAAACGCTCTTTACTTGCCTCAAAGGCTGCCTCGAAGATGCTAAGACCCTGACGGCGACGCTCACAAGCATACTCGGTAATAAGAATAGCTGTCTTAGATAGCAAACCAATAAGCATGATAAGACCTGTTTGTAGATAGATATTATTCTCCAAGCCCATCATATTGGCAAAGGCAAAGCTACCAAATAGACCAATCGGAACTGTGAGAATTACCGCGAACGGAATGAAGAAACTCTCATACAGTGCACAGAGGATAAGGTAGATAAGCGAGATACAGATGATAAAGATAATAGTTGTATTGTTGCCACTTGTTGCCTCCTCACGGGCAATACCTCCAAAGTCAAAGCCGTAGCCTATAGGTAGCATATCTTTTGCCACCTCATTTACAGCCTTGATAGCATCACCTGATGAGTAACCGTCAGCAGCACGTCCGTTGACAGAGATAGATGGGAACATGTTAAATCGGGATAGGTTCTCAGGCGCATAAATCTTCTTCAGAGTAACAAATTGGCTGATAGGTGCCATCTCGTTTCCAATTCTGATAAAGATGTTGTTGAGTGTCTGAAGGTCAACTCGATAACGAGGGTCTGCCTGTACCTGAACCTGATAGAGCTTTGTAAATCGGTTGAAACGTGTCGATAGACGACCTCCGTAGTAACCATTTAAAATCTCAAGCACCTCTTTTGGGGATGTTCCGGCACGCTTACACTTTACCGCATCTACATCAATCTGATACTGAGGAAAGCGAGGGTTGAATGATGTTCTGGCTGAGCCAATCTCAGGACGAGCCTCAAGCTCAGCAACAAAGCGGGTTGTTACATCTGCCAAATCCTCGATTGTTCCACCCTTACGGTCCTGAATGTGTACCTCGAAACCGTTTGTTGCACCATATCCCGGAATCATCGCAGGAGAGGTGGTAAAGAGTGTTGCCTCATTGATATTGGTAGAGTACTCTTTAATGCGGTCCATGATGTCAAATACGCTATGCTCTTTACCTGGTCGCTCGTCCCAGTGCTTGAGACGAAGGGTAAAGTTTCCATAAGAGGTACCAGCTCCGGTGGTCATACCAAATCCGGCCATATTAAGGTATGCGTGGCACTCGTCAATCTGACTTACAACATCACGGTCAATACGGTTCATAACCTCCTTTGTATGGGCAAGTGAACTTCCTGGAGGTGTTGAGACGTCAATACGTACAGTTCCGATATCCTCACGTGGAATAAGACCGGTCTTGGTGTTGTTCATAAAATAGACCAACAAGCCTGCACCTACAACAACCAATATACATGTAACGGCACGATAACGCAGGAAGAATTGTACACCGCCGAGGTATTTGTTGGTTACTGCTGTAAAACCACTCTCAATAGCGTCGCTCATGCGGCTGGAGAAAGAGCGCTTTACATTATTGCCATGCTCATCCTTAGGCTTAAGCAACATTGCACACAGCGCAGGACTGAGTGTAAGAGCGTTAATAGCCGAGATACCTACCGCCACAGCCATTGTAAGACCGAATTGGGTGTAGAAGATACCGGATGTGCCACCCATCATAGATACCGGGATAAATACCGCCATAAATACGAGGGTAGAGGTAACAAGAGCAGTTGTTACTTCGTGCATAGCATCTACTGCTGCGCTATGAGAAGAACGATAACCGGCCTCAAACTTGCTCTGTACAGCCTCCACAACAATAATTGCATCATCCACAACCACACCGATAGAGAGTACGAGCGCAAAGAGCGTAAGCAGGTTGATACTGAAGCCCAAGATGTAGAGGAAGAAGAATGTTCCTACGATTGATACAATTGTGGCAACGAGTGGAATAAGGGTTGCTCTAAAGTTGCGTAAGAAGACAAACACTACCAGAATAACGAGTACAATAGCCTCGAGCAGTGTGCGTACTACATTCTTAATAGAGGCGTAGAGGAAGTCGTTTGAACTTGAGAGAACAACCATCTCAAGGTCCTTCGGAAAGTCCTCTTTTGCCTTCTCCAGATATGCATCAATTTGGTTGATAACTTCGGTTGCGTTAGAACCAGGGGTTTGATAGACGCTGAAAGATGTTCCTGGAGCACCGTTAACCTCTCCGATGTAGAGGTAAGACTGAGTTCCCAACTCAATATCCGCAACATCCTTGAGTCGTAGCACCTCACCATTTGCCAGAGCACGGATAACGATATTCTCAAACTGCTCAGGGGTCTCAAGGCGGCCTTTGTAGCGCATTGCATATTGGAAAGTCTGGTTTGCATTCTCTCCCAGAGCGCCTGTGGCTGCCTCGATATTCTGCTCGGCAAGTGCAGCCGAAATATCGGCAGGGATTAGCTTGTATTGCGCCATTACGTCAGGCTTAAGCCATACTCGCATACTATAGTCGGCACCACGCACATCTATATCACCTACACCAGGGATACGGGAAATGGCAGGCACAAGGTTGATTTTGATATAGTTAGCAATAAAAGTACGGTCATAAGTGCCATTTGGGCTATAGATTGCAATCTGCTCCAAGATATTTGTCTGACGCTTTCTTACAGTTACACCCACATCTGTTACCTCCGATGGTAACTGACGGGTAGCACGTGAAACGCAGTTCTGTACATTGACAGCTGCCATATCAGGATTTGTACCCTGCTTGAAATATACTGCAATGCTGGCACCACCATTATTGGTTGCGCTTGATGTCATGTAGGTCATGTTCTCTACACCGTTGATAGCCTCCTCAAGAGGTACTACAACAGCCTTCTGAACAGTCTCGGCACTTGCTCCTGTATAGTTAGCCTGTACACGGATTGTCGGAGGCGCAATGCTCGGATAGCGCTCGATTGGAAGCATCGCCAATCCGATAAGTCCGCCAAGAACGATTACAATCGAGATAACGGACGAGAGAACGGGACGGTCAATGAATGTTTTAATGTTCATACTTAATCCTATTTCTCAACTTCTACAATATTCTTAATCTTTATAGCGTCGCCATCTCGCAACAGACCTACACCCTCAACAACGATGGTATCGCCCTTCTCAAGACCGCTTTCAACAACGTACTCTTTACCATTGCTGATGTTAAATACGCCGATGATTTGGCTTACCGCCTTTCCATTCTTTACGGTATAGACATAGACTTTATCCTGAATCTCGTATGTTGCAGATTGTGGGATTACAATACAGCCTTCAGCCTTATGTGGCAAAATGACATTACCGGAACCACCTGAGAGTAGCAGACGACGATAGTTCGGGAACTTAGCACGAACTGTTACAGAGCCTGTCGTAGGGTCGATAATACCTGAAATAGCCTCAATGCGGCCCTTCTCCTTGTAAATAGTACCGTCGCTGAGCTGCAACTCGATAGATGGCATTGCGTTAAGTGCTGCATCGAGTGAACCATGCTCACGGGTAAGAGAGAGTACCTGACTCTC
The DNA here is from genome assembly GCA_017381935.1 of Alistipes sp. Taxonomy (GTDB): domain Bacteria; phylum Bacteroidota; class Bacteroidia; order Bacteroidales; family Rikenellaceae; genus Alistipes. The sequence goes on from JAFOBG010000031.1 coordinate 24,924, forward strand.
GGTCATAGAGAAGTAGATATACATCTCAGAGTTGTCAGATACAGAGGTCATAGGGGTTGAGTCTGATGGGCTTACGAGTGTGCCAACACGGAATGGAAGTGTACCTACAACGCCATCAGCAGGACTCTTGACAAGGGTGTAAGAGAGGTTGTTGCGAGCATTTGTCTCATTTGCCTTTGCTTGAGCAAGAGTCGCCTTCTGGCTTGCCAACTGCATGCGTGCCATGTTGAGGTCAAACTCAGAGATAATGTTCTGACGGAAGAGCTCCTCCTTACTTGTTGTAGTAAGCTCTGCAGCATCTACTGCAGCCTGAGCTACATCGACATTTGCAATAGCAGTCTCCAATGCAGCCTGATATGGAGCTTGGTCGATTGTAAAGAGAGTTTGGCCACGCTTAACAAACGAACCCTCCTTGATGTGTACATCGGTGATGTAACCTTGCACCTTCGGGCGGATGTCAATATCCTGCTTACCTTGAATGGTGGCAGAGAATGTTGAAGTGAGCTTACGAGATGTAGGCTGCAAAATCATTACGTTGTACTCTCTTGTACGTTTTGTACTCTTCTCCTCTTTGCAACTGCCACAGATTCCGACGATTGCAAGGAGAATAAACAGCTTTGATAAGTAGATTTTCATTATATTTTAGGTTTTTGTTGTTTTTGCTTTTTTACACTTTAGTGTAAAGTCGTTGCGAAAATAACAAAAAAATATCAGATTTAATGGTTTTAGTCAGGTGAAACGGCCAAAAAAACGGGTTAATCGCCAAAAAAATAACCTCCCCAGAAAAGGAGAGGTTATCTTTATGGAGTATTAACTGTTAGTTTACAAACTGAACATTAACCTTTGAAAGGGCAAGTTCGTAGTTTCCGGTCTCGTGTACATAGAGGTTTACTTTGCCCTCTGTTACAGAGTCAGCAACAGTACTCTCGCTAACTTTTATACCGTTAAATACAGAGCTGGTGCTAATCTTAAGAGGCTTGTCCTTTGCACCAAGAGTAAGGGTGTATGGATAGGTGTTTGGAGCCTTGCCAGCAAGCGAAGCTGCCTTTGTTGTTACCAAACCTGTCTGTGTCTTTTCTCCAGAAGAAGTGATATTTGCCTTTAGGTAGCAGTTTGTCCAAGTAGTACCGTTTGCACAACCAACAAGACCGCCGACAAGTACATTTGAGGCACTATTTACGATAGTTACATCTACCTCGCAACCAGTTTTTGCAGTATTGTTTGAATAACCTGTGTAACCGCCAATATTAGAGTTAGCACCTGCATTAGTAACGGTAATAGTTGTCTCCTTTACGGTACAGGTTGTTGCCTTTGATGCGTATCCGCCAATACCTCCAATGCGACACTTACCAGAGAAATTAACAGTTATATCGCCAGTGTTGTCGTGATTTTTGTGTGTTGCATTTGAAGCAGAACGACCGACAATACCTCCAATATAACTCCAACTAGTGTTCGTTGAAGATGTACTGGTGATATTTAGATTACCGCTGTTGTCGCAGTTTGTAAATGAGGTTTCTGCCGCATTCACATCACCGCAAACTCCACCGAAATATGTTAGGGCACTTGCATTTGTCATTGTAATATCAATCTGACCTTTATTAACAAGATTGTTGAAACTTGTAACAGAAGATTGTCCGACAACTCCACCAATATAGTTTGTTAGATTTGCGCAGTTTACCTTTATAGCACCTTCGTTTACACAATCGCTAATGCCGCCATATACTCTTCCAGCGATGCCTGAAACCCAACAGCTTGCAGTTGCTTTTGGTGCATTGTAAATAATTGAGCCATAATTTGTACAACCCGTTACAGTACCATTAGTGTTAGATGAGCCTACATAGAATGCAGCAAGCAATGCTCCCTTACTCTTAGTCAGGGTAACATCGAGTGTTGCGTAGCTCTTGCAGTTCTCAATAGTACCATAGAGACGATTACAGAATGTGCCGTAGTATGTATAGCCCTCATCACTGCCAGAACTTGGAATAGTAAGAGAACTATCTGCATTCTGACCCGCAACCTTTCCAAGTGTCAGATTCTTGACTATAAGGGTGCTTGGAACACTGTAGAAAAGGAGTGCTATAGCGCCACTTGTTTTGCTAACTTTGACATTGTGGATAGTTTTGTTGTTGCCATCAAAAAGAGCCATATCGCTATTGTTGTATGTCTCAAAATTGTCGCGCAAAAAGATAAGTGAGCGAAGGTTATCAAGACTCTGGTTTGCAACATCAATATCAGAGTGCAGGGTTAGTGTGTTGTTGTTGTCAATCCAGCAGTCCTTCTCAAGTGTGCGAGCAAAGCCCATAAACTGATTTACATCGTAGATACCTGCTGTTTGAGTACAATTTACAGTAAGATTAGGCATTTTAATCATCTTGCCGGCAACAATCTCCTTACCGTTTTTGTAGGTTGCTACTGTCTGCTGATTGTTGTTGCTGTCCAAAACGGTGAGAGCAAAGCCCTTAGCGTAGTAACCCTCTGGAATGGCGAAGTAGAAGTCTGTCGCCTCGTTTGTAAGAGTTACTCCCTCGCCGCAGTTGATTGTAATTATTGGAGAGGTGTAGTATCCGTCAGCAACGCCGATTTTGCTATAGTCGTATATTGTTGTTGTCTGGCCGATAGTGTACTTGTAGTAACCAGAGATAGGCTCATGACCAATAGCACGGAGCATAACCTTTGTTACAGTTGCGCTACCAATAAGAGAGACCTTCATATAGCCGCACATATGCTTAAGCGAAGCACTCTTTGACTCGGTATCAATAGCGCCCAACATTATTGCGTGGCCATTAGCAAACTTTGTGTTGTCGTAAGTTTGCTCAGATGGGATGTAGATATAACCCTCCTTTGTCAGAGATTGCTGTACACCTACAAAAATCTCTGTTGAGCCCTCTGCAACATTAATAGTCGCAGACTCAGAACCGTTATCATCTGCTGAGATAGGCTCTGAAGCAGTTGCTGAAGAGTCATAGACATTTGTATAGACCACATCGCCCTCGCTCCAGTAGAGTGGAATATAGTTATCCTCCTCTTCGCCTAAATGAATACGAGATAGACTGTTGTTAATAGTTGCTGTGATTGTTGTCATTGCAACCTTGTCGTTGCTGCTGCCACCTGCTATAATATCCTCAGTGGCGTCCTTTGTGCAAGATGCTGTGAGTAGGACAACTGCCAAACTCAACGCATAAAAAATCTTTTTCATTGTTCGTTGTTTTTTAGTTTGACAATTAATACTCTGTCCAACCTTCACCCTCTTCGGTTGAAATGCCGGGTAGCGAGGCTTCAAAGCCACGCTCTACAATAAAGTCGTTGATTTCGATAGTTGGAGATAAGTAGTTGTTACCCCCCCCCGAAAAATTGAGTTGTTTGCATGTTTTGTAGGTTTTTTAGGTTTATATAAATTTATTATATTCAAATATTAAATTTTTCACACTAAAACTTACAAAGATAATAATTTTTTTAAAACTGTTGCTATTATTTTAAAATTATCGAGCAAATCTCTTTTGGAGTGTTAACGATATAATCGGCATTATTCTCTACCAGCTCCTCACGAGAACGGAAACCCCAAGTAACACCTATAGAGTGTACACCTGCATCATTAGCGGTCTTTATATCGACGCCCGAATCGCCAATCATAAATGTTTGCTGCTTTGTGGCTCCGCACTGCTCAACAATAAGTTCAACAATGCTAGGGTCAGGCTTTAGTGGGAAACCTTCACGATTGCCATAGATGGCGCTCCAATGAAACTTACCGAAGAATTTTTCTATAAGTCGTATAGTGCCGTTGTGAAACTTGTTTGATGCTACGGCAAGTGTTACTCCGGCCTCTGAGAGCTGCTTTATCACCTCTGTTATGCCCTCATAAGCGACTGTATGCGTATCGATATTGTTGTAGTAAAACTCTACAAAGTCTTTGCGTGCAGCAGTGATATACTCAGCATTTCTCAACTCTTCAGGTAGAGCACGCTCAACAAGACGAGTAATGCCATTGCCAACAAAGCTACAGTACTCCTCGTAGCTGTGGGGAGCTAAACCTCTGAGTGATAGCATGTGGTTGCAACATACGGCAAGGTCGCCAATAGTATTTAGCAGGGTGCCGTCAAGGTCGAAAATGGCAAGTGTTCTACTCATTTGTATCTTCTGTTTTAAAGATTTTATACCCTATTGCTGCAACAACGATGGAGAGCATAGGGCTTATTAGGTTAAATAGACAGTATGGAAGGTATGTTACTGTAGCTACGCCCAGGACTGTGGACTGTGTCATTCCGCATGAGTTCCATGGAATGAGCACCGATGTTACGGTAGCCGAGTCCTCTACCGAGCGACTAAGCAGGCGACCTTCCAACCCCCTTTTACGGTATAGCTCACTAAATGTATTGCCGGTAATGATGATTGATATATATTGGTCTGCAGTTGTCAGGTTGCAGAAAATACCCGTTGCAATGGTTGAGGTTACAATGCTTATGGTACGCTTTGCAAAGTTCATAAACAGACGTGTAACGGCTGCAAGCATGCCACTGCCTGCCATAATGCCGCCAAAGCACATCGCACAGAGAATCAGCCAAATAGTTGACATCATTCCGCCCATACCTCGTGTGGCTACAAGCTCGTTGAGCATCGTATCTCCTGTCTGTATAGATGTTGTTGAGGAGCAGGCTGTCATAAGCCCTTTAAAAGCACCTAAAGAGCCCTCTCCGCCAATCTGATCTACAATTCCAGGTTGGAAAATAAGCATGGCAACACATGCAACAACGGTCGCAGCAAAGAGCGTGATTAACGCAGGTAGCTTTTTAAGAATAAGTAGAGCTGTAACCAATGGCACTAACAGTAACCAAGGTGAGATATTGAATGTAGCGTGGAGGGTTTGCGATATATGCTCAATCTGAGCTGCACTCTGTGGCGTATTGAATATTGAGATGCCGAAAAAGACAACTAAAGCGATGATAAACGATGGAATTGTTGTTATCATCATATATTTAATATGTACAAAAAGTGGAACTTTTGAGGCGGCAGAGGCGAGAACAGTTGTGTCTGAGAGCGCAGATACTTTATCTCCAAAATAGGCACCTGAGATTATTGCACCTGCAATCCACCCCTCAGAGAACCCCATAGCTTGGCCAATACCCATCAGTGCAACGCCAATTGTTGCGATAGTGGTCCACGAGGAGCCTGTTACAATTGATACAAGGGCACAAATAATGCATGCAATACCCAAAAAAGCCTTGGGATGAATTACCTCTAACCCGTAACATATAAGCGAAGGAACAACTCCGCTGAGCATCCATGTTCCTGATATAGCTCCAATAAGTAGTAGAATGATAATGGCAGAGGCTGATGTTCGTATATTCTCTACTATTGCATCCTCCAATGTGCTCCATTTGCAACCACACAGACCTATTGCAAGTGCTGCAGCAACAGAGGCGGCAAAGAGCAGCGCAATCTGGCTACCTCCCATAATGGCATCGGCTCCAAAGCACTTTATGACAAGGGTTAATGTAGTTATCAATACTACAAAAGGGATTATAGCAATCCAAATAGGTGTTTGAATCTTGTATTTTGACAAAAAGTTTGCGATTTTCATCTAACTTCGGTTTTAGGGTGCAAAGATATGTATTTTTTTTATACCTTTGCCAAAAATTATCCGCCCCTGTAGTTCAACGGATAGAACGAAGGTTTCCTAAACCTTAAATAGCAGTTCGATTCTGCTCGGGGGTACAAAATAGAGGGTGCGACGAGAGGGCGCAGCGAGAGGTGCGAATAGAAGACGGAAAGAGGTAAGGAGGCAGATGTCTCCTTTTTTTTGTCTCTTTGTGTTACACAGCAACAAAAAAAGCGACCCGAAGGTCGCTTAAGTAACAAATAAAATTGATTATTTTGCTGGAGCCTCAGCTGGGCACTTGTTACACTCAGCCTTGTCGCATTTCTTCTCGCACTCAGCCTTGTTGCACTCAGCCTTATCGCATTTCTTCTCGCACTCAGCCTTGTTGCACTCAGCCTTGTCGCACTTCTTCTCGCAAGTAGCCTCTGGACATTTGTCGCAAGTTGCCTTATCACAAGCTGGAGCAGCCTCTGGGCACTTATCGCAAGCAGCAGCCTTCTCGCACTGCTCGCATGTTACAGGCTCGCAAACTTTATCACACTTCTTCTTATTATTATTACCGGCGCAGCTAACCATTGCAAGAGCAGCAACCAACACTACTAGTGAAAGAATCTTCTTCATAATCGTATAAATTTATTAAATGAAACAATAATTGTCATACAAAATTAAATACTTATTAGATAATACGCAAATTTTTTGACAATTTTTTAAATGTTGATTGCATTTTTATTTGGCTAACTCCTCTAAAGGAATATTCTCTCGCATAATAAAAGCCTTTGGGAAACTGCGTCTTATCTGCTCTAAGAGCACAAGAGCCTCCTCTTGAGAGGTACAATTTCCGGCTGTTACTTTGAAATATGGGTTTTCATATGTTATATATGTCGGTTGGTCGGGCATACGCATTTTGAGAGTGTCTCGTGCGGCCATAGCATCATTGCGGGCATTCTGAGAGTTACTCATAAATATCATAATTCGATAACCGTTTACAACTCCTTTGAGCCTAAGGGCTGCTTTTGCTGTTAGCTCTGCAGCATCACCATGCTCTGTAACCTTGACAGTGCTTTTTATCGTTGTCAAAGAGTCCACCTTTACAGGGTTTGCAAGGCGCTTTTTGAAGCTATTGAGGTTTTGTGCTGAGGTGGCACAAAAGAGTAGTAGTGCCGATATAAAAAATAGTCTCTTCATATTTTTAATCTTTGATATATCCTAATCTCCTTAAAATTGACTTTGCCGGAGCCTTGTCTGTGCCAATCTCTCGCTTAACGCCCATCATCTCAACTGTAGCATTAAAAGCAATATCAACACCCTCAAAGTTCTTCTCTTTCAGCCTTAGGAGCAGTGAAATTGCTTTTAGTGGGTGTTTAACCGAGATTTGGAGAGGAATGGTAATTGAACTGACTGCCCTCTTAGGCATAGTTATACTCTCTGTAATATCGGCATGTACGGTAAGGACGTTGTCTAAATATATATCGCCTTGACCGTTGCTCAGTGTCGGCTGGTATGAAGTTTGGTTATTTACACGCAGTGTGATTACCCAACCGCCTGCTGCAGAGCCTGATATGTTTTCAATAGCCTCTATTGTAACACCCTTCTCTATCTGCTTTGCAACTCGCTTTGGAGAACAACTACATATACTGACAACTATAAAGAGGAGTGTGAGTAGTTTGATTATCTGTTTCATGGTTTTTGAGCAATATATATTTGAGCAATTCCGAAACTTTGGCTACGTCTGCTGATATTTACAAAGCCTGCGCTCTCAAGGATTTGAGAGAAGAGTTCAGGTGATGGAAATGTATCGACAGAGGATGGCAGGTACTCGTAAGCCTGACGATTGTGTGAAATCAAGCCGCCTACCCATGGCAATATCTTGTGCGAGTAGATACGGTAGAGCCAACCGATAAGACGATTTTTAGGGTTTGAGAACTCAAGGATGATAAGATGACCTTGGCTTTTAAGTATGCGCTTCAGCTCTGCTATTGACTGCTCTTTGTTCTCGAAATTTCTGATTCCGAATGCTATTGTTACGGCATCAATGCTCTCTGATTGCAAATCTAAACACTCTGCATTGCCCTCCATGAGGGTTATTCTTGTATCGAGTTCTCTACTGCTCACTTTGCGACGAGCAACCTCTAGCATTTCTGGCGATAAATCGACACCACAGATTGTAGAACCTTTGATTTTTTTAGCCATAGCGATAGCTAAATCGCCAGTGCCTGTTGCTACGTCAAGGATATTTTTGGCGCCGAGTCGGCGGATAATCCTCACAACACGACTACGCCAAATCTTGTCTATTGACAGAGAGAGTATGTGATTTAAACGATCATAGGTAGGGGCGATGTCGTCAAACATCTCCTTGACCATTTCTGTCTTTGGTTTTACTTCACTCATATACGTTTATTCGTATTTTACAGCCTCAGATGGCTTAATCTTTGAAACAATGGCGGTGCTTCCAAAGAGGAGTAACAAAATTATTGCTGCAAAGATAGCATTTATAGTTATAATATCAATAACTCCTATAGAAACGGGAACTTCGGAGACAAAGTATGCAGAGGAGTCAAGTTTTATCACCCCCGTATATTTTTGTATCACAATAAGGGCTAATGCAATGATATTACCTACAGTTAGACCTATTCCTACAATCTTGGCTGTAAGGTAGAGAAAAATCTTGCGCACAGCTCTGTTTGACATGCCCATACTCTTCAAAATGCCGACCATGCGTGTACGCTCAAAGATGAGTATCAGTAGGGCTGTTATCATGTTGAAGAGAGCCACGATGAACATAATTACAACAATTACAGTAGCATTAATGTCGTGCGTATCGAGCCATGCAAAGATGTGCGCATATAGATTGTCGGCAGAGATGGCTGAGATATTCTCAACTCCGTCATAATTTTGGAATAGAGAGTCGTTGATTATGTCTGTAACTGTTTGCATATCAGCATAGTCTGTAACTCTTACCTCTAAGCCTGAAATGATTGAACTATCCCATTTGTTTATTTTCTGAACATTGCGAATGTCGGTTAGTGCAATGGCTATAGGCAACTCTCCGAATGGATGATATATGCCGGCAACTTTGAATAGCTCTCGACCAGGAGTACTATCGCTCTTTAATAGTAGCAACTCGACTCTATCGCCTGCTCTAACTTTGAGCTTCTCTGCAATCTCTGTAGGAAGTAGCAACTCTTTACGACGTGCCACCTCGAGGCGAGGAAGAGTGCCCTCGGAGAGCGATTTTGCAATAGTGCTTTGCTCTGGAATATTGGTAACACCCTTTATTACAATGCCGGCTGCATCACTCTCTGAGCGTATTACGACACTGCACATGGCATAACTGTCAATGCTCTCAATGCCAGGTGTTTGAGATAAAATATTGTCTAACGATGCATTTTTGACAATAGGCCTGTTTTCGGTACCATATATTGCAGCAAGGTCAGTAATTGTAATATCGGCCGATGTGTCTCTGATTGTAGAGTGTATCTGCTTTCTAAAACCTGCCACCACAGCTATTGTAATAACCATAACGGTAATGCTCACCGCTACGGCTAAAGTGGCGATGCGAACCATTGTCTTCTGCGTTGAAGAGGTCGATAGTGAGGTGTGTTGGGCTATGAATAGTGGCAGATTCATGGGTTTAATACAGAACTTTATCCTCCTTGTTTTGCCAAGCCCTAAAACCTTCTAAAGCCTTATCCCTCATAATGTTGATGCATGGGATTGAACGCTTTGTGTAGTCGAGAGCTATCTGGTCGTAAATAAATGAGTCGTCAAAATTAATCTCTTTGGCATCCTGTTTAGTATTGCCATAGAATATACGCTCCATACCGGCCCAATATAGTGCACTCAAACACATCGGACACGGTTCGCAGGAGCTGTATATAGTACAACCTGTCAACTTGAACTCCTGCAACTTGGCACATGCTGCACGAATAGCACTCACCTCGGCATGTGCGGTAGGGTCGCAGGTGGCTGTAACCCTGTTTGTGCCGGTGGCTATAACCTTGCCATTGCGGACAATGACGGCGCCGAATGGACCTCCGCCATTTGCGACACTATCTATTGATAAATCAATAGCCTGCTGCATGAACTTTTCGTCTTCGGAAGTAAAAATAGTATTCATCATAGTGCAAATTTACACAATTTTTTCTAACTTTGTGCGTATTATTAAGGAATAAAAAATAAAATTATATGATTGCAACACTTCTTCAGTCGGGTTATTACAATGATGGCTCCTCTTATTTGACAAACTTTACAACTTCGGAGGCATTCGTGCTTATTATCATTATTGCTGTTGTCGGCTTTATCGTTCAAGCTCGTTTGCGCTCGGTGTTTAATAAATATTCGCAAGTGTGGATATCAAACGGTATGACAGGTGCAGAGATTGCTGCAAAGATGCTCAGAGACCACAATATTCACAATGTGCGTATTACTCAGGTTAGTGGAGAACTTACTGACCACTATAACCCGGCAACGATGACTGTAAACCTCTCAGAGTCAGTCTATTCAAGTCGTAGTATTGCCGCAGCGGCTGTGGCCTGTCATGAGTGCGGACATGCTATTCAGCATGCTCAGGGATATGCCCCATTGCAGTTACGTTCAACTCTTGTGCCGATTGTAAATTTTTCATCAAGAGCGGCTCAATGGGTTATCATTTTAGGCCTTATTATGATGGGCGTATCTGGTAGCGCGGTTGTCTGCTGGATTGGCGTGGGAATGATTGCAATGTCGGCTCTTTTCTCTATCGTTACATTGCCGGTAGAGTACAATGCCTCTGATAGAGCTTTGGAGTGGCTTGAGAGTAATAGAGTGCTTAGAGCAGAAGAGATGGATGGAGCACGCCTTTCACTACGTTGGGCTGCCCGTACATATCTTGTAGCGGCACTATCAGCAATTGCGACACTGCTCTACTATGTGGCAATGATAAATAACAGACGAGATTAAAAGTTGAGATAATGAAGAGACTGATTACATTTTTTGTTGCGCTGCTTTTGTGCGTTGGCATTGTTGATGCGCAGGGGCAAGCGAAGTACGTTTTCTATTTTATTGGCGACGGATTGGGTATTAACCATATTCACGGAACAGAGTTGTATAATGCTGCAGTAAAGAGTGATATGGCAAATGAGGGACGATTGAGTTTTACCCGTTTCCCTATCAGAACATTTATTACTAGCCACTCATCATCGTCGCTTGTTACAGACTCCTCGGCTGCGGCAACTGCTCTTTCTTCAGGAGTTAAGACTGTGAATGGATATATGGGAGTGGATGCAGAGAAGTGCCCTGTGAAAAATATTGCTGAGATTGCCTCTGAGGCGGGAATGATGGTCGGAGTCGCAACCAATGTGGGTGTAAATCATGCCACTCCGAGCGCATTTTTTGCACATTGTGAGTCGAGAAGTAACTATGGGGAGATTTTTGACCAACTGCTTGCTTCAGGTGTCGATTTTGCAGCAGGTTCAACTATTCTTTGTCGAAAAAAGAGTGGAGTTACCCCTGAAGATTGTATTGAGAAGGCAGAACAGGCCGGAATGAAGGTTGTTCAAGATGCAAAGGCTGCCGGAAAGGTTAGGGGTAAGAGGGTGTTGCTCCTCTCTGATAATCTGAAACAAAAGGCTCTCAAATATGCCAATGATTGCGCAGCTGGGGATATGACAATTGTGGACTATACAGATGCAGCAATTAAATATCTTGAGCGAGAGTCTAAAGATAATGGATTTTTCCTGATGGTAGAGGCTGGCCATATAGATTATGTGGCTCATGATAACGATGCTGTTACAACTTTCGAGGAGATTAATCACCTCTCTGAGTCTGTTCAGTTAGCGCTTGATTTTTATGAAAAACATCCTACCGAAACTCTTATTATCGTAACTGCAGACCATGAAACAGGTGGCCTTAGTCTCGGATATTCAAACTATAAGATGAATATGGAGCGTTTGGCTTGGCAGAAGTGCTCTATGCTGACTCTGACAAGCAAGATGCGAACTATGCGTGCAGAGGGTAAGATCTCTTGGGAGGATATGGAGAGGTTACTCAGGAATGAACTTGGTTTTTGGGATAAAGTGCGCCTGCGTAAGAAGGATGAGCAGCAACTGCGCAAGACATTTGAGAAGAGCTTTGTCGCTAAGAGCGAGGAGGTTGTAAGTCTCTATAACCACAATGAGAAGATGGCATCTGTTGCTGTTGAAATTCTAAATAAACGAGCCTATCTGAAGTGGATAAGCCTTGACCATACAGGTATGCAGGTGCCACTTTTTATCAAGGGTGCAGGATTAGAGCACTTTACAGAGTGCTATGATAATACAGATGTTCCAAAGGGTATTGCAAAGGCGATGGGCTTAGCTTTTTAACTGATAACCATAAATTTATAAGATGAATAGCTTGTCTTTAGATCAGAGACTTTTTCTGTTGCTCAACTTTGATGGAGGTCCTGTGTTAGACTGGATTATGAGCACTGTATCTGGTGTTGTGATGTGGATTCCGCTATACTTATTTATTGCATGGGCTGTAAATAGGAGATTTGGCTGGAAGAGCCTTATCGCTTTTTTGGTCTGCCTTGCACTTGCTATGGGTTTGTCGGATATGCTCTGCGGAATATTTAAACATTCGGGGCTGTTAAAGGATTTATGGGCCGATTTTCCAGCACGTCATCGTCCTATGTTCGATCAGGCTGTTCGGGACTTGGCGCATGTTGTCTCTTATCGTCATGGCCCTTATGGGACCGTCTCTGCTCACGCTGCAACAACTGCCGCAATGGGTATTCTGTCGGCTCTGGTAATTGGAAATAAAAGATATAGTTATATAGTGGCGTTTATAGTGTTGCTTATTAGCTATTCACGTATCTATTTGGCTTGCCATTTTCCTCAAGATATAATTTTGGGACTTGCTGTAGGCCTTATTTCAGGCTATGCTATGTATCTTTTATGGAGAAAACTTGACATTCTGCTGAAAAAAGGCTAAATTTGCGCGCTTTTATTTTGATAACTAAATTATAAACATACCTTATGATAGAACAACTTAGTGAACAAGAACAGTTGCGTCGCAAGTCGCTTGCCGCACTACGTGAGGTTGGGATTAATCCATATCCGGCAGAGCGTTTTGATGTAAATGCTACTGCAGCCTCTATCGCAGCGGGCTTTGATGCCGCTCCGGAGAGCTTCCAGACAATAACTATCGCAGGTCGAATGATGAGCCGCCGTATTATGGGTAGCGCATCTTTCTTCGAGTTGCAGGACCATACAGGTCGTATTCAGGTCTATATTCGTCGTGATGATATCTGCCCTGAAGGTGATCCTATGCTCTACAATACAGTCTTTAAAAAGTTGCTCGATATTGGCGACTTTATCGGCGTTGAGGGCTTTGCTTTCCGTACAAATACAGGTGAGTTGTCTGTACACTGTCGTAAATTCACAGTTCTTTCAAAGTCTGTTCGTCCACTTCCGATTGTAAAGGAGAAGGATGGTCAGCAGTTTGATGCCCTTACAGACCCTGAGGTGCGTTATCGTCAGCGTTATGTTGACCTTGTGGTAAATCCTAAGGTGCGTGAGGTCTTTGTAAAGCGTGCTAAGATTATCTCAACTATGCGTGAGTACTTCAACTCTCATGGTTGCCTTGAGGTTGAGACTCCAATCCTTCAGCCAATTCCTGGCGGTGCATCGGCTCGTCCGTTTATTACACACCACAACGCACTCGATATTGACTTCTATATGCGAATAGCAACTGAGCTCTACCTCAAGCGTCTTATCGTAGGTGGTTTCGATGGTGTTTATGAGTTCGGTAAGAATTTCCGTAATGAGGGTATGGATAGAACTCACAATCCGGAGTTTACTTGTATGGAGATCTATATCGCTTACAAGGATTACCGTTGGATGATGGAGTTTACCGAGAATATGCTTGAGAAGATTGCCATTGCAGTAAACGGCACAACAGATGTCGAAATTGATGGCAAAACAATCTCTTTCAAGGCTCCATTCCGCCGTCTTACAATGACCGACGCTATTCTTGAGAAGACAGGTTATGATATTACAGGTCAGAATGAGGCTCAGCTGCGTGAGGCTTGTGCTCGACTCAATGTTGAGGTGGATGACACAATGGGTAAGGGTAAGCTGATTGATGCAATCTTTGGTCAGTATTGCGAGGGCGACCTTATTCAGCCTACATTTATCTGCGACTATCCAATCGAGATGTCTCCACTTTGCAAGCGTCATCGTGATAATAATGACCTTACAGAGCGTTTTGAGCTATTTGTAGCAGGTAAGGAGCTCTGTAACGCATACTCTGAGCTTAATGACCCTATTGACCAGCTTGAGCGTTTCCAGGAGCAGATGCGACTCTCTGAGCGTGGTGATGACGAGGCGATGTTTATCGATATGGACTTTGTCCGTGCTCTTGAGTATGGTATGCCAAACTGCTCAGGTATGGGTATGGGTATCGACCGCTTGACAATGTTTATGACAGGGCAGTCATCTATTCAGGATGTGCTCTTCTTCCCAACTATGCGTCCTGAGAAGAAGGTTGTAGCAGATGCTGCTGAGGTATATACCGAGGCTGGCGTGCCTGCTGAGTGGGTTGAGGTTGTGCAGAAGATGGGTTACATCACTCTTGAGGCATTTGCCGGTACAGCAAAGAGTGGCGGTATGAAGCTCTTCAACGACCTCTGCGGCTTTAATAAGAAGAATAAGCTTGGGCTTCCAACTGCTGGTATTAAGGAGTGGATTGAGAATCACAAAGAGTAGTTCCTTTAATGTTGGTGGCTGAATAAAAAGTCTCTTTTGTCGTTACGCTTGCCCTCAAAATCCTCACATACGCTTTAGTATGCTGCGGTTTTTCGGGCTTCGCAAGCCTAAAAACAGCTCTTTTTATTCAACCACTTGTAAATGGGAAATGGATTATATAAAAGCAAATTATTGTTTCATTAAAATTAAATACTATTATGGCAAGAAAGAAGATTGTTGCAGGTAACTGGAAAATGAATACCCTGCCTGCAGAGGGTGTAGAGCTGGCAAAGAACGTTGTTGCTGGTCGTGGTGAGGTTTGCAGCTGTGTAAACTTTATCGTTTGCCCTCCATTTACACACCTCTCTCAGGTTATCGAGGCTGTTAAGGGTTCTGATATCGCTGTAGGTGCACAGGATTGCGCAACTGAGGCAAAGGGTGCTTACACAGGTGAGATTGCAGCATCAATGATTGCAGCTCTTGGTTGTAAGTATGTTATCCTCGGCCACTCTGAGCGTCGCCAGTACTATGGTGAGACCTCTGAGACTCTTAACAAGAAGATGGTACAGGCTTATGCAAATGGCCTTACTCCTATCTACTGCGTAGGTGAGAGCCTTGAGGAGCGTAAGGCTGGCAACCACTTTGCAGTTTGCAAGGCTCAGATTGAGGAGGTAGTTTACAACCTTACTGAGGAGCAGTTCGCAAACCTCGTTATCGCTTATGAGCCAGTTTGGGCTATCGGTACAGGCGAGACAGCTACTGCAGAGCAGGCACAGGAGATTCACGCATATATCCGCGAGGTTCTTGCAGCTAAGTTCGGTGCAGCAGCTGCTGAGTGCCCAATCCTTTATGGCGGTTCTTGCAAGCCATCTAATGCTGCTGAAATCTTCGCTAAGGAGGATGTTGACGGTGGTCTTATCGGTGGTGCAGCTCTTAAGGCTGAGGACTTCCTTGCTATTGGCAAAGGCTTCTAGGATTTTATCGTGATAGCACGCCATCTACGGCACATCCCTTAAATTGCAGTCGCGGCTGTACGCTTTTAGTACTATCCGCGACTGAAATTTTGCACGATGTACCGTACCTGACGCACTCTGACGATAAAATGGATTTACGGGCAAAGTAGAGCTTCTATTCGGATTTAGGTACTGCCACCGAAGGTGGTACGCTAAAAAATAGAGTTTTCACTCAAGCTCGCTTGAAAGTGAAAGGGCTCTATTTTTTAGTGTATAGCCTTTAAGGCTATCCTAAATCCGCAACGCCAGAAGAAAAACGAAGTTTTTCCAAAAGTTTTTGGTGCCGCTTTTTTCAAAAAGGGGCAGTACTGCGTAGCAAATTAAAACACAGACGATGATAAACATCAACGACTTTGACTATCCGTTGCCGGATGAGCGTATTGCCAAGTTCCCATTGGAGCGTCGAGATAGCTCCAAACTGCTTGTCTATCGCAATGGAGAGATTACGGAGCGACACTTTGCTGATATAGGCGAAGAGTTGCCATCAGATACACTTTTTGTATTCAACAATACAAAGGTGGTTCGTGCCCGACTTGTGATGCATAAGCCTTCGGGTGCTCGAGTGGAGGTGTTTTGCCTTGAACCACACGCTCCTGCAGATTATGAGCATGCATTTGCTGTTAGGGGTGAGTGTAGCTGGAGCTGTATTGTGGGTAATCTGAAAAAGTGGAAAGAGGGAGCTGTTCAGATTCCGTTTGACTATGAAAATGAGCATTATTTGTTGCAAGCCTACATCGCTGAGCGTGGGACACGTGAGCATGTTGTCCGTTTTGTGTGGGATGCGCCACTTAGTTTTGGACAGTTGCTTGAATATTTAGGTAGAATACCTATCCCTCCATACCTCAATCGAGAGAGTGAGGAGATTGATAATAGTCGTTATCAAACTGTCTATTCTCGTTTTGAGGGCTCTGTTGCTGCACCTACGGCTGGTCTGCACTTTACAAATGAGCTTATTGAGAGCCTTAAAGAGCGTGGTTTTACCTTTGGGGAGGTTACGCTCCATGTAGGCGCAGGTACATTCTTGCCTGTAAAAGATGAGGATGCTACAAAACATGCAATGCATACCGAGCATTTCGAGATAACCAAATCGACACTGCAACTGCTTAAAAGTAAAATTGGTAAAGTCGTTGCTGTAGGAACAACCTCTGTTAGAACCTTAGAGTCGCTTTCAGCTCTGGCTTGGCGAGTTGAAACTGCAGGCGATGCAGATTGCCAAAGAGTGATAGGACAGTGGGAATTGTATGATATTCCGGCCGAGTTTACGGGGATAAAGGTGGTCGATACACTGCTCGAATATATGGAGAAATTGGGCGTTTCAAGCCTTAAAGCAGCAACGCAAATTATGATAACTCCGCTGGGTTACCACTTCCGTATAGTCAATCGTATTGTTACAAATTTTCACCAACCTAAGTCAACATTATTGTTGCTTGTATCGGCCTATGTGGGGGATGATTGGCATAAGATATACGACTATGCACTGCAGAGAGACTTTCGTTTTCTCTCTTATGGAGATTCCTCGTTATTAATAGTCGAATAGAGATACTATACCTATATTTATATATAGATACGGATAATAATATGATAATTATTCGATGATAATGCAATTATATGTAAAAATATGATTGCATTATCTATTTTTAGCCCCTTTTGTATCTCTGCTTACAAAATGTAAGCGTGAAAACTTGTAAGTCGTCCTCTTTAGTCAAAAAAATGGCTTTGTAGGTCGTTCTGGGTGGGATTTTTGTCGGATGTAATATTGTTTTTATATTTCTTGAACAATTTTTTGAAAATTTTTAATTACAGTTTGTAACTATTGTAGCTACTATTGCTTTCAATCGACAATAATTTCACACAAAATGCTATAAGTCTGTTATTTCGGCCTAAATTTGTAATAAAATTATTTGGTCGGCTTGATGTTTATTATTAACTTTGCACGAAAAGATTTTTATTTTTTAACTAATATTAATTGCTTATGGTAAGGAAAATTGTACTTTCATTGGCTGCTGTTCTGTCTGTTGTCGGTATGGCATTAGCTCAGAATAAGCAAGTTTCGGGTACGGTTACCGATACTAAGGGTGCACCAGTAATCGGTGCAACTGTGGTTGTTGATGGAACCACTATCGGTACATCTACCGATGCACAGGGTCAGTATACACTCAACGCTCCAGCTGATGGTGTGCTTGCTGTATCCTCTATCGGTTATAGCGAACAGAAGGTCGCTATCAACGGTAAAACCGTTATCAACGTTGTGCTTGCAGAGGCAGCACAGGCTTTGGATGATGTCATTGTAACTGCTTACGGTGAGGCTAAGAAAGAGGCATTTACCGGTTCAGCTGTAATGGTAAAGACCGAGGAGATTGTAAAGAGCCAGACTACAAATGCAATCGATGCATTGAATGGTAAGGTTCCTGGTTTGCAGATTATCAATGCATCAGGTCAGCCTGGCGGTTCTTCTCCAACCGTTATTATCCGTGGTATCTCTTCAATCGAGGCAGGTAAGACTCCGCTTATCATCCTTGACGGTATGGCTTTCGCAGGTAGCATCAGTGATGTTAACCCTGCCGATATTGAGTCTATGTCAGTTTTGAAGGATGCAGCAGCTGCCGCTCTTTATGGTGCTCGTGGTGCTAATGGTGTAATCTTGATTACAACCAAGCGTGCAAGAGGTAATGATGCAATCGTTAGTGTTGATATGAAGGTTGGTGTTAACCAGCGTGCTCAGCAGGACTACGATTATATCAAGGACCCAGGTGCATACTATGAGCAGCATTATAAGGCTCTGTATAACTACTATATTAACACAGGCTTCTCTTCTCACGCTGCTTTTGAGAGAGCTAACGCATCTCTTACTGCAACAGGTAATGGCGGTTTGGGTTACAACGTTTATACTGTTCCTGAGGGTCAGACACTTATCGGACGTAATGGTAAGCTCAACCCACAGGCAACTCTTGGCCGTCTTGTAAACTTCAATGGTGAGAACTACATGGTAACTCCAGATGATTGGGCTGATGAGATCTATCAGAACGGTGTTCGTCAAGAGTACAACGTGAATATAGCTGCTTCTAACGATCGTAGCTCATTCTACGGTTCATTCGGTTACTTGAATAACGATGGTATCGTTGAGGCTACAGGTTATGAGCGTTATACAGCTCGTCTGCGTGCTGAGTACAACGCTAAGAAGTGGCTTCGCGTAGGTGGTAACGCATCTTATGCTCGTATTTATAGCAACTCTTCAACATCTGAGGGTTCTGGTAACTCATCTGGTAACATCTTTGCATTTATTCCTCAGATTGCTCCAATCTATCCTCTCTATGTTCGTGATGGTGAGGGTAATATTCGTCATGATGAGTTCGGTAACGTAATCTATGACCACGGTACAGCAACTAAGGAGGGTAGCAACGCAGGTCTTGAGCGTCCATTTATGACCAATACCAATGCGTATGCAGCACACTTGCTTGATCGCCACGATTCAACTCAGAATATGGCTTCATTCAACGGTTTTGTTGATGTAATGCTTCCATTGGGCTTCAAGTTCTCATTCAACGGTGGTACTTCACTTAAGCAGTATGACTCTGTTTCTACATCTAACATCTACTACGGTTCAGGTGTATCAAATGGTGGTACTCTTGTACGTGAGGCTGGTATCTACTGGAGCTACACACTGCAGCAGATTTTGACTTGGAACCACACTTTTGCTGATCTTCACAATGTTGACTTGATGCTCGGTCATGAGAATAACTACGAGATGACTCAGTACACAGCTGGTCAGAAAACAGGTATGTTCTCTAATACTTCATCTCAGTTTGGTCAGACTCTGAAGGTTGTTTCTGCATCTTCTGGTTTTGGTGAGTACAACAATGAGGGTTACTTCTTCCGTGGTCAGTATGACTATGATGGTCGCCTCTTCGCTTCAGTATCTTATCGTCGTGATGCATCTTCTCGTTTCCACCCAGATCACCGTTGGGGTAACTTCTGGTCTATCTCTGCTGGTTGGTTGATTAATAAGGAGAGCTGGTTCAACGCTCCTTGGGTTGACGAGCTTAAGATTAAGGCTTCTTATGGTTCTCAGGGTAATGACTCAATCTCTGATTTCCTCTATACAGACCGTTACTCAATCTCTAACGACGGTACTGACAACTGGAGTATCCGTTTTGCAGCAAAGGGTAATGAGAATATCACTTGGGAGACTAACGCAAACTTCAATGCAGGTGTTGACTTCTCTTTGTACCGTGGCCGTTTGGCAGGTAGCTTGGAGTACTTCAACCGTATGACTTCTGATATGCTTAGCTTCTACACCGTTCCTTCTTCAATGGGTTACTCAGGTTACTGGAGAAACGTTGGTGATATGTCAAACCAGGGTGTTGAGCTCGCTTTGCAGGGCACAGTTATCAATAAGAAGAACTTCAATTGGAGCTTGAACCTCAACGTAACTTATGTAAAGAACGCTATTACTTACCTCGATCCTGCAACTAAGACCGATGTATTCTACTCAATGGATGGCAAGTCTTATCAGGGTTATCAGGATGGTAGCCAGTACTTTGCAGAGGGTCTTCCAATCTATACTATGCTTCTTAAGTCTTATGCAGGCGTAAACGAGCAGGGTCTTCCACTCTTCTGGGCTCGTGAGGAGTATGTAGAGAATGGTGAGAAGAAGTTCCGTCTTGTAAAGACAACTGACTACGCAGATAAGGCTACTTACTTCGTATTCGATACATCACTTCCTGATCTCTATGGTGGTTTCGGTACATCATTCAACCTCTATGGTTTTGATTTGTCTGTAAACTTCGTATATCAGCTCGGTGGTAAGGTTATCGATTCTGACTATGCATCATTGATGTCAAGCCCATCATCTTCACAGGTTGGTACAAACTACCACAAAGATCTGCTTAACGCATGGACTCCAGAGAATACAACCTCTAACATTCCACGTTTCGTAATGCAGGATCAATATACAGGTTCAGTATCAGACCGTTATATGATGGATGCATCTTATTTGAGCCTTCAGAATATCAACTTCGGTTACACCTTCCCACACAAGTGGATGTCAAAGGCAGGTATCTCAAAGTTGCGTATCTATTTGGCATGCGAGAATGTATGGTTGTGGTCTCAGCGTAAGGGTCTTGACCCACGTCAGAGCTATTCTGGTGGCGCATCAAACGCTTACTACTCACCAATTCGTACAATTTCCGGTGGTCTTAATATTACCTTCTAATTAATTGAGAGAAAGGAGATTATAATATGAAAAAATTAATAAAATATACATTGGTTCTCGCTACGCTTGGTGCATTCTCAACAAGTTGTATCAAGGAGATTGAGCCTCAAAGTAGCGCGATTACTCTTGACCAGGTGAATCAGTCTCCAACTGCAATGGAGTCTATGGTAGGTGCTATTGCAGCTTATGGAAACGATATTACTTGGGCTGATAGCTGTCCTCAGCTCTATGGCTACTCTTCTATGTGCGTTATTCGCGATATATGGTGCAACGACATTGCCGGTATGCCTATAGGTTATGACTGGTATGAGCCATTCTCTACAAATACATATATGAATGGTATCTACGCTCACATGCAGATTATCTGGTTGTGGTACACTAAGTGGTTGGCACTCTCTAACGATATTATCCGCATGTATCCAAACATTGAGGAGATTCCTGAGCACTTCCGTCCTTATGTAGGTTGTGCATACGCTTATCGTGCATGGGCTTGGTTGGATATGGGTCAGATGTATGAGTATAAGGAGAACAAATATACCAGCAAGCCAGAGGTAGTTGGTCTTACAATCCCTTATCTCCATGAGAATATCACAGAGGATCAGGCTCGTTCAAACCCACGTCTTCCAAAGGCAGATTTGATTGGCCACATCAAGAACTCTCTTGATATTGCGCTTACTCTTCTTGAGGGCTTTGAGTCTCCAAGCAAGCTTCAGCCAACAACATCAGTAGTTCACGGTCTTTACGCTCGTCTCCACTTGTGGGAGGAGGATTATCCAGCAGCTAAGGCCTCTGCAGAGGCAGCATTGGCAGCAGGTTCATACTCTCCACTTACAAAGGAGCAGTGGACAAGCACCTCTACTGGCTTTAACTCAGTGGCTAGCAACTCTTCATGGATGCTTGCAAATACACTCTCTTCAGAGTCATCAGTAGTAAAGGCTAAGGTTTATGGTTGGGGTTCATGGATGGTATCTGAGAACAGCTTCGGTTATACTTCATACGGTGCTTACCGTCTTTGCGACGCTCGTTTCTACAGCCAGATTCCTGATACAGACTTCCGTAAGCTCTCTTGGAAGGCTCCTGCAGGTTCAACACTTGAGGTTCCTTATGTAGCAGCTCAGGGCTCTTATACAGGTCCATCTTCACTTCCTGATTTGGCAGTTATTAAGTTCCGTCCTGGTCAGGGTGAGCCTAACGACTACTTGGTAGCAAAGGCAACCGACTTCTGTATGATGCGTATGGAGGAGATGAAGTTTATCATCGCTGAGTGCGATGCTCGTGAGGGTAACTCTGCATCTTTGGTAGAGCTCGTTCAGTCTCGTAACCCAGAGTATGTATGCAACAAGAGTGGTAACGACCTTATTAAGGAGGTACTCTTCCAGAAGCGTATCGAGTTCTGGGGTGAGGGTGTAATGTTCTATGACTACAAGCGTTGCCCAGAGTTCTTGCAGGTACAGCGTGGTTATGAGGGCACAAACCATATCGAGATGGCTCGTTTCAACTGCGATGGTCTTGCTCCATGGATGAATGTCTGCATCAACGAGTATGAGGCTATGGAGAACACAGCACTCACAAAGACTAACAATCCAGACCCAACAAACTCTGTACAGCCTTGGACTGAGTAGAGTGTGGATAAAATAATGTCAAATTGATAAATTAAGAGATATATGAAAACATTAAATAAATTTTTCTATGCTCTGCTTGCCTTAGCTACGGTAGGTATGGTCGCTTGTAGCGAGGATACAACTACCTTCGAGCCAGGTCCGCAGGAGGTAGAGGGTTGCTATGGCGTTTACTTCCCAGATGCTGAGGCTTGTGAGACCCAGGGTCCTTTGGGTGAGGTTAGCGTTGACCCATCAGAGGCAACCGAGTATGTTTATACAGCATATCGTACAAATACAGAGGGTGCAATCACCGTTCCTGTAAATGTAGCTTTGAATACTGAGAGTATGTTTACCGTGTCTGCTCTTGAGTTTGCAGATGGTGCAGATGTTGCAGAGTTCTCTGTAGTTCTCTCTCCAGATGCAGAGGTAGGTAAGCCTTATACCCTCTCACTCTCTATTGACGATCCACAGTATGTTACTCAGTATGAGTCAGCTAACTCAAATGCTGTTAGCGTAACTATTACTCGTGTTAAGTGGATTGATGTTGGTGAGTGCATGTACACTGAGGATGTTCTTACTTCATGGTGGGGCTTTACTTTTGATGGTGCATGGGCAGGTATGACTCACCCTTCATACAAGGTAAAGGTTCAGGTACGTGCTGACTCTATCAACGAGGCTGCATTCCAGGCTGCTCTCGATGGTACAGGTTCTGACGCAGGCCTTTCAGGTGTATATCGCCTTGTAAATGCTTACCGTGTAGGTCCTTGGGGCGATCCATCAGACCCATCTCTTGAGACAGACCCTGTTTATACTACTATCTACGCAAATCCTTACAACCG
>JAFOBG010000032.1 GCA_017381935.1 Alistipes sp.
CAATTTGGTAACAAAGTAACATGGTAACAGGGGTGTTACCATATGTTACCGCATGTTACCATTGTGTTACTACACTATTTCAACCTATTTGGTAACAAAGTAACATGGTAACAGGGGTGTTACCACATGTTACCGCATGTTACCACGTGTTACCAAAACACTTGACACTAATTTCTGTGGGCAGTACCATGAGCAGTCGAAAAAGCTGTCAGTTCTCGGTGGTACTCGGCGGCACTGTAGGCGGTTGAAAAAGTTAGAGGTATTATTTAACGGTTATAGAGTATGGTACTCCGTTTAGGACGTTAGTATTTTTGATATATTCTGTGCCGTATTTATTAGATATAGCAGTTACGGTAGTTGTGCAGAGTACGGAGACGAACCATTTTCCGGCTTTAGGGTTAGTTATAGTTATCTCTTTGTAGCATCCTGGGTTATTTGCGACGAATTGGCTATTATTTACGAATGCGTGTGAGCCATATTGGGCGCAGAGGACAAGGTCGAAGTTATCTTCGCCTTTATATCCGTTGAGAGTTATTGTTATGCTTTGGCACTTTTTAGGTACGGATATTGTGAAGTGGTGGTATTGTTTATCTCCGATGCGTGTAAAGTCGGGGCTATTGTCCTCTGTTTTGCAGGTCATTGAGCGAGTTGAGCCTATTTGCAGTTCTGCTTTTAGTTTAGGTTGAGGGTTTGCCTCCATGGCGTATAGAATCATTGCAGCCATATAGTCTCTGCGTTCTCCTTTTTGTACGCCTTCGGGGTGAGAGCCGATAAGTATTGTACGACCACTTTGGCTATTTGGTTTGTAAGCCCAAGCGCTTATTTGGTTATTGATTTGTACTTTTTCTTTATTTTCGAATACATATCGGGTCAGTACTTCTGTGCCATCAGGGAGGGGTGTTGACGGCTCTTCGAGGGCATATCCTCCGCCATTGTGGCGTACGGAGTCGATAATCATATCTTTTCCGAAGTCGTAATATTTAAGTAGAGGGCTTTTGGGCTCTAAGCGCATTGCTGTATAGCTTTTTCTCAGACCTGTGCCATGCATAATGCTTGGCCATAGGTGGAGATATAGTTTACGGTTTCTTATATCATTTTTGCCGATTCTTTTGCTACCTGCAGAGCCGAGGGATGCTCCTGCGCAAGTACCTAAGTAAGAGCCACCTGCGGCAACAAACTCCTGTATGTGCTTTCGGCCTTCAGGGGTGAGTGAAATGGCGTGTTTGGCGGCACTACCTCCATTGACATAAATTAATCTGTAGCGGGGAGCTCCATCGGGATATAGTAGCCAACCGTTTGTATCCTCAGCGTATCCGCAGAAAATCTGTCGTTGTAGCAGCGTATCGGTTGCGGTTAGCTCTGTTGTTGGTGCGGATGCGAAGTGGTCCATCGTAAGCGACAATGCTCCTGCGGCGGAGAGGGTTCGTCGGGAGGTGAGGTGTATTCCTCCATCCATAAATATATCTTTGTAGTAGCCTTGAGAGGCTGATAAAACCTTGTTACGATTCTTCTCGAGCTTTGATGCTGCTACGGTTGTGCTGTAGCATAAAGCGATACTTAGGGCGAGTAGCAGAACTCTTTTCATGGCTGTAGTTTTAGTTTAGTTGCAACAAAGATATAAAAACTTTTTTGTAAGTAAAATTGTGAATGTACATTTAACCTTTGGCCATTACGAGTAACTATTGGATATGCGATTATGGTTATGAAGAGAATTTTTGTCCTTTTTTGTTAGTTGTACTAACGCTTGCTGATGTTTCAGCCCGTCGTATTTTGTGCGATGATAATTGTAAAAGTGAGTTTGAGGAGCAGAGTACAGTTCCGAAGTTTGCTGTGGTCTCTCCTGTGGGTATGCCTACCGTTGAGATGATTGCTCAGGCACCACGCCCAACGACCCTCGATGGTAAGACGATAGCTATTGTCGGTCAGAGCTTTATGGCGACAGTCGTACACCCTGAAATAGAGAGGCTGATTGCAAAATACTACCCTTCGGCAAAGGTTGTTACTGTCGATAAGGTAGGCATGGCAGGAGTCTATCCAGCACCTGGAATTACACGTCGCAGTAAGGATGAGTTTCAAGCACGACTTAAGGAGTATGGTGTAGATATCGTGATTACGGGCAATTGTGGTTGTGGATTGTGTACTCCAAAGGAGTGTGGTTCGGCTATAGCGGCTGAGTATATAGGTATTCCGGCAGTCTCTATTGCTGCACCTTCATTTGTGGAGCAGGTGTATTATACGTCGCTCAATAATGGCATTGCTGCACCTCGTGTGGCTGAGTATCCAGCTGCTTTTGCACTCCATACCAAGCAAGAGTTGATTGAGAATACACGGAATGTACTTTGGCCTAATATAGTTAAGGCCCTTACAACGCCTATTACCGAGGAGGAGATTGCGTCTAATAGAGGTAATGTAGGTGGAGGTATTCAGGATGATGTCTATTATGGCACAAGGGAGCAGATTATTGACCATTTTTGTAGTATGAAATGGAGCGACGCATTGCCATTTGAACTGCCTACTTTTGAGCGTGTGGAGCAGTTTATGAAATATACAGATTTAGAGCCTGAGACCACAGTGGCAGTGCTGCCTGTGTCGCATCGTAATACAACAGCGTGGCATGTGGCTGTAAATGGCGTTATGGCGGGTTGTAAGCCTTGCTATATGCCGTTGCTTATAGCTATTACAAAGGCTATTGGAGCACCGGAGTTTCGTCGTACTATTGCAAGTACTCATGGATGGACTCCATATTGCTGGATAAGTGGCCCAATAGTAGATGCGCTCGGTATTAGTAGTGGCCAGGGACAGATAAATAGCCATGCCAATCTTACTATAGCTCGTTTTATAACACTTGCCATGATGAATCTGGCCGGCTATTATGTTGGCGAGAACCGTATGGGAACATTTGGCTATCCTCAGCCGTGGGTCTTGGCAGAGGATGAGAAGAGTACTATTGCTGCAGGGTGGCAACCATACCATGTTAGAGCAGGCTTTGATGCCTCTCAGAGTGTGGTAACACTTACCTCGGCTCTTGTGTGGGGAAATAATATGGCCCCTTCAACTACGGACCCTGAAAAGATTATGGAGCTTATAGCCTGGGACGCTACGGAGCGTTGTCAGTTTGCTTTGGGTAGTGGCAAACAATATACACATCGTACAATTCTGCTCACTGCTCCAGTGGCTGCTATACTTGCAACGAAATATCAGACTCCATTGCAACTCGAACAGGCCTTAGTTCGTACAGCTCGCCGACCTATAGATGAGAGGGTATTTGCAAACTACTATGCCAATCCGGGTAGTAACCCAGAGTCAAGACGTAGCATAGGACAGTGGCGTTACCATATAGCAAAGAGTGAAGGTAGCCAGATGACAACACCTCCGGTGTGGCATGCAACTTCGGACAGTGTTATGGAGACAATCCCAGTAATGAAGATGGGAATGACGGCTATAATCGTTACGGGAGATAGCTCCAGAAATAAGGTGCAAACAATGCCAGGAGGTGGATTTAAGAGTGTGGTGGTTGAACTGCCAAAAGAGTGGAATAAGTTGTTGTCGGAGTAGTCGGCAACAATTTTTTTTGATGTATGTAGAGGAAAGATTGATTGTGAAAAAACTAACAGCGTTTTTTTTAGGAACTGACAAAAAGAGTTGTTATTTTTGCACCGCTGAAGTGTGCGCCTATTATAAATAGGTGTGAATGGATATAGTTAGGTACAGAATTTGAAAAACAATAAAACAAATAATAAAATTATGGCAGAAAAGAAGTTTATCACATGTGATGGTAACTACGCAGCAGCGCATATTGCATATATGTTCTCTGAGGTTGCAGCCATCTATCCTATCACCCCATCATCAACTATGGCAGAGCTTGTTGATGAGTGGGCTGCGCAGGGTCGCAAAAATATCTTCGGTCAGACCGTAAAGGTTGTAGAGATGCAGTCTGAGGCAGGTGCAGCAGGAGCTGTACACGGCTCACTACAGTCAGGAGCACTCACATCTACCTTTACAGCTTCACAGGGTCTGCTTTTGATGATTCCTAATATGTACAAGATTGCAGGTGAGTTGCTCCCTGGCGTGTTCCATGTATCAGCACGTGCTTTGGCGGCTCAGTCTCTGTCTATCTTTGGAGACCATCAGGATGTTATGGCTGCTCGTCAGACCGGCTTTGCAATGCTTGCAACATCATCTGTTCAGGAGGTTATGGACCTTGCTGGTGTAGCTCATATCGTAGCGCTTAAGGCTCGTGTTCCGTTTGTACACTTCTTTGACGGCTTCCGTACCTCTCATGAAATTCAGAAGGTTGAGCTTATGGATGCAGCCTCTCTTACAGCGATGTTTGACCGTGAGGCTCTTGCTGCATTCCGCAACAATGCACTCAATCCGGAGCACCCTGTAACTCGTGGTACAGCCCAAAATCCTGATATCTATTTCCAGACTCGCGAGGCATCAAATAAGTTCTATGATGCAGTACCTGATATGGTGGCTCAGACTATGGAGCAGATTTCGACTATCACAGGTCGCCAGTATAAGCCATTTGTATATTATGGCGCAGAGGATGCAGAGCGTGTAGTGATTGCTATGGGTTCTGTAACTGAGACCCTTCGTGAGACAGTTGACTCACTCAATGCTCGTGGAGAGAAGGTGGGTGTTGTAACTGTTCACCTCTATCGTCCATTCTCAGCTAAGTATCTATTCAATGTGCTTCCAAAGAGTGCAAAGACAATTTGTGTTCTTGATCGTACTAAGGAACCAGGAGCAAATGGAGAGCCACTCTATCTTGATATCGTAGATGCATTCTACTCAGAGGGCGTAGAGGCTCAGATTATTGGTGGCCGATATGGTCTGTCATCAAAGGATACTACACCTGCACAGATGCTTGCTGTATATGAGAATATGGCACTTGCAACTCCAAAGAACCACTTCACTGTCGGTATTGTTGATGATGTTACCAACCTCTCATTGCCTGTAGGCGAGGAGGTGTCAATGGCTAAGGAGGGCACTTTCGAGGCTCTGTTCTTCGGACTTGGTGCTGACGGTACTGTAGGTGCAAATAAGAACTCAATCAAGATTATCGGAGGCTCTACAGATAAGTATTGCCAGGCATACTTTAGCTACGACTCTAAGAAGTCTGGTGGTTATACCTCTTCACACCTCCGTTTTGGAGATAAGCCTATTACCTCTCCATATTTGGTAACAACTCCTGACTTTATCGCTTGCCATGTTCCATCTTATGTTGATAAGTATGACGTGCTTAAGGGCCTTAAGGCTGGTGGTTCATTCCTGCTTAACTCTGTAGGCGATGTAGAGACTACTTGTGCTACACTGCCTGACCATATGAAGGTATATTTGGCAAAGAACAATATCAACTTCTATATTATCAACGCAACAAAGATTGCAGCCGAGCTTGGCCTTGGTAGTCGTACAAATACCATTATGCAGTCTGCATTCTTCAAGATTGCAAATGTTATTCCGTTTGAGAAGGCTGTAGAGGAGATGAAGAAGGCTATCTACAAGTCTTATGGTAAGAAGGGTGAGGATATTGTAAATATGAACTATGCAGCCGTTGACGCAGGCGCTACTGCGGTTGTTAAGGTTGATGTTCCTGCAGAGTGGGCTAATATCGTTGTTGCTCCGGCACACGAGACTGTTGATAGCTCTCGTCCTGAGTTTGTTCGCAATGTTGTTGACCCTATCAATGCACTTAAGGGCGATCTTCTTCCTGTATCGGCATTCAATGGCCGTGAGGATGGTACTTGGGATAATGGTACTGCAGCTTGGGAGAAGCGTGGTATTGCAGTGAACGTTCCACAGTGGGATGTTGACAAGTGTATCCAGTGTAACCAGTGTTCTTATGTGTGTCCTCACGCAGCTATCCGTCCGTTCCTCGCAACTGAGGAGCAGGTAGCGGCAGCTCCAGAGGGTACTACATTCAAGCAGGGTCTTGGTAATACAAAGGCATATAAGTTCCGTATTCAGGTATCTCCTCTCGATTGTACCGGTTGCGGTAACTGTGTTGACGTCTGTCCTGCAAAGGAGAAGGCCCTTGTAATGCAGCCACTCGGCTCACAGATGGACGAGGTTGAGCGTTGGGAATATATGCACAATAAGGTTGGCTATAAGGACCTTGACCGTGCTAAGATGGTTAAGAATAGCCAGTTTGCACAGCCTCTATTTGAGTTCTCAGGAGCTTGCGCAGGTTGTGGCGAGACTCCATATATCAAGACTATTACACAGCTCTTTGGCGAGCGTATGATGGTGGCAAATGCTACAGGTTGTACATCTATCTACTCTGCATCTGCTCCATCAACTCCATACTGCACAAATGATAAGGGCCAGGGTCCTGCATGGGCTAACTCATTGTTTGAGGATAATGCCGAGTTCGGTCTTGGTATGCACATTGGTATTGAGAAGCTCCGTGATACACTTGCAGATACTATGGCAACAGCTATTGCTGAGTGTAACTGCTGCTCAGATGAGCTTAAGGGTGTAATGCGGGAGTGGATTGATAACCGCCACCTTGCAGCTGCATCGGCAGAGATTGCTTCTCGTCTTATTCCGCTTTGCGAGGCTTGTGATTGCGAGGCTTGCCGCAAGATTCTTGAGGATAAGCACTATTTGGTTAAGAAGTCTCAGTGGATTATTGGTGGCGACGGTTGGGGTTATGACATCGGCTTTGGTGGTGTTGACCACGTGCTTGCATCAGGCGAGGATGTGAATATCCTTGTTGTCGATACTGAGGTTTACTCAAATACAGGTGGTCAGTCATCTAAGTCAACACCTATCGGTGCTGTAGCTAAGTTTGCATCTAACGGAAAGCGTATCCGTAAGAAGGACCTTGGAGCTATTGCAATGACATACGGCTATGTATATGTTGCTCAGGTCTCTATCGGTGCATCACAGACACAGCTCTTCAATGTACTTAAGGAGGCTGAGGCTTATCCTGGTCCATCACTCATTATCGCTTATGCACCATGTATCAACCACGGTATCAAGGGCGGTATGGCACGTACACAGACCGTTGGTAAGCAGGCTGTTGAGTGTGGTTACTGGCACTTGTGGCACTACAATCCACTGCTTGAGAATGAGGGCAAGAATCCATTTGTTCTCGACTCTAAGGAGCCAGACTGGAGCAAGTTCCGCGACTTCCTTCTCAAGGAGGTACGTTACACATCGCTCCAGAAGACATTCCCTGCAGAGGCTGATGAACTCTTCGCAGCAGCTGAGGAGAATGCTAAGTGGCGTTACAACTCTTATGTGCGTCGCTCTAAGATGGAGTTCTAAATATAAGATAAATAACACTATTAAAGTCTGCATGGAGATAATCTGTGCAGACTTTGTTATATACTAAGACTCTATTGTGTTAAAAAAATACAAAATCTCACATTTTTTTGTTTTTTTTAACTACCTTTGTGTAAAAGGTACCTATGTGGACCTAAAAACTTCGATATATGAATAGAAAAGAGTTTCTTAAGCGACTTGGCATGCTTACAGTAGGAGCGTCGCTTATTGGTGTAGATGTAAATGCGATGACAGGGGAGGCTGCACCTGCATCTTCGCCTGCATCAAGTGCTACTAAGGGTGGTAGCAAGACCCATCCCGACCTTGATTTCCCTATTCGCTCGCTTAAGGCGAATACAGACCATGCTATTACAGCGATAATCATTGGCGCAGGTAGTCGAGGAACGACCTATGGCAAGTATGCTCTGCAGTTTCCTGATACGATGAAGGTCGTGGGCGTTGCGGATTCTAACAATTTTAGAAAGAAGCGTACAGCGAAGGCTCACGCAATCCCTGCAGAGAACTGTTTTAGTGATTGGACAGAGGTGTTTACCCGCCCTAAGTTTGCGGATGCAGTGGTTATAGCAACGCCTGATAATCTCCATTTTGAGCCATGCATGAAGGCTTTAGAGATGGGGTACGATGTGTTGCTTGAGAAACCGGCAGCTCAGACAGAGAAGGAGTGTAAGGCTATTTTAGCGCAGGCTAAGAAGTATAATAGAATTGTGGCTATCTGCCATGTTCTCCGTTATGCGCCTTACTTTATCGCTATGCGTGAGGCTATTCATTCGGGTATGATTGGCGACTTGGTAAGTGTTCAGCACATGGAGCCTATACAGTATGCTCACATGGCTCACTCTTATGTTCGAGGTAAGTGGCGTGATAGTAAGCAGACAACTCCTATAATCCTTGCTAAGAGTTGTCATGACCTCGATATTATCCGTTGGATTGTAGATAAACCGTGTTTGCAGATTGCGGCTGAGGGTACACTTATGCACTTTAAGGCTGAAAATGCTCCTGAGGGTGCTCCTGCACGTTGTACAGATGGCTGTCCTCATGAGGCTACATGCCCATATTCGGCAATAGATATATATGTTCGTCGCAAGCGCCATCTTGGTGTATTCGACCTGCCAGACCGTAAAGACGAGGCAGCGATTATGGAGAAGTTACGAACAACGATGTTTGGTCGCTGCGTCTATAAGTGCGACAATGACCAGCCTGACCACTATGTAACAACGATGCTCTTTGAAGGTGGTGTTACGGCGAGCTTTACTATGGATGCGTTCACTCCATGGGGAGGCCGTAGAACTCGTGTGATGGGTACTACCGGTTATATTGAGGGTGATGGAACAAAGTTTACTCTTTATACATTCCGTGATAATAAGAAGCGTACTTGGCATAAGAATGTCAAGGAGATGGCGGAGTACAAACATGCTGGTCATGGTGGCGGAGATCATGCATTGGCACGAGATTTTGTCGAGGCTGTAGCAACTCAGGATGCAACAAAACTATCAAGTACTATCGATGCATCTATTGAGAGTCATGTAATAGGCTTTAAGGCGGAGAAGAGTCGTAAATCAATGAAAAAAGTTAAAATAGATTAGTATGAAATTACTGCTTTTAGGAAATATTGGTGGAACAGAGATTCTGCTTATTGTACTGCTTGTGCTTTTACTTTTTGGTGGTAGAAAGATTCCTGAACTTATGCGTGGTATAGGTAAGGGCGTAAAGTCTTTCCGCGATGGCATGGAGGGTAAAGAGGAGCCTAACGAGGAAGATAAACAGAGTAAATAATAGTCTCAATAGATGAAAAAGATAGTTATTATTCTCGCACTTGTTGGTGTGATGTTTTCGTGTGCCCCTAAGAAGGATGCAAATCAGTTGCTTACAGATAGAGCCGCAGCAGAGTATCTTATATCTGTTCATCCTGGAGGAGGCGATACTCCTTTTTGGAATGGATTCTCGAAAAAGTTTATCTATGCGCCATCTTTTGACTTTAAGACTGTAGAGGGGGCTGTAAAATATCTCTATACAGTAACATCTACTGAGGGACAGAGTTGGTCATTTACGGCAGATAGCCCGCAATGTTCACTCTCTGAGGTATGGGGTAAGATTCCTTATGGGACTAATGTCAGCCTTACAGTAGATGCTTTGGACGATAATGGTGGTGTTATAGCAAGAACGGGTCAAAGAGAGTTTTTCCGTGATTATGGCTTTAATCCTCCATATAATGATGCTGTAAGAGATTATCGCCAGGCTGCAATTATGGGTATGCTGCATGTTCATACAATGCCGCAAATTCAACATTGGCTCACATCTGTAGAGCCGGATATGAGCTATCCGCATAATACATACCCTTGCAAAATTATCGGTGCTACAATTCAGGTAGAGGTGTTGCTCGCTAAGTGTGTACCATCGTATAGAGAGGAGGCTCTGACGATTGCTAAAAATGCAGCGCAGTTCCTTATGGCTCAGGCTCGTCGCCCAGGCGAAAAACTCGCTTACTTTCCACCTACATACTACAAAGACCTTGAGGCCTCTAAGTATAGCTGGAACAAGGGCAAGACAATGGCTATGGAGGCGGCATCTGCAGGCGAGGCCTATCTGGATTTGTATGATATGACGGGCGAAAAACTCTATTTGGAGCAGGCTGTAGGTATTGCCAATACATACCTTACACTTCAAAATGAGGATGGCTCTTGGCATATCAAGTATGACTTTGCGACAGGTGAGCCTGTAAATGATACTAAGGCTATGTTACACCCGCTATTGCGTTACTTCTTACGTCTTGAGCAGGATTATGGACAGACACAGTATGCTCAGGCACGTATTTGTGGTGAGAAGTGGATGAAAGAGCATATCCTTGATAGGTTCGATATGACAGGTCAGTTTGAGGATGTCAATGTGCTTGGCCTTCAGCCATATGAGAACCTTACAAATTGTACTGCGGCCCCTTATGCATCCTATTTAATTCTTAGAGGACTCGAAGAGGGCGACTTGGAGAGGGCCTATGAGTTGGTACGCTTTAGTGAGGACCAATTTGTATATTGGGATTGTCCTATAGATGAGCGTGGTGTGAAGAGAGATAGTTGTCCATGCGTATTTGAGCAATATAAGTACGCTATGCCGGTAGATAATAGTGCATGTAATGTGGCTAACGCAATGCTTGATATATACGAGCAAACAGGTGATGAACTGATGAGAGCAAAAGCAAAAGCGCTTGTAGATAATATAACTGTTGTACAGTGTGTAAATACAGGAAAACTACTCACTACATGGCGTCTTAGACTAAACTATAAACCTACATATTGGATAAACTGCGCATACGACTCAATGGTTATCCTGCTTCGTATGTCTGAACTGAGCTAATGCAATCTATATCTGTTTAGACAAGTTATTGAAACAAAAATAGACCTTTCTTTAAACTGAGAGGCCTATTTTTTTCTTTTACCACCTTTGATACGGTGTCGCTATATGAGCCCGTTTCCTTTGAAGGAGTAGTGGTCGCTTTGAGCGATGATGATATGGTCTATAATCTTGATGTCAAACAGGTTAGCAGCCTGCTGTAGGCGTTTTGTCATCGCTATATCGGCAGGGCTTGGCTCTGCACAGCCTGAAGGGTGGTTATGGGCAATAAGAATTTGGGTAGAGAGCAACTCTAAAGCTCGTTTAACAATCAGTTTATTGTCCACAACGGTTGCTTGTACTCCACCTTGGCTGATTTTCATCTTCTCTATAACCTGCGAAGAGTTGGTTAAGAATAATACCCAACACTCCTCATGCTTGATATTGCGTAGTGTCGGGCTGAGAAGCTGTATAGCATCATCGGCACATGTAATTCTCTGCACTTTGTCGCTTTGGAATACAGAAAGACGCCTGCCTAACTCCGTTGTTGCAGCTATTTTTGCGGCACGTACAACGCCTATACCCTCCACCATTCTTAGGCGTGAGAGCTCATACTGCGCCAACTGAGTTAAGTTGTTCTCTGCTAATATGCGCTCAGATAACTCTCTATTCTCTAATATGATGGCCAGCAATTCGGAGTCGGTCATGCTTGAGGGACCATAGAGAGTTATTCGCTCATAGATGCTCTTCATAGCCTATCTGTTTTACTCTTTGCTCTCTAAGGCCTCTGCAACGATAAATGTGCTACCTCCGATAAAGAGGGTATCTGTATCGTTTAAGAGCGAGGTGGCATACTCCACACTCTGTGCAACACCATCCATACACTCGAATTGGAGCCCTAATTGTTCTGCTAAGTGTGCAACGCTCTCTAAGGATGCTGCACGGCGAGATTGTGCACGTGTGAAGATGTAGTGCGCATTTTTTGGCATGAGGCTGAGCATCTGTTCGATATTCTTATCTTCGCAGAAGCCCATTACGCAATATAGGCGGCCTGTATCGGCATACTTTGCTATTTGGGCTGCCACATATTTCATGCCGTGAGCATTGTGAGCAGTGTCGCATATAATATTAGGTGTTGTAGAGAGCACCTCCCAACGACCTCTAAGGCCTGTAGTGGCAACGCAATCTCTTAGACCCTCTACAAAAGCACGACGACTAATTGAGAGTGGTGTGTTCTCGTGTAGATAGTCTGCCACAGCACATACTGTTGCTACATTCTGTCGCTGATACTCTCCTAAAAGTGGAATTCGAAGTGTATATTGCTGAGTATCTCTTGTGCGAATCATGTCGAATATTTGGACACCCTGCTCTGACTGCTGACGACGACACTCAAAGGTCTGTTCGGCATAGATTACAGTAGAGCGCAAGTCGGCTGCAATATCCTCTATTACAAGGTTATAGGCAGGGCTCTTCTCGCCTACGATAACGGGTATAGACTTTTTGATAATACCACCCTTCTCACGTGCAATTTTAGGTAGAGAGTCGCCTAAGAGTGAAGTGTGCTCAAGACCTACATTTGTAATCACACTTACTGCCGGAATGACGATATTTGTTGCATCTAATCTGCCACCTAAGCCTGTTTCGATAACTGCCACCTCTACATCACTCTGAGCAAAATAGTCAAAGGCAAGGACTGTGGTCATCTCAAAGAATGAGAGGTCGCACTCCTCCATATCTTTACGATATTTGCTTACAAAGTTAACAACCTTCTGCTTAGAAATCATCTCTCCGTTGACACGGATGCGCTCACGGAAGTCGGTGAGGTGTGGTGAGGTGTATAGTCCAACTTGATAGCCTGCCTGTTGAAGAACAGAGGCCAACATATTAGATACAGAGCCTTTACCGTTTGTACCTGCAATGTGGATAACAAAGTAGCTACGTTGAGGATTGCCTAACTTGCGACAAAACTCCGTTACACGCTCAAGCCCTGGCTTGTAAGCTGCAGCTCCAACTTGCTGGAAAGAGGGGAGCGAGTTGAATAGATAGTCTATGGTCTGAGTATAATTCATAATCAATCTAAATAAAATCTCTTCTTTGACATAAAGGCTACCGTATAGAGTAGCGATAGTAGTGCGATATATAGTGATATTCGTCCTATATAGTCTCCATAACGAGTGTAAAGAGTCAGAGAGTCATTTGTTCTGATTTGGGCTGTTAACAGCCCCTCTTTATCCCAACCAAGTGAATCGAGAACATCTCCACGACTGTTTATAAAACCCGAAATACCCGTATTTGCGCTACGTGCAATATCTCTACGATGCTCAATAGCCCTAAGGCGACAGAGTGCAAAGAGCCATCTGTAACCAGGTGTATCACCCCACCAACCATCGTTTGAGACAACGCCTAAAATCTGTGCACCATTTCTGACAAACTCGCCCATGAAGTTGCCATAAAGACCCTCATAGCATATTGCAGGAGCAATCTTTGTGCCCTCAAACTCGAATGGAAGAGCACCCTCTCCAATACCTAACTGACCTGCCGTTCCGCCTAAATCGACCTCAAATAGACCGCTAGTACGAAACCATGCAGGTAGGGTCTCAACTCCGATAACCAACTTACCCTTGTGGTGTATAGGAATTTGTGTAGGATCAGAGGTAACGCCGATTGAAGAGTTGAAGATGTCATAATATATGCCATCTCTTGAACGACGGTTTGTATCACTCTTGCGGCGTGTGCCGTATGGAACAAGGCTCTGAGTGCCT
The DNA here is from genome assembly GCA_017381935.1 of Alistipes sp. Lineage (GTDB taxonomy): Bacteria > Bacteroidota > Bacteroidia > Bacteroidales > Rikenellaceae > Alistipes. Next base: position 13,380 of record JAFOBG010000032.1, read on the forward strand.
GCAACAATCATGGTCTGTCGTTTTTGGTTCTTTAGGTAGTTTGAAAAACCCTGTATGATACGTGTAGCGGCAATAAAACGCTCGTTTACAGTTGTTGCAAGCGATGTTTCGGGCATAAGTACAAACTTAGATGTGGCAGGAACTTCAGATAGTAAGTTCATCAGATTTTTCTGCTGTAGCTCTGCGCTGCTGTCAAACTTGGTATAGCAATCTACATTTGGCTGTACGACAGATATCTCTACCTGTTGGTCAGAGAGGTATCTATCTGAGGTAGGAGAGTTTATGGCGTAGAGAATAAGTGAAAAGATGATTGGACATGCCACCTTGCATAGAGCCATAACCCATGAACCTCTTGTGCCTTTCTGTAGAGCATTGAAAATGATTATATTCGATACGAGTACCCATAACGAGCCGCCTAAAACGCCTGTATATTCATACCATTGCACCGCCCAACTATCAAAGGCAAAGCAGTTGCCCAAAGTGAGCCACGGAAAGGACATGGCAGGAGCCTGAATGTAGATATACTCGCAAGCTATCCATGCCGTAACAAAGAGCGTGTAGGCAATACCTTTTGCCATTCGCTTACTGATAAAATGGAAGAGCATAAGCGGTAGTAGAGCCCACCATGACCCTACAATAGTGGCTGCAATAGTGCCTATTGCAGCAGCGTTCCATACCCACCATACAGTTGCAAGATGCCAGATGATAAATGTCAAAGTTCCCCAGCCGGCCATCTTCCAAAACTCTCTCCAAGAAGGGCCGTAACTGTGGCTTATAATGAGCAGTGGAACTAAACCGATTAGTACAGTAAAACCGCATACACCACTCCATCCTGCAGATAGCAACAATGCCGATAAAAGCGAGAGTAACAAGCGATGCTTAGTAGATATATTTTCTTTTAATTGTATCATAGTGCAAAGTTAAAAATTTAAAATCAAAATTAAGAATTGTTACAAGATAATCTGTAACAAGAGCCGTTTTTTATGCCAGATAACTGTTAAAGGTACGAACTGAAAACGATTGATAATATCTCAATTTTGTTTTCCGATGATGTATGTAAACTGAACACAGACGACAACTCTGCCTCAGAAGTATGAAGTATAGTGGCCTGTAGGGCTAATTATTGTCGAAAAACTTTGGTTTTTGAATAAAAAAAGTTATCTTTGTAAGTTGTTGGATTTAAAATCATATAAAAATTATAGAGATATGAAGAAAGCTATTCAATTCGGTGCAGGTAACATTGGCCGAGGTTTTATTGGCGCTGTCTTAGAGCAGGCTGGTTATCATGTGGTTTTTGCTGATGTCAATGCTACAGTTATTGATAAGATTAATGAGGACAAGTGTTATACTGTTCATGTAATGGATGTAGAGTGTGCAGAGCAGAAGATTACCAATATCTCCGGTGTAAACTCCACAACCGACGCTGTAATAGAGCAGATTGTTGAGGCTCAGATTATAACTACAGCTGTAGGTGTCGTTATTTTGCCACGTATTGCTCCGGCTATTGCTAAGGGTATTGTAGCACGTCGTGCAGCAGGCGTTGAGGAGCCACTTAATATTATCGCTTGTGAGAATGCTGTTCGTGCATCTTCTCAGCTTAAAGAGCATGTTCTTGCACTCCTTGAGGGTGAGGACAAGGCATATTGCCAGAAGTGGGTTGGTTTCCCTGATTGCTCTGTTGATCGTATTGTACCTCCTGTACGTAGTGAAAATCCTATTGATGTTGTAGTGGAGGCTTTCTATGAGTGGAATGTTGAGCAGGCATCTTTTGTAGGTGAGGTTCCGCAGATTGCAGGTATGAACTTGGCAGATAACCTTCTTGCTTATGTAGAGCGCAAGCTCTTTACCCTTAATACAGGTCATGCTATTACAGCATATACAGGTTGTATGAAGGGCCTTAAGACTATCGACCAGAGCATTGCAGATCCTCAGATCTATCAGATTGTTAAGTCTGCTATGCAGCAGAGTGGTCTTGGCCTTGTTGCAAAGCACGGTTTGGATAAAGAGGCTCACTTTAAGTATATCGATAAGATTATAGGTCGTTTCAAGAACCCATATCTTAAGGATGAGGTAACCCGTGTAGGTCGTGAGCCACTGCGTAAGCTTTCAGCTACAGACCGTCTTATCAATCCTACCCTTACTGCGCAGGCTGCAGGTGTTGCAACACCTGACTTGCTTTTGGGTATTGGTGCAGCGCTTCATTACAACAATCCTGAGGACCCTCAGAGCGTGGCTATGCAGCAGCGTATTACTGAGCTTGGCCTTAAGGCTGCTGTAGCAGAGTTCGCATCTCTTGAGGCTGATGCTCCAATTCTCGACCAGATTGTAGAGGCTTATTCAGAGATTGAGACAAGACTTGCTTAAGTAAAATCGAAAAAATCTAACTAAAACTATACTAAAATGACTGCAGAACAGCAAAAAAAGTTTAAGTATTGGCAGTGGCGTACTATTGCCGGTACTATGATTGGTTACATTTTCTTCTATCTGATCCGCAAGAACTTCTCGTTCCTTATGCCGGGTCTTACTGCAGAGTACGGTATCAGCAAGACCAGCCTTGGTGCTGTAATTACTGCTGCCGGTTTCCTCTACGGACTCTCTAAACTACTCAATGGTATGCTTGCAGACCGTGTAAATGGTCGTTGGCATATGGTTACAGGCTTGGCGGTAAGTACTGTTACTGCTATTCTTATCGGTTTTGGTGCCGAGATTATCACAGCGCTCACAGGTGTTCCTGCAGGCTCTACACCTGAGTTTGTGGGTAAGTTTACCATCCTCCTCTCTGCTCTTTGGATTGTAAACAACATCTTCCAGGGTTGTGGTTTCCCTCCATGCTCTCGTCTTATCCCTCGTTGGGTGCCTGCAAATGAGCTCTCAACAAAGATGTCTATCTGGAACACTTCACACTCTATCGGTGCAGGTCTTGCAGGTTTGCTCTGCGGTACATTTATCATGTCGTATATGGGTGTGGATATGTCTGGTGATCCGGAGATGGTTGCAACTATTGCATCTAACCTTGGTAAGGATATTACAGACCCTGCAGTTATCTCTGCAGCTGAGCACGTAGGCGCATGGAAGTGGGCGTTTATCATCCCTGGTCTTATCGCAGCAGCTGGCGTATTTATCACAGCGGCTATTCTTCGTGATACTCCTAAGAGCGTAGGTCTTCCTGAGCTTACTGATGATAGTAAGAAGGAAGGCGAGCCTGAAGCACAGGAGAGTCAGGCAGAGATCTCTGCATACATCATGAAACATGTATGGAAGAATCCTGTAATCTGGGCTCTTGCACTTGCAGACTTCTTTGTATATGTTATTCGTTTTGCTGTTCTTGACTGGGGTCCTACATTCCTCCGTGAGCACTGTGCAATGTCTCCTGAGTGGGCAGCCTCTACTGTGATTATTTTCGAGCTCTTCGGTGTTGTAGGTATGCTTGCAGCAGGTTGGATCTCTGATAAGGTATTTGGTGGTCGTGCAACTCGTACATGTTTCTTCTGTATGGTTGGTGCACTGCTTGCAATTCTCGGCTTTATTTCACTCCAGACAACAGGAGCAAGCCCTGTAGTTCTTCTCTTCGTTCTTGCACTTGCGGGTATGTTTATCTATGGACCACAGGCTCTTATCGGCGTTATTGCATCTAACCACGCAACACGTAAGGCTTCTGCAACTGCAAATGGTCTGGTAGGCTTTGTGAGCTACATTAGCCCTATCGTTTCAGGTCTTGGTTTCGGTATGATTGCTGACTCTAAGTATGGCTGGCACGGTGTATTCGTTGCTATGGTTGTTATGGCAATCATCGGTGCGTTAATCTTCGTTCCTATGTGGAAGATGAAGCGTGATGCTTATGAGGAGTAATCCTGTGTAGCATTTGTTATAATAGCGGCAGGAAACTGTCGCTATCTTTTTTGCCTAAATAAACGGTAATAAAAAGACCTCTCAGCTCAAGTCTCCTTGATAACTGAAAGGTCTTTTGTCTAAATATTTCGGTTGCTTAAGAGGACTAACCAAGATATGACTTAAGCAATTTACTACGAGAAGAGTGGCGGAGGCGACGGATAGCCTTCTCCTTAATCTGACGTACACGCTCACGTGTAAGGTCGAACTTTTCACCAATCTCTTCAAGGGTCATCTCAGAGCAACCAATACCGAAGAAGTAACGGATAATATCTCTCTCACGCTCTGTAAGGGTCTCCAGTGCACGGTCAACCTCAGTTGCCAAAGACTCGTTAATAAGACCACGGTCTGCATTTGGAGAGTCTGGATTTACCAATACGTCGAGTAGAGAATTGTCTTCACCATCTGCAAATGGAGCATCTACAGAGATATGACGACCTGCAACACGTAGTGTGTCGGTTACCTTCTCACGAGGAAGTTCCAACTCTTGAGCCAACTCCTCAGGTGAAGGGACACGCTCATGCTCCTGCTCGAAGCGGGCAAATGCCTTGTTAATCTTATTAAGAGAGCCTACCTGGTTAAGTGGCAGACGAACGATACGGCTCTGCTCTGCAAGTGCCTGTAGGATAGACTGACGAATCCACCATACGGCATAAGAGATAAACTTAAAGCCTCGAGTCTCATCGAACTTTTCAGCGGCCTTGATAAGACCTAAGTTGCCTTCGTTAATAAGGTCGGGAAGGCTTAGTCCCTGATTCTGATACTGCTTTGCTACAGAGACTACAAATCGGAGGTTAGCCTTAGTCAACTTCTCCAGAGCCTCTTGGTCTCCTTTACGAATTCGTTGAGCGAGTTCTACCTCCTCCTCAACAGTGATAAGATCCTCCTTACCAATCTCCTGAAGATATTTATCGAGTGAAGCACTCTCTCGATTGGTGATGGATTTTGTAATTTTTAATTGACGCATATTTCAATTTTGTTTTGTACTCTCAAAAATAGCCCTTGTGTCAGACAAGGGCTATCTCTATTAGAGAGCAAACTGCTACTCTATCACAACATAGCTTGCTGCACGACCGTCAGGATATACTCCGTCGATACTGCGCACCTTATCTGTCATTTTGTTAAGGTCTGTCAGTGAGGTTATAGCTCTGTCATTGATATGAGTGATAACAAAACCCTCTCTTACTCGTGCTCGTGCAAGTAATCCACCTTGACTTACCTGTGCTACTTGTACACCACCACGAATATCGAGTTTTTTGCACAATTTTGAGTCTATATCAACAAATCGGCCCCCTAAAACCTTAACCACATCTACGGCATCAGCCGAAAGCAACTCTGCTTTTCCTGCCTTATTACGCAAAGTAACGTCAAAATGTTTCACATTTTCGCCTCTTTTTACAGAAATTTTTACCTTGTCGTTAGGTCGATGCTTTCCAATTTGCTCTCCGAGTTTGGTAGGCGCATCTATCTGAACACCGTCAATGGCAATAATTACATCACCCTTGCGTAGGCCCGCCTCAGAGGCTGCACCATCCTCAGAAACAGAGGCTACATAAGCTCCACCAACCTCAGTGATGCCTGTGTCTTTGCCCATGTTGTCAACAAAATCCTGGTCAATGTAACGATATGTAATACCAAGAAGTGCACGCTGTACTACACCATACTCCTTAAGGTCATCAACAACTTTTCGTACGATAGTCTCAGGGACAGCAAATGAATAGCCAATATAGCTTCCTGTAGAGGATTTGATAACGGTATTAATACCTACTAACTCTCCACGAGCATTTACAAGCGCACCTCCTGAGTTTCCAGGATTTACAGCGGCATCGGTTTGGATAAATGACTCAAGACGGAAATCATCTGGTATAACGTCAAGTTGGCGAGCTTTGGCACTTACAATACCTGCAGTAATTGTAGATTGTAGGTCAAATGGGGAACCTATAGCAAGTACCCACTCTCCAAGACGTAGTGCGTCAGAACTACCAAAGGCAAGAGTTGGCAAATCCTCTCCGTCAACCTTTATCAAAGCCACATCTGTTGCAGGGTCTGTACCGATAAGACGGGCATCAAAGGCTCTGCCATCATTGAGTTTAACACGTAGTTTGGTGGCGTTGTCAACAACGTGGTTGTTTGTAACAATATAGCCATCAGTAGAGATAATAACTCCCGAACCGCCAGAGCGCTGCTCTCGCTTGCGAGGTCCTTGCTCCTGAGGGATGCCGAAGAACTCAAAAAATGGATTGTATCCACTCGGCATTGAGACCTCCGAAATCACTTCAATATTAACTACAGCCTTAACTGCATTCTCTGCGGCATAAGTGAGGTCAGGATATCCACCTTGCTCATAAGATGTAAAGTGAGCACCTAATGCTGGAGCATGCTCTACAACTCTCTCAACGACTTGTACCTCACCATTACTTTTGCTACCTATTAAATATACCGTTGTAGCTGCACCTATCACAGCTGATAATAGACTAAGTCCGATAATTGATAGTGTCTTTTTCATAGTTGTGTTCATTTTTTTTCGTAAAAGTAACGCAAAGCTATTGGCTATTATTGTATGAATAGCAGTTTTTATTTCCTCTATCTATAAACAAAAAATAGCCAATAGCAAAAGGCTAAAGGCTAATAATAAAAAAGGTGGTGCAATCACACCACCTTGTGCATATTAGAGCATCTTGTTCAAATCAACGATGTTGAATGCGTAGAAGTACTTGTCCATATCGTGCTCAATTCTGTCAAGAACGATATTCTCAGGATCCATACCTACACGCTTAAGGTTCTCATAAAGAGAGTTGCGAGCAACAAGAGCCTCAGGCTTCTGCCAGATATAACGGCAACCTGTCTTAACGAGCCAAGCACGACGCTCTGGGTCGATTTCGTAGAAGTCAACACCCTTCTCAGACTCAAGCAACCACTTCTTCCAACGGTTTGACTCATAAACAAGACGAGTGAGTACCTCGGTGATGTTAGAGAGCATAGCTACACGACCTGCGTTGTAGTACTCAACCTCTTTAGCCTCAAGCTCCTCAAGAGCCTCATACTCGCTGATAGTGAATTCTGGGCCAACATTAGCACCGCCCATACCACAAAGAGGGTAGTCCTGAGGGTTGCTTACGCCGTCAGTGTAGTGGCCCTTGATGTAACTGCCAAGTGGACGAACCTTTGAAGTGAGTTTCTTAGCAACCTCACCGTCAAAGAGAGTTGTGTGGAGGTCAGTACCAACCTTACCAACGATAAAGCAAGGCCATACGTCAGCAAGACCTACTGCAGCAAGACCCTCCTTAAGCTCTACGAGGAATGTATCGAAAGTAGTATCATCAGCAAGACCGCCGTGAACCTCCTCAGTACCTACCTCATAAGAGATTTCAGGGTAGTTGTTCTGACGACGGAACTTCTCGCAGTGCTCGATAAGTTCAACAGTACGACGAACAACGAGATGGATGTCGATAACCTCGCCCTTAGGAACATTGATATCAACGGTTGGGTCAACGTGGATAAGGTCGAAGCCTGCAGCGATAGCAGCCTCGAATGATGCCTTAACAGCATTCATAGCACGCTCGGTCTCCCAGCGCTCTGTGTTTTGCTTATCTTTGAGCCATGGCCCACCGTGGTCAACAGCGATGATACAATCACCAGTAAAGTTAATAGCCTCACACTCCATACGGCAAACCTTAACGAAGTCGGCAGGAGTCATGCCTGTATAACCACCGTCAGTGTCAATCTGATTGAGTGTAGCCGCAAAATAGATAGGTGCATTGTTACGCTTTGCAGAGCGGATAGATGCACGAATAACTGCAGAAGAGTTTGGACAAGCTGCGAAGATGGTGCGCTTTACACCAGTCTGCTCCTCAAGCTCAGCCATACGCTGTAAAAGTCTTTCGGTTTTAGCCATTTCTTTCTAGAATTATTTAACTTATTAGATTTATGGATTTAACTTAACGCTACAAAGATACAGATTTTTATAACAATTTGCACGATTTGTGAAAAAATTATTATCTTTGCAAAGTATATTGCACATAAAAGTTGTCATTTGGCATTGTCAAACTGCCAGATGCGATGTTTTTTACAAAAGAGAGAAAATAATTTGGTGATGGAAAATACTCAATCATTTTTTGATGACATTCGTGCTTATCATGATGAGGAGATTCCGGGTGTGGTAGAGAAGATTGCTGCAGACCCGTTATTGATTCCTGCGGCGCAGTTTGTCTTTCCAAATTTGGATATAGAGCAGGTCAGAGCGTTAATCCGTTCTTGCCAGACATCTTATGATATTCAGCGTAAAATAATGTACCCTGCCATTGGCGGTATTATTCACCGTACAATGCGTAATTTTACTACAGAGGGTTGTGATAGAGTGCCGGAAACCAACGGTTGGTTGTTTATTTCTAATCATAGAGATATTACACTCGATGCGATGCTTATGCAGTATGCCCTTTTTGGGAATAATCTGCCGACAACAGATATTTCGTTGGGAGATAATCTGTTGAGAACTCCTCTTGTCTTTGAACTTTGTAAGGCTAACTATATGATTAAGGTTATCCGCAAGGATGACGTTTCGATGCGAGAGTTTTTGGAGAATTCACGCCATTTGTCTGAGTATATCCGATTTAGAATTAATGAGCTGGGCCGTTCTGTATGGATTGCTCAGCGCAATGGTCGTACAAAGGATGGAAAAGACTTGACAGAGCCTGGTATTATCAAGATGTTCGGTCTTAGTGGTACTTCGGATTTCGTGGAGACATTCTCACAACTCCATATTGCTCCTGTAGCAATCAGCTATCAGTATGAGCCTTGTGATGTATTTAAGGCTGTTGAGTTGTGTCGTCGTCGTAATGATGCACCTTATCATAAGGCTGAAAATGAGGATTTCTTAAGTATCCTGACAGGTATTAAGGCATATAAAGGTGATACAAATATGACCTTCTGCGAGCCTATCTCTAAACAGGAACTTGAGGCTATTGCAGAGCTCCCTCGAGCAGAGCAGTGTAAAGCGTTGGCAGACCTTATTGACCGTCGAATTATCACAGAGTACAAACTCTTTGATACAAACTATATTGCTTACGATATTTTGCACGGCACACATCGTTTTTCTAACTATTACACCTCAGAAGCAGAGCAGCAGTTTGCTATATATCTTGTTCGCTCAAATGCTCAGTTTGAGGTTATGGGTGTAGATAAGGATGTAGCACGAGAGATTCTTCTCGGTATATATGCAAATCCGGTTGAAGCAAAGCTTAATTTGGGAATAAACTTGTAGAAATATGAAAAAGTTTTGGTCAGTAACGTTATTGTTGCTCATTGCAGTAGGTGCAGTAGTATTCTATTTCCGATTCTACTTTGTTTTTGGAGAGGGTGTGAAGAGTGGAGAACTTAACTATGTCGTTAAGAAGGGTCTTATCTTTAAGACATACGAGGGTAAACTTATTCAGTCGGGCATACGTTCTAAGGCTGCTGGCTCTATACAGTCTTATGAGTTTGACTTCTCTGTTGAGAATAAAGAGGTGGCTGAGCGCCTGATGCTTCAAGGTGGTAAGATTGTCGAGTTACGTTATAAGGAGTACTTCGGAGCCTTGCCATGGAGAGGATTTACAAAGTATATCGTCGATAGTATCATTACACATGATGTCCCGGCACTTCCTGAGGCCTCTGTAATAGAGGATAAGGTAGAACAGCTCTCTGAGCCTGTGCAGCTGACAGAGTAAACTTTCAGTTGAAATATGATAGAGCCTTAACACTCTTAAACAATGGGTGTAGGGCTCTTTTTGGTTTATTTCATCCACGCAACTGAAATTAACTACAGTTGATAGTAGCCTAAAAAGGCGGATTCATATTTTGCATATTAAAATATTTATATTATCTTTGTCGTATATAATAGGAGACTATGGCTGAAAATGAGATAGTACAGAGATTGGAGACGAGCGTAAATAAGTTGCTGGAGAAATATACTTTGGCTTCAGATGAGGTGGCTCGTTTACAGATGCTTACCGCTGCGCAGCAGCGTAAAATACGTACTCTTCAGCAGCAACTCTCCAAGACCGAGAAGGCTTTGGCACAGGCTCAGTTATCGGGGGCTATTGTCTCTGGTGAGGGCGATGCTAAGGTGGCAAAATCACAAATTAACCGTTTATTGCGGGAGGTTGAAAAGTGTATAGAACTTGTCTCGGCAACAAATTAGGATGTTTTTTGGATGACGTATGGCAGTAAGAGAGCATACATTTACACTACTTGGCAAAAAGTACAAGATAGATATTCCCGATCAGCTTGAGGAGGCTTTTCGTATGGGTGAGCGCAGACTTAACGCTCAACTACTCGAAAAGATGAAGGATAAAACCGATGGCTACAACGATAGAGACTATCTTGCACTTGTTGCATTGGAGTTGGCAACAGAGGTTGTGTGTCTTGAGCATGATAACGCTGTAGAGCCTGATAATGAGTCTCTTGCCGCACTAATAGAGAAGATAGAGAGTACTTTAAAGTAGGTTTTACTTTACCGGTTCTTTACATATAGGAAATATACCCGCATAGATTCCTTTCGTTTTGCGAAACTGAACATTTTTTACATTGGGGCAGTCTCAATTGTCAAAACCAGGCCTTGTAGCCGGCAACGGTGAGTACCGCGTGTACCGATGGAAGGTTGCGATTACTCGCAGAACCCCACACATGACTTTTCGACAGATTCGTCATTACCTAACAAGGAGTCTAATGCGGTTTTTTTATTTGTTGTGAAAGTAGCAACTGCTGTCGCTAACCTGTTTATTGTCAATGGGAGGTACTTCAAGTATTACCAATCGACTCAAAATAGGCCGAGCGTTGTATTTGCACAATAGTTACAACAAAATAATTTTTAATAGTAAAATAGACAACTTTTAAACAATATATAAACCAAACACACTATGGAATACACAATTATTTTAGCGATTGCCGTAGTTGTTTCGGCCTTGGTTGGAGGTTTGACTTATTGGTTAGTCAAGTCTCGTACGCAGGCGATGATTCGCGAGGCGGAGACAGAGGCTGAGATGATAAAGAAGGAGAAAGCCCTTCAGGCAAAAGAGAAGTTTATACAACTCAAAAGTGAGCATGATCGTGCTGTTAACGAGCGAAATCAGAAGGTAAAGGAGGCCGAGCAGCGTGTGCGTCAGGCCGAGCAGAACCTTCAGCACCAGCAGAAAGAGTTGGATAAGAAACTGGCAGAGAATGATAAGGTAAAGGCTAAGATGGAGGCGCAGATTGCATCTCTTGAGGAGCGTAAAGGTGAACTTGCTCAGTTGATGAATGAGCAGAATTCTCGTCTTGAACAGATCTCAGGCATGACTGCAGAGGAGGCCAAAAATACCCTTATTGAGAATATGAAGGCTGAGGCTAAGAGTGAAGCGGCTGCCTATATTAATGAGACTATCGAGGAGGCGAAACTTACAGCTACCAAAGAGGCTAAGCGTATCATTGTAGCCTCTATTCAGAGAGTGGCAACCGAGACTGCTATTGAGAACTCTGTAACAGTATTTAATATCGACTCTGAGGACGTTAAGGGTCGTATTATTGGTCGTGAGGGTCGTAATATACGAGCTCTTGAGGCTGCAACAGGTATTGAGATTATCGTTGATGATACGCCTGAGGCTATTATCTTGAGTGGCTTTGATCCTGTTCGTCGTGAGATTGCTCGTTTGGCTCTACACCAGCTTGTAACCGATGGCCGAATTCACCCTGCACGTATTGAGGAGGTTGTGGCAAAGGTGAAAAAGCAGATTGAGGAGGAGATTGTTGAGGTAGGTAAGCGTACAGCTATTGACCTTGGTATTCATGGTCTGCACCCTGAACTTATTCGCCTTATAGGTAAGATGAAGTATCGTTCTTCTTATGGACAGAATCTGTTACAGCACGCTCGTGAAACTGCAAACCTTGCCGGTATTATGGCTGCAGAGTTAGGCCTTAACCCTAAGTCGGCTCGCCGTGCCGGTCTGTTACACGATATAGGTAAGGTGCCTGATGATGAGCCAGAGTTGCCACATGCAATTATTGGTCAGAAACTTGCTGAGAAGTATAAGGAGAAGGCTGATGTATGCAATGCTATTGGAGCTCACCATGATGAGACAGAGATGACATCTATGATTGCACCTATTATTCAGGTTTGTGATGCTATCTCTGGCGCACGCCCTGGTGCACGTCGTGAGGTTATCGAGTCTTATATCAAGCGTTTGAAGGAGATGGAGGATATTGCTCTCTCTTATGAGGGCGTAGTAAAGACTTACGCTATTCAGGCTGGTCGTGAACTACGTGTAATCGTAGGCGCTGATAAGCTCTCTGATAGCGAGTCTGAGGCTCTGTCTCATGATATTGCAAAGCGTATTCAGGATGAGATGACATACCCTGGACAGGTGAAGATTACTGTTATTCGTGAGACTCGTTCTGTAAGTTACGCAAAGTAGCAATTTATACATATACCAATAAAAATGGCGGCAAATTTGCCGCTATTTTTATGCTCTTTTGTCTCTACTATAGTAATTTCTCTATCTGAGCTGAGATGCGCTCAAATACCTCCTCAATAGTGCCGAGGCTTGGAACTGCTACATACTTACCCTGTGCGCAGTAATAATCTGCGACTACGGCTGTTTGAGAGTTGTAAATCTCAATTCGGTTACGAATAACCTCTTCAGAAGCGTCATCAGCACGACCAGACTCTTTGCCACGGAGTAAGATGCGTTTTACAAGCTCCTCTTCAGGAACATCCATATAGATCATCAGATCTACAGAGTCGTTCATCTTCTCAAGAAGGACGTCGAAAGCCTCTGCTTGAGCCGTTGTGCGAGGAAAACCGTCAAAAATTGTACCTTTGATATCCTGATGCTCTGCAAGATAGTTCTCCACCATGCCTATAACTATGCTGTCTGGAGCAAGCTCACCACGAGATATGTACTCCTGCATCTGTACGCCTAGCGGAGTCTGTGCCTTAATCTGTGAGCGAATAATCTCGCCTGTAGATATGTGCGAAAGAGAAAAACGCTTCTCTAAAAGCTCTGACTGAGTGCCTTTGCCACAGCCCGGAGCACCAAATAATACTATATTTAACATAACCTAAATCGTTCTAATCGTGCCACAAAGATAATAAATTTTTTGAAGAAATAATCTGTATTCGTTAAAAAAGTATCGTTTATTTGTTAATATTGATGATGATTTGGAAATTTAAATAAAGGTTTTTAACTTTGTATGGGTTAAAGTTGAATCTAATACGCAAGATTATGAGAAAGTCATTATTTTTCCTGTTAAGTTTGCTTGGTTTTAGCATCTCTTGTGAAAAAGAGGAGGGAAAGGGAGATAATAATGGTGAGCAACCATGTATGTATGGAACTCCAACCAGAGCTTATACTGTTAGGGGTAAGGTTACAGATAGCAAGGGACATCCAATCAAGGGTATTGTTGTGGTATCAAAGAACATAGATTCATTTGGCAACAATCCGACAATGAGTGCTGTTACTGGTTCAGATGGAACATTTGTTACCAATACAATTAAGACTATGGATCTTAACTCTGGAGTGTTGACATTCCATGATGTTGATGGAGAGCAGAATGGTGGACAGTTTAAGAGCCAAGATGTTGAGCTCTCAAAATTACCTTCAGATAAGATTGCTGATGGAGATGGGAATTGGTTTATGGGTGGATATACACTTACAGCAGATGTGAAAATGGAGGAATAGCTGTATGAGAAAGTTGTTACTATTTGTCATAGGCCTTCTCGGTTTTACTGTAACTGCGTGCGACCCTGAACCTATGGATATGTATGGTACTCCGGTAAAAGACTTTAATCAAGAGCAGATAAAGGATAATAGTGGGGTTGACAATACAACACCTATGGCAGAAGAGGAGTTATAGTCTCATAAAGAGAATCTATGGATATAGAGAAGTTAGGTCTAAGGAGACGTTTAGCGCTGGAAATATGGCGATATTTAGAGGATGATATGGTAAAACATCATCCTCTTCGCCAATTATTTTGGGAGTGTACTCTGCGTTGCAATCTAAACTGTCGCCACTGCGGAAGTGATTGTAAGAATGTTGCCACTCAGCCAGATATGCCTATTGATGACTTTTTAGGAGTGTTGGATAATATAGCAGCGCATACAGACCCTCATAAAGTCTTTGTTATTATTACGGGTGGAGAGCCTTTGATGCGCAAAGATTTAGAACAGTGTGGTAGAGCTATATATGATAAGGGATTTCCGTGGGGAATGGTTACTAATGGTCTTGCCATGACGCCGATGCGTTTTCGTCGCCTTATTGATTCGGGAATGCACTCAGCCACGGTGTCGCTTGATGGACTGGAAACAGACCATACTTTTATGCGATGTAATCCTCATAGCTTTGAGAAGGCTGTGGAGGCAATAAAACTGATGGCGGCAGAGCCAGATTTCTTATTTGATATTGTTACATGCGTTAATCGACGCAATATTGATAATCTTGACCAAATAAAGGAATTGCTTATCTCTATCGGCTGTAAGGCTTGGAGACTGTTTACCGTCTTTCCTGCAGGACGAGCAGCGACAGATGAACAGTTACAATTATCTAAAGAGCAGATGCATCAATTGATGCAATATATCGCTACAACTCGCAAAGAGGGACGAATATCTATTCAGTATGGCTGCGAGGGCTTTTTGGGTGCTTATGAGGGTGAGGTGAGAGATCGTTTCTTCGCTTGTCAGGCTGGAGTTACTGTAGGCTCAGTATTGGCTGATGGAGCTATCTCGGCTTGCGCAAGTATTAGAGCAAACTACCATCAGGGGAATATCTACAAAGATGATTTTTGGCAGGTGTGGAGCAATCGCTTTGAAATGTTCCGTAATCGAGATTGGATGAAAAAGGGACAGTGTGGTAAGTGTAAATTCTTCCGCTACTGCAAGGGTAATGGGATGCATCTTAGAGATGATAATGGCGAACTGATGTTCTGCCATATTGAAAGAATGAAGTAGTAATTACGCTAACAGATAGTAAATAAAAGGAGCCTAACATATAAAGTGTTAGGCTCTATCTGTTTGTCGTAATATCCTACTTTGATGTGTAAGGCTTAATTACACCACGCTGAGAATTTCTGATAAACTCTATCAGATAGTCTCTCTCTGCAGACTGAGGTACTTGAGCCTCAGCCTCGTTGCAGGCGTTGAGGTAATTCATATCACTCTGGAAGAGAATACGGCATGTCTTTGTCAGGCTGTCGAGCTGCTCCTCTGTAAATCCACGACGCTGGAGGCCAATACGATTAAGACCTGCATAGCTTGATGTATCACTTCTTACGGTAATATATGGAGGCACGTCTTTAGAGAGAAGTGTTCCGCCTTGAAGCATTACGTGGTCGCCAATCTTTACCCATTGGTGAATAGCGCAGTGGCCGCCGATTACTACCCAGTCGCCAACCTCAACTTCGCCGGCAAACGAACAACGGTTAGCTACAACACAGTGGCTTCCGATAACATCATCGTGAGCAACATGTACGTATGCCATAAGTAGGTTTCCATTGCCGATAACGGTCTTACCACGAGAGGCAGTACCACGGCTGACAGTAACGTACTCACGAATATCATTGTCATCGCCAATCTCGGCAGTGGTCTTCTCTCCACGGAACTTAAGGTCCTGAGGAAGACAAGCGATAGATGCTGCAGTGTGAATCTTGCAACGCTTGCCGATGCGAGCTCCGTCGTGTATTACAGCACCAGGGCCAATCCAGCAGTCATCACCGATAACTACGTCGCCTGCAATGTATGCAAAAGGCTCAACGGTTACATTGTTTCCAATCTGTGCATCTGGATGCACATATGCAAGTGGACTAATCATAAGTTGTATTGTATTCTATAAATAAGTTAATAGTTTTATTTATTCTTAACAATCTGAGCCATAAGTTCAGCCTCACAGACGAGAGTTCCTGCTACAAATGCCTTACAAACCATTGAGGCAATGCCTCGACGCACAGGCGCTGATAGCTCACACTCTATTTGCAGAGTGTCGCCTGGAGTTACTTTGTGCTTGAAACGAACATTATCTATTCTAAGGAAATAGGTAGAGTAATTGCCCTTATCCTGCTCCTCTATATCGCTAAGTGCAAGTAAACCGCCGCATTGTGCCATTGCTTCGATGAGGAGTACACCCGGCATTACAGGCTCTTCAGGGAAGTGCCCCTGGAAGAATGGCTCGTTTGCTGTAATATTCTTTACTCCGGCAATAGACATTCCGTCAATATGGAAGATACGGTCAATCAATAGGAACGGATAACGATGAGGGAGCATCTGACGTATCTCATTTACATCATATACAGGTGCAACTCTTGGATTATACTTAAAACGAGGCTTTACACCCTCACGGCGAATAGTAGCACGAATCTGCTTCATGAACTCCGTATTGGCGAAGTGGCCCGGACGGGTTGCCCATACACGCCCCTTAATTCTAATGCCTAATAGTGCGAAATCGCCCAATACATCGAGGAGTTTGTGGCGAGCAAGCTCATTATTTGCTCGTAGCTCAAGGTTGTTTAGATATCCGCCTGTTACACGAATATCCTTCTTGCCGAAGATAGTTTTAAGGTGCTCTAACTGCTCGTCAGATACAGGGTTCTCAACAACTACAATAGCGTTGTCAAGGTCTCCTCCCTTAATGAGGTTCATCTTGAAGAGTGGCTCCAACTCATGTAGGAATACAAATGTGCGGCATGGCGCAATCTTTGATGCGTAGTCATCTTCAGGAACAAGCACAGCATACTGATTACCCACAACCTTAGAGTTGTAGTCCACGTGTACAGAGACAGAAAACTCCTCATCAGGATAGAGAACAATAGCCACACCCTTTTCAGGAATGGTATATACCTGCTTCTCACGTACCTCATAATATCTGCGCTCTGCGGCCTGCTCAACAAGACCAACACGTGCAATGCCCTCTGCATAAGCCTTAGCAGAACCATCCATGATTGGAGTCTCGGTGTTGTCAATGTCAATCATAGCATTGTCGCAACCCATTGTCCAGAGTGCAGACATAATATGCTCGATTGTGCTTATGCGAACACCATTAATCTCTATAGTTGTGCCTCGTGAGGTATCTGTTACATATTCACACAAAGCAGGAATTGTAGGCTGCCCCTCAATATCTACACGACGAAAGACGATGCCGTGATCTGCTGGTGCCGGATTTACAGTCATGGTAACCTGTACGCCTGTGTGCAGTCCCTTGCCAGAGAATGTTAAAGGAGCTGCAAGAGTCTGCTGTTTTGTGGATGAAGTTGTAGTCATAATTAAATGTTAAAAATATTATGGGTACAAATATAGTAATTTTTCAGAATAAATGCTACATTTGTACAGACAAAACGCAATCAATTGATGAAAGAGAGAGAACAAGAAATTGAAAAAGCGTCAAATGGAACATTAGAGGAGGTGCAAAATTCCCCTCATAAGGTTCGTCGAAAGCCATTGCGTCTCCCTTTTGATAATCGCAGTGAGGATATTGGTAGCTGGGCTTATGACCATAGGGTAGGACTCTGTATTACTATTATTGTCTATCTTATTTTAGGAATTACATTTTTTGCCTCCAAAATAGTTATAGGGCGTAAAGTTTCTCAGCAGGGTATGTATATTGATTTACAGAGTGTCGAGTTGCTTGAAAAGGAGCGAGATCGTCTTGCAGAGGAGGTGCGTCGTGCAAATGAGAATATAGATTGGAGTAAGATTCGCAATACCTCATCAAATGAAAATGCTCTTAATGAAAACCTTGCTGACGACAGAGGAACAAACACCTCTGCGCTAAACTCTGATGCTGAGGATGTTGAAGCACGTATGCGTGCTAATAGAGAGGCTTATGAGCAAGGACTGAGAGATGCGAAAAGAGCTGGCGAAAGAGATGAGGAGACAGTACAAAAGACAGATGTAAATAGTGATAAAAAGGTTAAAGGCCGTGTTACAGTCTCCTTCTCCTTTACAAATCCTGTGCGATATTCTCGCCACCTTGTAAAACCGGCATATCGTTGCGAGGGTGGAGGTGAGGTTGAGGTAAAGGTGTGTGTTGATAGGGCAGGTAAGGTGCTTTATGCCTATGTGGAATCTGGAGGCGATGAATGTATGCGCCAAACTGCTGTTTCGGCAGCTAAAGGTTCACGCTTTGATCATAATGATAATGCACCTGCAAAGCAGGAAGGAGTTATTACGTATATATTTATACCACAGTAGTTTTGATGTAAAAATAACATCAAATGTGATGTAAAGATATTAGAGTATAAACTGAAAACTGAACTTACAAGGACCAACTAAACTATAAATAAATGGAACAACAAAATTCGCTGCTTAAAGATGTCGTGATTCGTTTTTCGGGCGATTCGGGCGATGGTATGCAGTTGACGGGAACGTTATTTTCCGAAACATCGGCTTTGGCCGGTAATGCTATTTCGACTTTTCCGGACTATCCTGCAGAGATTAGGGCTCCGCAAGGAACTGTTGCGGGAGTGTCTGGCTTTCAGGTGCACTTTGGCTCTGCAGGCATTACTAATCCGGGAGATAAGTGTGATGTCCTTGTGGCTATGAACCCTGCAGCTCTTAAAGCAAATGTTGCTTTTTTGAAGCAGGATGCAACCATTATTATTGATGGAGATTCAATTACTGCAGATAATATAGCAAAAGCGAGTTTTGCGACAGATAATCCACTTGCTGAGCTCGAATTATTAGATCGTAATATAATTATTGCTCGTATTACGACCATGACAAAAGAGGCGTTATCAGATTCGGCTCTTGATAATAAAGCTAAGGTTAAGTGTAAGAATATGTTTGCGCTTGGTATATGTCTATATATTACCGACCGTACAACAGCGCACGCTCACGACTATATCAATGCGAAGTTTGGTCGAAAGAATCCTGCTGTGGCAGAGGCTAATAATCTTGTTATTGAGGCGGGTTATAACTATGCGGCCAACAACCACCTATCACACAATGCTTATGCCGTAGAGCCTGCGGGATTGCCAAAGGGTAAGTATCGTACAATCAATGGAAATGTGGCTACGGCGTGGGGATTTATTGCTGCTTCTGAAAAGAGCTCTCGACCACTCTTCTGTGGCTCATATCCTATCACCCCGGCAACTGTAATTCTTGAGGAGCTTGCAAAGCATAAATCGTTGGGTGTAAAGACAGTACAGGCAGAGGATGAGATTGCGGGTATCTGTACAGCAGTAGGTGCTGCTTATGCTGGCAACTTCGCAGTTACAACCACTTCAGGCCCTGGATTGTCTCTTAAGAGTGAAGCTTTGGGTCTTGCTGTGATGGCAGAGTTGCCGCTTGTTGTGGTTGATGTTCAGCGAGGAGGTCCTTCGACCGGTTTACCAACAAAGACAGAGCAGAGTGATCTTTTACAGGCACTTTATGGTAGAAATGGAGAGTGCCCTGTTCCTGTTATTGCCGCCTCAACACCAAGCGACTGCTTTAAATATGCCTTTGAGGCCTCTAAGATAGCTATGGAACACATGACTCCGGTAGTGCTTCTTACTGATGGATTTATTGCAAACTCTTCTGAGGCGTGGGCAATACCTAAGATGGCAGATATGCCTGCTATCAATCCTCCTATTGCTGAGAGTTCTGAACAGACATTTATGCCATATCGTAGAGATTCTCGACATGTTCGTAGTTGGGCCTTCCCTGGGGTTAAAGGTCTTGAACATCGTATAGGTGGTTTGGAGAAACATTTTGCAACGGGAAATATCTCTTATGAGCCTGCAAATCACGCTCTTATGGTTGCTACTCGTGCAGCTAAGGTTGCAGCTATTGTGGAGGATATACCTCTTCAGAGCATTATGGGGCAAGCAACAGGTGAACTTCTTGTTGTTGGTTGGGGTGGTACACGAGGCCATATAGAATCAGCTGTATCTCAGATGCAGACAATGGGTTTTGCTGTCAGCCATTGTCATCTGAACTACCTTAACCCGCTACCGAAGAATGTGGAACAGATTTTTGCCGGTTTTAAGAGAATTCTGGTTTGTGAACTCAATGAGGGCCAGGCGGCATCGTATCTGCAGGGCCTCTTCCCTCAGTTTGTATTTGAGAGATTTAATAAGGTTGAGGGACAACCGTTTACAGTTGCTGAATTGTTGAATGCGTTTAATGAAAAATTGAGTTAATTATGGCTGAGTATAAATATACACCTGAAAGTTTTAAATCAGATCAGCAGGTTAAGTGGTGTGCAGGTTGTGGCGACCATGCAGTCCTCAATGCTGTACAACGAGCTCTACCGGAGGTGGCAGATGCTCTTGATAAGCCGCATGAGAAGTTCGTATTTATCTCTGGTATCGGTTGTTCTTCTCGATTTATATACTATATGCGCACCTTTGGCTTTCATACCATCCATGGTCGTGCTGCGGCAGTGGCAACGGGCGTAAAGGTTGCAAATCCTGACCTTTCTGTATGGGTGTGTACAGGTGATGGCGATAGCCTTGCTATTGGAGGAAACCATTTCATCCATGCTATTCGTAGGAATGTGGATCTTAATATTATCCTCTTTAATAATGAGATTTATGGCCTTACAAAGGGCCAGTATTCGCCAACCACAAAACTTGGAACGATTACTAAAACCTCGCCTTATGGTACGGTAGAACATCCATTTAATCCGGGCGAACTTGCAATTGGAGCAAAAGCTACATTTTTTGCTCGTACTGTCGATGCTGAAGTTATACTCACTAAGGAACTTCTTGTGGAGGCGGCAAAACATCGTGGTACATCGGTTGTTGAGGCACTTGTTAACTGTATGATTTTCAATAATAAAACTCATGCCTCATTTGCCGCTGATAAGGCCACTCGAGCTGAAAATACGATAACCTTACGTCATGGAGAGAAGATGCTATTCGGTGCAAATAAAGATAAGGGACTTGTCCTTGAAGGTCTTAAATTGAAGGTTGTTACAGTGGGCGAGGATGGCTATACAATAGATGATATTCTGACTCATGATGCGCATACTGAGGATACAACCTTACATTGTATGCTTGCAGCGATGAAATACCCAGAGTATCCTGTAGCTCTCGGTGTTATACGTTCTGTTGAGACTCCATGCTATGATACAGAGGTGGAAGCTCAGGTGAAGAGTGTTAAGGGTAGCTCAAATATTCAGTGTATGGATGATTTGTTGAACTCAGGCGAGACCTTTACTCTGTAATTTGTGTAATATCGGGTATCTACTACCGCTGGTTTAATATGGCTGCAATGGCTGTGCGATTTAGTACTATCCATTGCAGCCATCTTTAACTGAACATTGTATCTGTTCCACTCTGCCGACAAAATTGCAAAAGGTGAAATTTTCTAAATGATAATAAAAAACCTCCGTTTGCGGAGGTTTAAACTAACAGCCAATGGCTAAAGGCAAACAGATAAACTAAATCATCTCTTCGTAACGGGCGATAGGTGCTGCGTCGAGTGTTGATAGCTCGCCTTTTAGGTATTTGTAATATCCTGCTACGGCAATCATGGCAGCGTTATCTGTTGTAAACTTAAGTTCGGGAAGGAATGTTCTCCAGTGGCGTTTTGCCCCCTCTTCTACTATGCGTGCTCTTAGAGCAGAGTTTGCAGAGACACCTCCTCCGAGAGCTATGTCTTTGATGTTGAACTGTTTGGCAGCCTTTATGAGCTTGTCAACCAATATATCTACGACAGTATGGAGTAGTGATGCACACAGGTCTGCCTTGTTTTGCTCAATAAAGTTGGGGTTTTCGGCAATTGCATCTCGTAGTGTGTAGAGGAAAGAGGTTTTAAGACCTGAGAATGAGTAGTCAAGACCCTTGATGTGAGGCTTTGAGAACTTGAAGGCATTCTTGTCTCCCTCTTTTGCAAGACGGTCGATAATCGGTCCGCCAGGGTATGGTAGTCCCATCACCTTTGCGCACTTGTCCAATGCCTCACCGGCGGCATCGTCTATTGTTGTGCCGACAATCTCCATTTTGTCAGGTGCATCAACCTTTACAATCTGAGTATGTCCTCCGCTGACAAGCATACAGAGGAACGGATATTGTGGGTGCGGCAACTCCCTGTCGGGCATATCTACAAAGTGTGATAGTATATGTCCGTGTAGGTGGTTTACCTCGACCATAGGTATATTGTGTGCTATAGATAGCCCTTTGGTAAATGAGGTACCTACCATAAGAGAACCGAGTAGGCCTGGACCTCTGGTAAAGGCGATGGCATCAACCTTATCAATTGTTATTCCTGCCTCTTTAAGTGCTGTGTCAACAACAGGAACGATGTTTTGTTGATGGGCTCGTGAGGCCAACTCGGGGATGACACCTCCATACTTTTCATGTACAGATTGGGATGCAATAACGCTTGAGAGAAGTGTCGTATTTCTCAATACTGCGGCAGAAGTGTCGTCGCATGAGGATTCAATACCGAGGATTGTAATATTATTATCCATAAAATTTCGTAAAATCGAAAAAATAGTACTATCTTTGTAAGTTATTATATAACTTAGGTTCAGTTTTAGGCTGTCTGTAATACTGACGAGCAACTGAAAATCAACCTGTTAAACAAAAGTTGAACATGTCTTTGGTGGGCAAAGTTACGAAAATATTTCTAAAGATAGTAGCGGCAATAATTTTATTGTTGTTACTATCTCCTATTGCTGCCTCTCTATTGCTCTCTATGCCGAGTGTGCAGAATAGGGCAGTGCAGATAGCTGCAGACTTTGCTACAGAGAAGTTGGGAACAAAGGTCGGTATTGAATATATTACAGTCGGAATGCTCAACCGTATTAAGGTTCGAGGATTCTATGTAGAGGACCTTGATAAAGATACTCTACTCTATGCAGGTAGTGTTTCGGCAATGATTGCTCCACTGTCGAGTATGACGGGCGGTATATCGTTACTTTCTGGTAGAGTTGAGAACGGCGTTCTATATCTACGTGATACAGAGCGAGGCGAAATAAATATCAGAGAAGTTACAGATCGAATTATTGACCCTAATAGAAAGCGTAGAGACTTTCGTTTAGATATCTCGACGTTGGATGCTAAGAATATAGATTTCCGCCTTGAGCGAGATGATGATAGAGAGTATGAGTCTGGCGTGGACTATACGGATATGTATCTGCAGGGTATAAATGCCCGTATATACGATTTCTATGTCGATAATGGTGCTGTTGGTGGAGATGTTGAGGCTCTTGACTTTTATGAGAAGAGTGGCTTTGTGCTCGATAATATGAAGGGCGAGTTTTATGTCAACAAGGGTCTTATTACTATAAAGCAGGGTAAATTAGAGGCTAAAGATACGCAAATTAATATACCTGACTTCGCCTTGACGGGTGATGATTGGGATAGTTACCATGACTTTATTAACCAAGTTCGTCTCGATATAGATATTACCGATTCTTATACGACAAGTGAGACTGTCGGCTATTTTGCGCCCTCTATTCTACCATGGCAGACCTCTGTTACTCAAGCTACAGCCTCTATGCATGGAACGGTTGCTGACTTTGATGGCGCTATTGACAATCTTTGTCTGGAGGATGGTGGAGTACTGAGTGCCAGGGCAAAGGTAAAAGGTCTGATAGATGTTAATCGTACACACTTTGACGTGTCGGTGGATAAAGCAGACCTTACGACAAAGGAGTTATTACGTTTGTTGGGTAATATTGCCCATCTTGATGTGCCGGAGAAAGTCGTGCCTTATATAGAGCGCACAGAGAGGGTTAAGGTTAATGGAAAATTTGTTGGTCGTATATCATCTTTCGATGCGTCAGCGAATGTCTCTGTTGCAAGTGGTGGAGAGTTAAAGGCTCAGTGTGCGATACGTCCGGACGGAGATATTAATGTGGTCTCTGCAACTGTAGATGCAGACTCTATTATTGTCAATAGACTGTTGGCTGTCTCTAAGCCTCTTACAACATCATTTACAGTGAAAGGTACGGCATCTTTCGGAGATGTTAAGGCTGCAATGGTTAGTGGAAATATCAGAGATCTGCTTTTTCATGGGTATAATTACCAAGATATATCTTTTGATGGAACCTACTCGCCAACTATTATGACAGCCAATGTTGGTAGTAATGATAAGAGTATGAAGGGCCTTGTTCAGGCTGTGGTAAATAGAGAATATGAGCGTCCAACTTATCATATTAAGGCCGATATAGAACATGCCGATTTGTGTGCCGTTAATATCAATCATCGTGATAGTCTTTCAACAGTCAAGGCGACCGTGTCGCTGGAGGCTGTCGGAAAGACGTTTGATGATATGGATGGCAAACTGAGTATTGTTAATGGTCTTTATTGCCATAACGATAAACAGGTTACATCAGATTTGATAGAGGTTGAGTTGGATAGTAATGAGGATATTCGTCGAATGAATCTTACTTCAGACTTTGCCGATGTTATTTTTGAGAGTGGATGCCCGTATAAGGATGTAGTATATTATGTCTCAACATTATTATCTCGTTATCTGCCGAAGTTGTACGACTCTACGGCTCTTGATAAGATTGAAAGTAAGCAGGAGGTAATAAAAGATAATGTGGCACTACTCTCTGTTACGACCAAGAATATATCACCATTGCTTGATTGTTTTGTTGATGGCGTTGAGATCGCTCCATCTTCAACAGTAAGGGTGCTTATGGATCCTGTGGCGAATAGATTTGTACTCAAGGGTTCGTCAGAGTGTATTGAGAGCTATCCATATCTTATCTCTGGCATTACTCTGAGCGCTGGTAATAAGAATGACTCGCTTGTTGTCGATATAGGCTCGTCGGAGTTGTGGGCAGGCGTTATGCGCCTTAGTGATATAAGCCTGCATGGTGGAGCTAAGCACAATGAGGTTGATTTGTATGGCGAGTTTGCAGATACACTCTATAATGCAACGGGTCAGTTGGCTGCAAATGTTAAGGTTTCACGTCGAAATGGCCTAAGACATTTGGCAGTAAATATTCTGCCATCTCGTCTAAAGAGTGATAGAGGGGTGTGGAGAATATCATCGGATGGAATATATATAGACTCGACACGAATAGATGTTCAGTCTCTGAGAGCCTTTAATTCTGATAGAGGCGAGGGGGTAGAACTTGATGGTATAGCTTCACGAGAGTATAAAGATTCGTTGCAATTACGTCTGACAAACTTCTCACTTTCACCATTGAGTCGTTTTACGAAGCGCCTTGGCTATGGCGTTGATGCGCAAACAAATGGATATGTGTCTGTTAGGTCTGCTCTTAAAGGTGCCCGTGTGGGTGCAGATATAGCTATAGATTCGATAAGGGTAAATGGTATAGCGTTGCCGGACCTTAATGTTGCTTCACGTTGGGATGTGAGTCGCTCTCGAGCAGGTTTGTTTATTAAAAAGAGTGATGACGGAAAAGAGGTTGGCCGTGGCTACTTCTCGCCAACAGATTCCAGGTACTATGCAAATATCAATATGGGGCTTAGCATTGCTCTGCTTGACCCTCTCTTGTCGGGTGTGATTTCGGATACTCAGGGCCTTGCAATGGCAAATCTGACTCTTAATGGTGAGGGAAGGGATGCTCGTTTGAATGGAGAGATACTTGTCTCGGATATGCAGACTACGCTTGACTATACAAAATGTAGATATACAGCGCCGAAGGCACGTATAGAGGTGAAAAACAACCGTTTCCACCTACAAAGTGCCCCTATATACGACTTGGGTAAAAGAAGTGGTAACTTGAGTATGGATTTGAACCTAAATCACCTCTCCAATATCGAGTATAATATCAGTGCTCAGTTTGAAGAGATGAAGGTGCTCGGTACAACCAAGAAGGATAATGAGATGTTCTATGGCGATATTTATGCTTCAGGAAGTATAGATGTGCACGGAGATAGGGCTGGAGTGAAGATGGATATTGTCGGAGTGTCTGGAGATAACTCTAAATTTGTTATGCCTCTTTCTGATAATAGTAATATTACATGGGCTGACTTTGTAACCTTTAAGCAGCCGGAGGTGGCAGATACTACAAGCTATCTTGTAAGAAAGAAACAGATGTTTGAACGCAGACAGCGCAAACGCTACTCTTCAAGTGGTAATATGGATATCAATATGTCGCTTGATGTGCGTGAGAACGCTAAAGTGCAGTTGGTTATCGACCCTACGGTAGGCGATATTATAGAGGGTACGGGAAATGGATTGCTTGACCTTAAGATTAGACCTCAAGATGATATTTTTGAGATGTATGGCCTCTATACGATTAATGAGGGAAGTTACCTCTTTACACTACAGAATATTATCAATAAGAAGTTTGTTATAGAGAAGGGTTCTACTATTCGTTGGACTGGCGACCCTCTTGATGCATTGTTGGATATTGCTGCCGTATATAAAGTTAAAGCGTCATTGCAACCGTTGCTTGAGGGTTATGTAGATACATCTGTGCCTAATCGTGCAGTGCCTGTGAATTGTATTATTAACCTTACAGACCGCCTAACAAAACCGAGTGTGGGTTTTGATGTTCAGGTGCCGAGTGCCGATGCAAGCATACAGTCGGTTATTGCCAATGTGCTCAGTACACCGGAGCGTCGCTCTCAGCAGTTCCTATATCTGCTACTTGCAAACTCATTCCTCTCAGACTCCTCTACTGAGGCCTCGTCATTCGGAATCTCTTCAGCCGCAGTTACGGGCTTTGAGTTACTGTCAAATCAGTTGAGTAATTGGCTTTCGTCGGAGAACTTTAATATTGTGCTTAGATACCGTCCTAAGAGTGAGGAGAAGATGACAGATGAGGTTGACTTCGGTTTCTCACAGAGTTTGCTTGGGAATCGTCTGCTTATTGAGGTTGAAGGTAACTATTTGGGAGATAGGTCGCAAGTTGTAAATGCCACTTCGTCATTTACGGGTGAGGCGTATCTGACATGGATGATTGATAAATCGGGAGCTTTGCAATTAAAGGGATTCTCTCATACTATTGACCGCTTTGATGAGAACCAGGGTTTGCAAGAGTATGGTGTAGGAGTCTATTTCAAAGAAGACTTTAATGATGCGAAGGACTTTAAGAATCGTGTTGTTAATCGTTTCTCTCGTCGCCGTCGTCAAGAGAATAGAGAGAAGATTGCAGCTGCATTAGGCCTTCGAGAGGAGGATAATGAGGCTCAAGAGGCTATGCGTGATGACTTTGAGGCTCCGTTAGCAGATGATGTAAGAGATAATTATGATTAAACTAAAAAGATAAACACTATGATTTCTACACTTCTATTCTCGACAGATGTTGTCGAGCAGGTTACAGAGGCGGGTCAGATGAGCCTTTGGGAACTGTTTAATAAAGGCGGTTGGCTGATGTGGGTGCTTCTGGCCTTAGGTGGCGCTACTATCTTTATTTTCGTGGAGCGATACCTTGCTATTCGTAAGGCCTCTAAAGGTATGAATATGGGATTTATGAACCGTATTCGTGATGCAATATCAGATGGTAATATCCGTGCTGCAGTTGAGATGTGTCGCAAGAGTGATACCCCTATTGCCCGTATGGTAGAGAAGGGTATTGAGCGCCTTGGCCGACCTATGGCTGATATTCAGAGTGCTATTGAAAATGTGGCAAATCTTGAGGTATCTCGTCTTGAAAATGGCCTTCCTTTCTTGGCTACTATTGCAGGAGGTGCGCCAATGATTGGTTTCTTGGGAACGGTACTCGGTATGGTGCAGACCTTTATGGATATGTCGTCTGCAGGTGGAACTGTTGATATGGCTCTGCTCTCTGGCGGTATGTATGTGGCTATGATTACAACCGTAGGCGGTCTTATTGTTGGTATCCCTGCATATTTCGGCTATAACTACCTTGTAGCTGCTATTGAGAAGCTCGTTTTTCGTATGGAGGCAAACTCTATAGCCTTTATGGATATTCTTA
Organism: Alistipes sp.; assembly: GCA_017381935.1. Taxonomy (GTDB): domain Bacteria; phylum Bacteroidota; class Bacteroidia; order Bacteroidales; family Rikenellaceae; genus Alistipes. The sequence goes on from JAFOBG010000032.1 coordinate 41,064, forward strand.
ACCAACCTGTTCAGAAATAGAGTTATGGCGATAAAACGAGGATCAAAAGTTGATAAGTCCTTCTCCTCCTCGGCAATGACCGATTTGATGTTTTTGCTGCTTATTTTTATGATTATAGCAACTACATTAATCAATCCAAATGCACTTAAACTTGTATTGCCAAAGAGTAGTAATCAGTTGAAGGATAAGGCTATAACTACAGTCTCAATCGAGAAGAAAGCGGACGGCTATAACTATTATGTTGAGCTTGACCGTGTTCAGGGTATTGCTGGTGTTGAGGCGGCTTTGAAAGAACGACTCTCTGACCAAACAGAGCCTACAATATCTCTGCATTGCGATAAGAGTGTTGCTGTCGATGAGGTTGTTAAGGTAATGAATATTGCTAAAGATAATAATTATAAGTTAATACTTGCAACTCAGCCATAGGCCCATTTGTAAGGATTGCTATCGCTTCTAAGACTATGAACTCTAAGCACTATGCCATACTTGCCACTGTAATTTACTCTTTGAGTATTGTAGCTGTGATGTGTTGGGGTAGAGTTGTCTATTCTCCACAGCAAGTTTCTGAGGCAGAGTTGTTTATAGAGTTTGTAGAGCCTATAGTAGAGCCTGAAATATTACCACCTACGGTTATTGCTCCACAACATGAGACGTTCTCTGATGTCGATAATAGCGAGCAGGTAAGTGGAGAAGAAGAGCAGGCGCAAACGATAAATGAACGAGCCCTTTTTAAGATGAATAAAGGGGGAGTAGATGAATCTCAGAGCGCCGGAAATCCATATGCTGAGAATAGTGATAGTGAGCAATCTCATGGCGTTGGAGGTGCTCTAAATCCGATGGGGACAGATGCTCTTGATGAAGGCTTGCAGGGCCGAGGTCTTGTTGGAGCATTGCCTGCACCACGCTATCCGGCAGGCAATAAAGGAGGTAAGGTGGTTGTTAGAGTAGCTGTAGATAGAGGAGGCAATGTAATCTCTGCAACCTATGAGCCTAAAGGCTCGACAACCTCCGATTCTGCTCTTGTTCAGGCTGCAATAGAGGCTGCAAAAAGGGCCATATTTACCGAAAGCGCAGCATTTATTCAGGGTGGGACAATAACATATATATTCAAATTAAAGGCTGATAGATAAACAGTATGAAACGACTATTTTTGTTACTTTCACTCATGCTTGTATCGTTGACATTTACTGTAGAAGCTAAAACCAAAATAGACTCTACGACGGGTGTTACTTTTGATAAGGTAAGCTATGATTTTGGGAATATAGTACGTGAAAATAAAAACTATACATGCACCTTTGCTATTGAGAATAAGGGAGATAAGCCACTTGTGCTACTTAGTGTTAAGACCTCATGCTCTTGTCTTAAGGCAAGCTACTCTCGTCGTCCGCTAAAGTCAGGACAAAGTAGTATTATAACAATGACCTTAGAGGCTGGTAAGATGGAACCAGGCTTGTTTCATCGAGTCGTTGAGGTAGAGACAAATGTCGGTAAATCTTATATTACGGTGCGAGGCAATTCCGTGGAAAAATAGTGTTATATATAGTAAAACTCCCTAAGTGCGTTGATGTCTGAAATATCGCATTTGGGGAGTTTGCTATTTTGTCTGTAGTTGTTGCAAACGACTAATAATTTAGGAAAAAAACGATGGCTGCAAAGTGGCAACATACAGCCAAATTAATCATCAAATGCCATACTAAGTGGTGGTACTTAAACCCCTTCTTTGCGTAGAACCACGCACCAATTGTATAGAATATCCCGCCAATAGCAATAAGTACAAGAAGAGGTGTTGATGCATTACGCAGAAAGAGTGGAAAGAAGAATACCACGGTCCATCCCATTACTAAATAGATAGTCAAACTGACAGCTGGAATAGAGTGTTTTGAAAGTGATTTATAGAAGATTCCGAATAATACCATAACCCATTGTAAAATTACGATTACCAATCCTTGCCAACCTCCGATAACGGTTAGTGCAATCGGGGTATATGAGCCAGCAATGGCAAAATAAATGAAGATATGGTCGAGAATGTGGAAAATCTGCTTATGCTTTGACTCGGGATGCATCGAGTGATAAAGAGTTGATGTTAAAAACATCAAGAAGATTGATATCACAAAAATAGAAACACCTACCGCTGACTCAATATGGTTACCAACGGCATGTGTATAACCCCATACGGCTGCAAATGGCAGAGATAATAGAGTCAGTATTGCCATAACACCGTGCGAAATAGTGTTTGCAATCTCCTCTCCGAAAGTGGGAATATATGGAATTTTAATCTTTTTCATGCATAAATTTGTTAAAAGTCGCTCGCAAATGTAAGAATAAATTTTAATATTTTAGGGGCCGTCTGTTTTTTTGTCTTTTTGGGGTATGTAAAGAGACAAATGCGAGATTTGCAAACAAGCGTAATCATTTCGTAATTTTGTCTGAGAAAATAAAAAAAACTTAGTTTTTTAAAGGCTATTTTTGGTTGTTGCCAATTTTAATTGAGTTTAATAGAAAAAATATTCGCAAATATGTTGGATGTGTAAAAATAAATTTTTAATTTTGTATGAATTTAAGCAACCAATTTTTAATAAAACTTAATAATTAACCTATGAAAAGAGATTTACTTCTTGTTTCAAACGGTGTTCGCAAGTTGGCGATGGCAGTTGTAACTCTGTCATTGTTAGTTTGTTGTTCACTGTTTAGCCCTGCATCTGTGTATGCTCAGGGTAAAGGGAAAATGGTAACCGGTAAGGTTACCGATGCTCGAGGTCCGATGATTGGTGTAACTATCTCGGTCAAAGGTTTAGCTACTCGTGCAGCCCTGACAGATTTGGATGGTAACTACTCGATTGATGTAGCGGGCGTTACTAATCCGGTTCTCGAATTCACTTACGTCGGTTATGAGAGTCAGGAGATTCCTGTTGGCGCTCGTACTAAGGTAGATGTGGTGATGAAAGAGACAACACAAAAGATTGACGAGGTCGTGGTTACCGCTTTGGGTATCACACGTGCTGAGAAATCACTAGGTTATGCCGTTTCTAAGGTATCCGGTGATGATATCGCACAGACCGTGTCAGGTAACTGGTTGGATGGTATGAACGGTAAGGTTGCCGGTATGTCATTCGAGTCAGCTGCTACAGGTCCTGCAGGATCAGTTCGTGTAACTCTTCGTGGTGAGTCTTCATTGTCTCACGACAACAATGAGGCTTTGTTCGTTGTTGACGGTGTGCCTCTCGGAAATGAGAAGACATCTTCAGGAGGTACTAACGACTCTGATGATGCTCCTATCGACTATGGTAACGGTCTTGGTGATCTTAACCCTGATGATATTGCATCAGTATCAGTCTTGAAAGGTCCTGCTGCAACTGCTCTTTATGGTTCACGTGCACAGAACGGTGCGGTGATTATTACCACAAAGAATGGTTCAAAGCAGAAGGGTATCGGTGTTAACTACTCATTCTCAATGGTTGCTGAGCACGCTTCATTCTGGCCAGAGCTTCAGGAGGAGTATGGTGCAGGTTCTGCATCACTTACTACTTATGCAACTGTTGCAGGTAAGCAGTATTCTCCACAGGAGTACTTCTCATTCTGGAGTGTATATGAGGGTTCAACTAAGATTTCTGACCGTCTTTGGTCTCGTAATATGTGGGGTCCTAAGTATGGTACAGACTTCGGTTATGGTACTGATGAGCGTGGTGTAGGTTTGACCTATATGTATCACTCACTCGATTTCGACAAACTCCGTAACGAGCGTCCTGATAAACCAGGTTCTATCGTAATTGATACTTACAAGAAGCCGGATGGTGGTACAGAGTATGAGCCAGCTTTGTCTAAGTATTATACATTGGTTCCATTTGAGGCTCAGGACTACTATAAGGGCTTCTATGAGACAGGTTTTACATATAAGAACAATATCTCAATCAGCGGTAACAATGGTAAGGGTACTTCAGTCCGTGCTTCATTCCAGGATACTCGTAACAATTGGATTGTTCCTAACATGGGCTACAACCAGGAGACCGTTTCATTCTCTATCAGTAGTAAATTAAATAAGGTAGTAACCTTCAAGGGTAAGGTAAACTACTATCGTAAGAAGTCTGATAACCTTCCAACAACAGGTTATAACAATGCTTCTCCAGTTTATCAGTTGATGTGGAATTACCCATCAGTAGATATCTCTTCTTTCTGGGATGAGTATAGCAGTGGCCGAATTTTCGAGGCTCTCGACTCTCGTACAGGTGGTGATTCAGCTTATCTGAACAACTTGATTAACTGTAACGGTACATCACTCAACGTAAACAACCCTTATTGGTTGGCTTATGACTACCTTAATACTCAGATCCGTGACCGTATTTATGGTAACATGCAGGTAGATTTCGCATTGACTAAGGATTTGACATTCATGGTTCGTTCTGGTCTCGATATGTTCAATGACTATCGTACCTCTCGTAAGCCACAGTATGCAACTTCTTACGCTCAGGGTTGGTACCGTGTACAGAACATCTTCCGCTATGAGGTGAATACCGACTTCTTGTTCTCTTATAAGAAGCAGTTTAACCGTTTCCACCTCGGCGTTAACTTCGGTGGTAACAACATGGTTTACAATCACCGTAACCAATCAATGATTGCGGAGAAGCTCTCTACACCTAACGTATTCCAGATTGCAAACTCTGTTGACCGTCCAAAGGTATCTTACACTCTTACTGAGAAGATGATTAACTCTCTCTACGGTATGATCGCACTCAACTATAACGATACCTACTTCCTTGATATCACAGCTCGTAACGACTGGTCTTCAGCACTTGCTAAGGGTAATAACTCTTACTTCTACCCATCAGTATCAGCAGCTATCCTTATCGATCAGGCTATTCCTGGTCTTCGTGATACAAACTGGCTTGATATGCTTAAGATTCGTGGATCATGGGCAAACGTAGGTAACGATACAAGCGCTTACAAGATTACCGATTACTATACAAACTCTTCTTACTCATCATCTTATGTGCTTCCTGGTACTCTTAACAACCCACTCTTGAAGCCTGAGAATACTGAGTCTTGGGAGGTAGGTTTGGAGGCACACTTCTTCAAGAAGCGTTTGTCTATCGACGTTGCTTACTACGATTCAAATACAACAAACCAGATCCTTTCTGTTCCAACAGACCAGATTACTGGTGCAACTTATAAGCTTATTAACGCAGGTAAGGTAAACAACCATGGTGTTGAGTTCTCTATCGGTGCAAAGCTTATCCAGAAGCGTCATTTTACATGGGACGTAAACTTCAACTGGTCTAGAAACTGGAACCAACTTGTAGAGCTTGCTCCTGGTGTAGAGCTCTATCAGCTCAATACATCATTTACAGCGTCTAACAACGTATTTATCTATGCTTACCCAGGTAAGGAGCTCGGTCGTATCTATGGTTACGGTTTCCAGCGCGCTCCAGAGGGTGCATACTATGTAGATCCAGAGACAGGTAAGACTGTTGATTGCTCAGGTCAGATTATCGTTGATAACAATGGTTATCCACAGATTGACTCTCAGAACCTTATCGACCTTGGTTCTATCTATCCTGATTGGAAGGGTGGTTTCAGCACAACATTCCGTTACAAGAACCTCCGCCTTGGTATGAACTTCACATACCAGTATGGTGGTAAGTGTTACTCACTCACCCACGCAATCCTTGCATCTTCAGGTAAGACAAAGGATACTCTCTATGGTCGTTATGATGGCCTTGTACAGGAGGGTGTAAATATTCTGGCCGATGGTACTTATACAAAGAATACTACCATTACCCAGTCTGCAGCCCTTTACTATCAGGACTACTACTACAATCGTAAGAATGCAGAGACTAATACCTATGACACTTCATTCTTGAAGCTGAAGCAGGTTAACCTCGACTACTCACTTGGAAAGAAGGCTCTCCAGAAGGTAGGTTGGCTCCGTAGCCTCTCAGTAGGTGTATTTGCTACTAACCTCTTCTCTCTTGACAACTTCCCACAGTATGACCCAGAGGCAGCAACCTTCAACAGTGCATCTATTAGCCGTGGTATTGAGACAGGTGCTTACCCAATGACTCGTACCTATGGTTTCACTATCAAATTGGGCTTCTAATAATAAATATAGGTATATAATATGAAAACATTGAAATATTTATCGGTTCTATTGGTGCTTCTCACCTTCTCACAGTGTCGTACACTTGAGGAGTATAATGAGTCGCCAAACCAGATTGAGGTAGGCCGCGTGCAACCGTGCGATATGATGGATGAGATTATCTGTAACGGTGCGCTGAACTATCAGCAGCGTTTCTACGATACATTTGCCGAGCTGATGCAATATACTTGCGCCGGAGGTTCTACGGCTAATGTAATCCACCGCTATTATATAGCACCTTCTTACATTATCAACTGTTGGAATAACCCTGCACGTTGGGCAGCAAATGCTGATCACATGTATCAGTTGGCTGTGGGTATTGAGGATGAGAACTATCAGGCAGTAGCACTTACACTTCGTGCATTCTGGATGGATCAGCTCTCTGCAATCTTCGGTTATGTTCCATTCTCTGAGGCATTCTTGCTTCGTGATCAGAACGTTAACAAGCCTAAGTTTGATGCTCCAAAGGATATTTACGCACAGCTTATCAAGGATCTTGATTATGCCAATAGCCTTTATAATGTAAACCGTCCATTGAGCAACACTTCAAAGGATAAGCTCTATCATGGTGATACTAAGAAGTGGCAGAAGTTTACAAACTCTCTTCAGCTTCGTATCTTGATGCGTTTGTCAAATCGTTCAACTGATATGGAGATTCTTCTTGGAGAGTCTGTAGCTCAGTGGATTAAGAAGATTATTGACAACCCTTCAAAGTATCCAATTATGACATCATGGGAGGATAACGCAATCGTTAAGTTCTCAGGAGAGTCTCCTTTCCAGAACAACTGGGGCGGTTATCAGCAGTCAACACTTGCAGGCCACCGTGGTGCAGAGTTCTTCATTGCTCAGCTTAATGGTAAGAACGACCCTCGTAAGTGGATTTGGTTCATTCCATGGAGCCAGTCTATTGCATGGATGGGTGTTCAGTCAGGTATGCCAGGTGATGATACTGCAACTGCAGGTTATCCTATTATGAACTATGAGATTTTCATCAGCTATAAGCTCCCTGTATCATTCTTGAACTATGACGAGGTTTGCTTCATCCTTGCAGAGGCATACTATCGTAACGACGATGACCACTGGGCAGCAATTGCTGGAGGTGAGGCTCGTGTAGCAGAGTGGTATAATAAGGGTGTTCGCGCATCTATCGAGTTCTGGCGTGATCTCTATGTAAACTATTTCGGTCAGAATGGTCGTAACATACAGTCAAACTACCGTAACTTTGCTGCAGTTGAGCCAATGTATGATGATTACAACCATATTGAGATGCAACCAATTATGGATGACGCTTCAATTGAGAGCTTCATCGCAAACAACGTTCCTTACGATGTTAAGAACGGTCTTGAGTGCATCATGGAGCAGAAGTATGTTGCAAACTTCCGCGTAATGACTGAGGCATGGAATGACTATCGTCGTACTGGCTATCCAAAACTTCCTATTGGTACCGGTGTTCAGAACAATGGTGTTCTTCCACTTCGTCTTGAGTATCCTACAACAACAAAGACCACTAATCCTGATAACTATCAGGCGGTTGTTGAGACCCTCCGTAATACTTATTATGACGGCGCAGACAATATGCTTACTCCTGTATGGTGGAGCGAGGCAGGTCTTGCTAAGGAGATTCGTTAATTTTAATGAGAAACAGATATGAAAAAGACTTTCAAATATTTGATGACTCTCACACTTTGTGTTGCAGCTGTTGTAATGAGCGGTTGTAAGGAGGAGGCTCCTTATGTCTGCGAGGGCGCAGGTGGCGATACTTATGTGAAGTTTGGCGGTACAGGTACAACCGATACTCGTCTTCTTGTAACCACCGATGGTTATATTGGCGAGACTTATGCAGTATCTGTAACCTATGATATGTACACTAATGCAGATGAGTGGCAGATTGTACCTGACTACTCTGAGTGTTATGATCCTGAGTATGAGTGGATTGAGAGCTGGCCAAGCCATGGTAATTATGATGGTCGTTTTACTCTTAACTTCCAGGCAAACTCTCGTCAGGGTGATACTCGCTATGCTAAGGTAAATATCGTCTCACACGGTAAGATTATCCAGACTATTGATATTGAGCAGGATAAGGCTCCAAATACACAGTTCTATATCCAGCCATTCCTTCAGGTACAGTCATTTACAAAGTCAGGAATCTATGCTGATGGCGATAACGCTGGTAAGACTATCGTTAAGACTATTCCAATTGACTCAAACGTTGCATGGTCTGCTCGTATTGATGACGATGAGAATGGTGATCCGGTAGAGTGGATTAAGGTTAGCGGTATAACTAAGGCCAAGTTCGATATTTCGGTAGAGCCAAATACAGGCGCTGAGCCTCGTCAGGGTACAATTACCGTATATCAGAATACTAATGGTAATAACAACATTGTAGTTACTGTAAAGCAGGCTGGCGATGAGGTCGCTGCTGAATAAGCTACTGTTAAAGTATTTTTAGAAGAATTTTCAAGTTTGTGAGAAATGAACAGAGTTGAAAGTAAACTAGTGAAACTAATTCTCTCGATTGCGGTTCTAATCGGAGCTGTCGCTTGCGCCGGCTCCGAGGGAACTGACGAGCCTGGTACAGGTGGCTCAGCGATTCTTACTAGCGTAGAGTCGCAGGCATCAATGCTGCTTACAGCAGGTGCAGACCATCGTATTATGGCTAAGGGAGCAGAGCAGGGTGATGTTATTCTCCTTGATGGCAATAAGGATTTTGAGTGCGAAGTTGTTAAGATTAGCACTACATGGTTCCGTTTTGCTGTTCCTCAGGATATTGTTGACGGTAAGTATAACATTAGCATTCGTCGAGGAGAGAAGACACAAAACCTTTTTGCTACCAATATTACAGTTCAGAGTGTAGATAATCGAGTTCCGAGCAAGACCGGTACCAATCTTAAGGGTATGGTTTATTGCAATGGTAAGGGTGTAGAGGGCGTTCTTGTAACAGATGGCGTTGAGATTACTAAGACCAATGCTGATGGCCACTATTGGATTAACTCCAAGAAGAGCTATGAGGTGGTTTATGTAATTCTTCCTTCAGGTTACAATGTTCCAACACAGGGTGCAATGCCTAAGTATTGGGCTCAGACCTCTAACGATGCGAATAGTGAGGAGCAGCACAACTTTGAGTTAGTAAAGGCATCTAATGATGATCATATTGTGCTTGTTGCAACTGATATCCACCTTACCAATCGAAATTTGTCTCCAAATGACTGTACACAGTTCCGTGATGGTTTTGTAAACGAGCTTATCGCAGAATATTCAGGTAAGCAAAATGTCTATTGCTTCAATTTGGGAGATTTTGCACACGATATTTATTGGTATAGGTATGATATAGGTTGGGGTAATGAGCTTAAGCATCATCCATCTGACTATATCAGTGGTCTGCCATGTCAGTTTTGGTCCACTATGGGTAACCATGATAATGATGGACATACACCTGACGGCAATGACGTCGATCTTCGTGCTTCAGGACCTTATCGTAAGATGGTTGGCCCTACCCACGTTTCGATGAATATCGGTAAGATTCACTATATGCTTTTAGACGATATTCTTTACTATAATGGCTATACAGGTTCAAACTCGGATGTTGACGCTCTGTTTGGCGACTGTAACTACCATGCAGGTTTCCGTCCGGATATGCTTACTTGGATTGAGAGAGATTTATCTTATGTTGACAAGAATACTCCAATCGTTATAGGTCTGCATATTCCATTGGTAAACTGGACAGGCTCAGATCGTAACTATGAGTTCAATGTGAAGAGTAATTGGACAGCCTTTATGGATCTATTTAAGGACTTTAAGGAGGTAAACTTCATTACAGGTCATACTCACCAGACCCGTTTCCGCCGTGTTCCTGGTTATAATAATATGTATGAGCATAACATCGGCGCAGTTTGCGGTGTGTGGTGGAACTCAAGCCTGCGTTCTGGTGGAACAAACAGCAAAACTGGTGCATTAAACCTTTGTGCAGATGGTACACCTTCAGGTTACTATGTATATAAGGCAAGCGGTGTAAATCGTAGTTGGTACTACAAGTATGTAGGCGAGCCTGCAACAAAGCAGTTCAAGAGCTACGATATGAACGAGGTAAAGAAGTACTACGAATCTTATGGTCCAGCTAATAGCTTTATTAATGCCGGCACATATGTCAATACTGCTAATGGTGGTAATAACACTGTTACTATCAAGTCAAAGGAGTATGGCTATCAAGAGGAGCAGAACACAGTATGGATTAATGTTTGGGGATACGAGAACGGACCATTCAGCGACTATGGTAACTGGGAGGTTACTGTAACTGAGAATGGAAAGAAACTTGAGGTTACTCAACTTTCAGGCGGTTATCGAGATCCACTCTCTGCTCTTTGTGGTGAAATCTATGTATATGGCGTTCAGGGCAAAAAGTCCTTCTCGGCTAATACCTGCAGCTCGGTAAATCATAACCACCTCTTCCGTGTCGTTGCATCATCTGCCAATAGCACTTTGACTATTAATGTCAAGGATCGTTTTGGTAATGTTTATCAGGAGCAAATGGCACGACCAAAGAAGTTCTATGATGGAAAAGAGATTTCGAACACTTGGACACTTGACTAAATAAATAACCTAACAATATGAAAACATTAAGAAAACTTTTCAATTTGGTAGCAACTTTCGCAGTGGCAATGTTTGTCCTTGCGTCATGTACTACCGACAATACGCGCGACGAATCTGTATTCGTGCCGTTTGATATTGATTTCTCAACCGGCGAGGCTCTTTGGGATACAAATAACCAGGGAGATGAGTTGGTTCTCAACAAGCTCGGTGTAGGTACTACCGGTACTGTTCCATACCTTGAGGTAAAGTCAAGCGTATATTGGACTGTATCTGTAGAGTACGACCAGACCTCTGTTGTAAATCCTGAGACCGGTGAGGTAACAGAGATTGAGCCATGGCTTGAGGTATCTCCAATTGGTGGTCCTCAGCCTGCAACGTCTGTAACCAACGTATATCTTACTATGGGTGAGAATACAGGTGAGGATCGTACAGCAACTGTTATCTTCAAGACTTTGGAGACTACTTACAGCGTATCTATTCGTCAGCGTGGTCCTAAGACTAATATCAACGAGAGCCGTCTTGTATTTGTACAGGATGATTTCGGTGGTGAGATGATTAAGGAGAATACCCTTGTTAAGTTCTATACCTTCTCAAACGCAGATGGTTCTAAGTCTTACAATGGTGTAGCTACTGCCGGTGATCTTTACGCTTATGCTTATGCTGGTTCTGATAATGTATATGCATCAGTTGACGAGCCTTCAAAGGGTTATACTGATGTAAACTTCTCTCTTGACGCTTCTGGTGATGCTAATATCATGATTGATGGTGCAGGCCACTTCGATATTCGTAACTTCAACAACCAGGATAAGACAGACTTCTACCTCTCATTTGGTGCGAAGAACAGCGATGGTCGTTTCCGCAAGGAGGATTTGAAGCTCTATATCTCTCATGACAATGCAAGCTGGGCTGAGATGGATTATGTTCATACTGAGCACCCAACTAACGATTGGTCTATCAATACATTCGATTTCTCTATCGCTCCAAACGTGAGCAAGATTCTCTACTTCCGATTTGAGAATACTTCTGAGGATGTTTATCGTATTGACGATATCTTCTTCTCTGAGTATGACCCATCTGACAATATTTTCCCACTCATTGAGCTTGGTTCAGATATTATCGGTCTTCCTGTAAACTTTAAGTTCAACGACCTTAAGCAGGGTGAGACTAAGGGTGATAACTGGGAGGCATTTGCAATTGTACTCTCTGAGGAGTCTGGTGCTTATGAGAAGGAGGAGCCAGTTGAGTTCTCAACAGCTCTTGCAACCTCTGCAAACGTACAGTTCATCATGGGTACTGAGGCTTCTATTGTAAAGAAGCGTGCAGGTGGTGATGGTATGCTTGTAACCTCATCTTCACCAAAGATTACCGGTATGTATGAGGGCGACTATTGGATTTGGACAATTCCTGTTCACAACGCAGCTGCAAATACTAACTTGGCTTGTGAGTTCTCATTCATGGGTACTGATGCTGGTGGTAAGTATCACATCTTCGAGTGGGCACAGTGTACTGCAGATGAGTATCAGCTCTCTGGTCGTCCAATTATCATGCTTGATGATGTTGAGAAGGATAAGTTCTATGACTCTCTTGACTGGACACAGTGGAACCTTGTAGATGTTGAGGTGCCAAACGATGTTGATATTCCAAAGAACTCTTCAGGTATTCCAGTTGGTAACGCTTCTTCTCCTGCAGGTTACTGGAAGGGCGTAATTACCCACTCTGAGGGCTTTATGGGCGGTAAGAGCTCTAAGGTTTGCACAACAGACCCTGATAAGATTAAGATCAACTTCCCTGATGCTATGGAGGATGGTTACTACTTCTTGCGTCTGCGCCTTGTATCTAACCTTACTTGCGGACCTTGTAACTCAACTAACTTCCAGCGTATCAACAAGGTTGACCATAATGGTACAAACTATCTTCGTAACACTGCTAAGTTTACCTTCGCAGGTTGCGGTCAGGTTGTAGATGCAACTGATGGTTACAAGTTCCTTGCTCTTATTAATGATTTTGGTGCACAGCAGTACTATACAGGTGGTGATCTCTACTTCTCTAATAAGGCTGTTCTCGGTTTGTATGCAGGTACAACAAATAACCTGCGTTCTACAACATCTGGTAGCAACCAGTTCGTAGGAACTAACCCTAATGGTAACAACGGTCAGGCAGTATATGTTTACAGCCCTTATGATGCATCTAATGATGTAAATGCTGGTGATATTTCACTCTCAGTTCCTGCTAAGCAGGTTCTTACTGATAATGCATTGGTATTGGATAGCGCTCCAATGATTATGACAAACGATCAGACTTATCGTACAACCCGTATGATGCGTTGTGATATGAAGATCGTATCTTCAGTGCTTCAGCTCAATGTTTATGCGAAAGATAGAATGAATGATAAGATCTCTCGCGTAGTTCTTTCAGGTGATAAGATTGCAGGTTCTCATACCGTAAATCTCTACAGCCGTGAGGATGCAGGTGAGCTTGTTCCAATGTCAACTTTGGAGTCTGTTGCAGAGAAGGCTATCTCTATTCCTGATAATGAGTACGATGCAGTAGGTCTCTACTTCGGCGTATGGCCAGGTGAGCAGCGCACAATTACTGCTCAGATCTATGCAGGTGCTTATGTTTATACAACAACTCTTCCTGCTTCTGACTTTGTTGCAGGTAGCGTAACACCTCTTACTGTATGTCTTGATGACTGCGATAAGCAGCTTGCTCCAGATGTAGTAGTTACAGGTATCGACTCTGGTCAGAAGTTCCTCCAGTTCGTATCAGACCTGGCAGCAGGTAAGGAGGATATGACAGATTATCGTAACCTTGACGGTGATTTCGGTTTCGTGGCTACTGAGGCAAATGGTGGTGTAATCGATATGTCAGGTATCTCAATGGCAACATGGCCAGATGTAGTTCTTAAGGAGAACTTCAACGGTGGTGGTGTACCTATTAAGAACCTTGTAATTGAGGTTCCTAACAAGTCTCTGTTCCGCAACCTTGAGTATGGTAACACTATTACTAACGTTGTATTCGATGAGAGCTGTAAGTTGAATATTTCACTTTCTGAGTACCTCAATGAGACTCAGTGCTGGTCATTCCTTGTAAACTCAGGTGTAATTACAGAGGATGCATCAAAGCATGAGGCTACAGGTAACATTGAGAACTGTACAAACTACGGTCAGATTAACATCTTCGGTGAGCACGGTAATGATAATATCTACATTGGTGCATTCATCGGTGAGGCTTCAGGTGCTCCAACAGACCTTGATGAAATCTCTCATATGTCTGGCTGTAAGAACTATGGTAAAATTCACATCTACGATGTAAGTCAGGGTGAGTATCCACTTGGTTCAACTGCTAAGATGACTCACGCATACTACCGTTATACTACTATTGGTGGATTTATCGGTCGTGCAGCAGGTTACGAGGTAACTAACTGTCAGAACTACGGTGAGATTGTTGTTGATAAGAGCGTTGAGCGTCATATCGGTACATTCTACATCGGTGCTATTGCTGGTTACGCTACAAACCGTGTTGATACCAACATTACTAACGTATTTGGTAACATCAACAACTGTACAAACTATGGTAATATCAAGGTTGGTGAGCCTGGTGATCCTGCAGTAGTTCATACATTCGCACTTTCTGGTGGTGTAGGTCGTACTCAGTGGGCTAACCTTACTCGTTTGACTAACGAGGGTGATATCACAGTTTACGCTGTACACTATGACCCATTCATTACAGGCGAGTACTCTAATAAGAATTGGGCATCTGAGATTGCTGGTACAACAAATGCTATTGATTACTTCTGCGTAGGTGGTTTGCTCTGCTTCACTCAGTGTAACATCGCTGTAGGTTGCGAGAATACATTCCTTATCAACACAGGTGATATCTATGTAGAGTGTGATACTCCAAACACTCAGCTTGACGAGGGCTCAATGCGCTATGCTGATAACTGCGGTATCTGCGTAGGTGGTGCTGTAGCAAGTGCAGGTGCAAATGCTTACAACCCTCACTACAACTCTTGTTCAAACATGGGTAATGTAACCCTTAAGTGTAACAAGGCATCTTCAGAGGCATTCCTCGGTGGTGTAATGGGTAAGATGGCTTCTAACCGTTATACAGCAGACTATGTATTCTACCTCAATGGTAGCTCTAACGTAGGTACTGTAACTTTCCTCACTGACAATCCTGAGACTGTTATTGCACACGTAGGTGGTGTTTGCGGTTCAATGATTTATGGTGAGCTTAAGGCTGATATCAACGGTGGTGCTGTAAGCAGCCAGTCAACTCACCCAGAGTCAACTATCGGAGCTATCCTCGGAACACAGCACTTCTCTTCAATTGGTACAGCTTGTACACTTGAGCATGCTCTCGTTCTTGAGGCAGGTGCAGTAGGTGGTTCAATTAACGGTGTAGTTCTTAATGAGACTAACTTCTCTGAATACATCTATGGTGGCCACCAGTCTAAGGAGGTTCACTTGAAGGATAACGCATACTTCAACTATGTACCTTAAAAACAGATTAAAGCGGAATATCTTCCGTTGATATATTACAACAAAGGGCAGTACGAAAGTACAGCCCTTTGTTGTTTAATGCTAAGCAAGGTTATAGGGGTGATGATGTTACACACTATTAAATCCCCGAATGAGTGATACGTTTGTACAACCCATTCGGGGATTTTGTCTTTATTGATTGGAAATGACTTTTTTGTTTATCGTGCAGCACGCCTCTTGTTTTTCTCGTCTCGTGCAGCGGCTTGCTCTAATGTAAGCATTGTTATCACTTCAAGGTCTATATTGGGTTGATCGACATCTATTTCATGATAATAGGTCTCATAACCTTCGGCCTCTATTGTGAGAATGTATCCACCTTGAGGCAGGACAACTCTAAATCCGTCGCTATCTACTTTGCGTTGATACTTAAGGCTTTTATCCCACTCGGAGGTAAATGTTACTAATGCTCCAACAATGGCATCTCCACTCTTTTTGGGGAGTGGTAGACCGGAAACTGCGGCTAAGCTCTGAGCAAACGATGTGCCTGCAAAAGTGAGAGCTATAATGGTTGTGAAAATCTTTTTCATAGTACAAATGTAATAAATATTCGTATTATAAGAGTTGTAAAAAGTGAAAATGTTAAATTCTGATTTCTTAAATCAAATAAAAAATAGTACCTTTGACATTGGAAAATACAATTTAACACTTAAAAATACAACTACAATGAGAAACAGACTTTTTAAATTCGCAGTTTTAGTTGCTGCATTGACTCTCTCTGCTGATTTCGTAACTGTATCTGCACAGAGTAAGGTTGAGGACTATCCGACTGTCCAGTTCTTTGCACACCGTGGTAGCCGTTTTGAGTATGATGAAAACACGATGCTTGCATTCCGTGAGTCTTATGCTCGTGGTGCTCGTGGTTTTGAGACAGATGTTCGTATGACAGGCTCTGGCGATCTTATTCTTAGCCATGATGAGTCTCTATATCGTACATGTGGTGTTGACCTTCAGACAGAAGACCTTACCACAAAGGAGTGCCTTAAGATAAAGACTAAGTCAGGCAATCCACTTGCACTTTGCCAGGAGTTTGCAGACTTCCTTGCAGATAAACCAAATATGTATGTTGAGTGGGAGATTAAGACGATTCCAGAGCTCTATACAGAGGCTAAGCTTGAGGAACTTTGCGAGAAGTTGTGGAATATGACAATGCCACAGAAACCTGAGTCTTCTCTCTATTTGTTCACATCTTTTGACAAGCGTGCTCTTAAGATTATGAAGCGTCTTCACCCAGAGGCTGAGATGATGCTACTCAAGAGTAAACCTGCATCTCCAGAAATTCTTATGGAGGCTTACAATATGGGCATTATGCGAGTAGGTTGTAAGATGGATGGTACACACCGTTCAACTATCCGTTTGGGACACAAACTTGGTATGATTGTATCTCTCTGGCCTGGTAATAATAAGGAGGACTTCTTCCTTGGTGCTGCACTCGGTTGCGATGCTATGTGTTGCGACCGCTTCTTCGAGGTTGCTGAGTGGGCAGAGAAGAATCTTCCATTCGTAAAGATTAAGGGTTATGAGAAACCAAAGAAGTAAATCTTAATTGAGACAAAAAAAGGTGAGGATTTTCCTCACCTTTTTTTGTTGTGCTATTTAATGGCTACTCCTCTGCAGCAAACATAGGATCCCAAGCAGGGAGCATGATTGGCTTTTGGTCAAGCATCTTAAGAACATCTTCTGGCACGTACTTGCGCTCAGCAACAAGACGGAACATATACTCATTAAACCACTCGTCGGTCATAATCAGATTTCCTTTATATCCACTTGCAGCACCCCAGCTATTCTCTACCATCCATTTAGTACTCTTGCCACTTTGATCTAAGTCAACTGCTATGAGGGTCATTGCATGAGATGAGCCGCTGGCAAATGTAGATATTCTCTCTTTCTTGTCCATTGGGAAGTAAGTGTTGAATAGAGAGTGATAGTCGAAGTTGGCAAGGTCGAGAGTACCCTTCTTACGGTCGAAGAATTTGCCTACGTCGCAAGAGAAGTACATTGCAGTATTGTCTTTGATGGAGGCAATTGCAATCTCCTTAATACGCTCAATAGGTAGGTTGATATATAGCCAATTCTCACCGTCATATACATGGCGATCATAGTCAATCTCATAAACTTTACCATACTCACGAGTAGGATCGTTCATAATCATTACGTAGTTATTCTCCAGATCCTCGCCTATATATTCATCATAGAAGCTCTTTGGAGTATATTGTTTTGTAGATACTTTTTCACCCTTCTTGTTATAAGCAGTCCACTCAAATGTTGTTGGAGGCACGCCTAAGCATTTTACTAATATGCCGTAAATCTCAGTAAGCATTATAGGCTTCATGTGTGCCACCTCTGCATTTTTCGCACTGCGCAACTTGAGAGCATACTCTCGCAACTTGAGAGAAAGAATAGTTCTCATGTGGCGAGTATTCTCGCTCTGGTAGGTCTCAGGCATGGCAGACTTAGGTACAGCGCCATACTTCATTATAAGGTTTGATACGCCTGTAAACTGACCTCCATCGCCGATAGGATTTTTGAGCAACCACTCAACCTTTCTGTCATCAAGCGGACATTTGCGAGTGTCGATTATGCCCTGCAAGAAGAGATTTGACTTCTCAAGCAGATCGTAGAACGAGAGATAGTTCTGCGAAAACTCAAAGTCTTTAAGGTCATGTTTTACTATCATCTTTGCACGAAGAACGTTAAGACCTGTAAAGAGCCAGCAACGACCTGATGACTTCTGGTCTGTGATACCTACGGTCTTTACACGGTGAGAGAAGTGGGTATCGCACATAGCAAGGTTGTCGCCGTTGACAGCAAGTGTTGCGATAGATGTTGTTGCAAGAGCGTTCTTTATAGCACGCTCTGAAAGAGTGTTATGGTAACCGTCTCTAATTTTTTCTAACATCGCAGCGTCAATTCCGCCGCTATTTTGTGCTACAGTCGTAAAAGCTACAAGTGTGCACAGAATGGTAAATAGTCTTCTCATATTCTCTAATTATTTGATTAACATCGGTCTAAGAATCTTTACCCAGTCGGCATAACCCTTTGCGTTAAGATGAATCTTATCGTCAAGGAACTTTGAGGCGTCAATCTCTCCCTCTGGAGTCAGCAAAGGAGTGCAGGTGTCAACATAGATAACCTGGTCGCTAATCTCTGCAAATTCACGCATTAGTGCGTTGTAGTTTGCCTGACGGTCTCGGATGGCCTCACGACGCTGGCAGTGTTTCATGGCAAGGAAGTAGATTGGCACGCCCGGATAGTCAGTTTCAATACGCTTAAAAAGCATACGTACAAGGTCAAATAGCTCACCAACGGTAATATTAATATTTGCCTTTGTTCGTAAATCGTTGTCGCAGTAGAAGACAAACGCCTTAGGTTTGTAATCTGCCATAACGATATCATAGTTATAGTGCAGGTCGCGTAGCGTAGCGCCTCCATAACCTCGATTGACAACTGTAAGTGGTGCAAAGTCCTCAGATAGTGTCTTCCATAGACGAATAGAAGAGCTTCCGAAGAACATTACATCGCACTGCTTCTCTTCGCTCTTTGCACGCTCCTTGAGAGATAAAATATCATTGTTGTCATAGCGATGAATCCATACACTGTCGCATAGCTGAGTTACAGATAAGTTTCCTTCAATTTTAATTTTACCACTCTCGATAGAACTTTGCTCGCTCTTTGGACAACATGAAGAGATAGTAAAAAGAACCAGAATAGTAATTAGTATTTTCATAGCTATATATTTTATTACTTGACAAATATACAAATTTTTTTGTTGAAGAGAGACAGGATGCAGATAGAATTTGTATATTTGTAGTATAAATTGTATATAAGGGCATATGAAGAGTAAAGATAGTACAATACTGTTGCCGGCTGTTCAATTTGCAGAACATGGCGGTTGGGTTGTTGACCGTCAATTTTTTGATATCATGGGGTCAAGCTATCTCTTGGCACATGGCCTTGGAGAGAGCGTTGCAGATGCAAAGAGTCAGTTTGAGGTTGAAAATGAGGGTGAATATAATATCTATGTTCGCACTCGTAATTGGACTGCGTTTTGGTCGGATAAACAGACACCTGGTCGCTTTGAACTATTTATAGATGGGAATAGTGTAGGACAATTTGGTGAAGGAGATGCTAGTTGGCATTGGCAAAAAGGTATTAAAGTCTATTTGGATAGGGGAGAGCATAGTATTGTTGCTCACGACCTTACAGGATTTGATGGTCGCTTTGATGCTGTCTTGCTAACACAGTCTGATACCACTCCAAAATCAGATGTTGAAGAGTATAGACGTTTGCGTAAACGCCTTTTAGGATTACCTTCAACGCCAAAGCGAGCTGGTAGTTTTGACTTTGTGGTTGTTGGAGGTGGTGTAGCAGGTATGTGTGCCGCTATTGCTGCAGCTAGAACAGGCTCTCGTGTAGCTCTTGTACAGGATAGAGAGGTGTTAGGCGGGAATAACTCCTCTGAAATCAGAGTTGGACTTGGTGGCAGGCTCAATATCGGACTCTATCCATCTTTGGGCTATTTGCTCAATGAATTTGCCCCTGTAACTAAGGGAAATGCTCGCACTGCAGATGTTTATGAGGATGATAAGAAACTCTCAGCTATACTTGCAGAGAGGCGAATAACTCTCTTTTTAGGGTATCGTGTTACAGCAGTTAGTAAAAAAGAAAATAGAATAGTGGCTGTAGTGGCAACAGATGTTGTTAATCTGAATCAGATACGTATTTCAGCTCGATTATTTGCTGATTGTACAGGCGATGCAATACTTGGTGTATTATCTGGGGCAGAGTGGCATATGGGTCGTGAGGCTAAAAGTGAGTATTCAGAGCCTTCTGCACCAGAACAGAGTGATAGTATGACTATGGGAGCCTCTTTACAGTGGTATTGTCTTGAGGATGATAAGAGTAGGCCATTTCCTGATATAGATTGGGGCTTAAAGATAGATGAACAGAGTGTTCAAGTTGTCCGTCGAGGTCAATGGTATTGGGAGGTGGGTATGCGTGATGATCAGATTGCTGATGCTGAGCGAATTCGCGACTATGGAATGTATGTGGCATACTCAAATTGGAACTATTTGAAAAATCACTACTCCCAGAAGCAAAACTATGAGAATAGCTATCTTGGCTGGGTAAGCCATGTAGCAGGTAAGCGAGAGTCAAGACGCCTTATAGGTCAAAAGGTGCTTACTGAATTGGATTTGAAGGGCAATATTATCTATCCTGATGGCTCTGCCTCTACTTCATGGTATATAGATCAACACTATCCGGATCCGGAAAATAGTCGTCTTTTTCCTGGGCAAGAGTACCTCTCATGCGGACATCTTGACCCGATGGGATTTTATCCTATCCCATACCGCTGTTTCTGCTCTAAAGATATAGAAAATATGTTTATGGCAGGTCGTAATATCTCTGTTAGCCATATTGCTTTAGGTACAGTGCGAGTAATGCGTACTACAGCTATGATGGGTGAGGTTGTGGGTATGGCAGCTACGATATGTCGTAGGAAGAGGTGTACACCTTATGGCGTATATACCGACCATCTTGATACACTCAAAGCGATGATGCGTCGTGGAGTAGGTCGAACAGATGTGCCATATATGCAGGTATATACCCTCATTGATACCACTGCAGCCCGTAGTGAAGAGTGTTAATTGTAATGTGGAAATGTAAAAACACATTCTTATTCTCGTTTTTTTGAATAAATTTATATCTTTGTATAGATAAAACCTTAAATAGTATTTAATAATGAAACTCAACAATTCAAATTCAGTAATGGTGCTTGCAACTACCTTCGCAGATAGAGGTGATTGGACTGTAGAGCAACAGTTTGTTTTGCAGATGGGCTCATCTTATCTCTTAGCTCATGGTATTGGTACACCGCTTGCTAAAGATGCAGTAACAAAGGTGATGGTGCCTTGTGATGGAGAGTATAACATCCTTGTTCGTACAAAGAACTGGACAAAGCATTGGTCTGATGGTCCTACTCCAGGTGTCTTCTCGGTACTTATTGACGGACAGAGTGATGGCGTAACATATGGAACAGAGTCTGTAAATTGGTATTGGCAGAAAGGTGGTAAGGTGTCGCTTAAGGCGGGTGAACATACTATATCTTTGCATGACCTTACAGGTTTTGATGGTCGTTGTGATGCAGTAATTCTTACAACTGAGGATTACACCCCTTCAGAGAGCCTTGAGGAGTACTTTGAACTGCGTGATGCACTACTTGGTAAGCCTGTTGTTGAGGATAAAGGTTGCTATGACTTCGTAGTTGTCGGTGGTGGTATCTCAGGCATATGTGCAGCTCTTGCGGCATCTCGTCTTGGCCTTAAGGTGGCTCTAATTCAAGATAGATATGTTCTTGGTGGCAATAACTCTTCAGAGGTACGTGTAGGTTTGGGAGGTCAGATTAATATAGACCCTTATCCATCATTGGGTTACCTGCTTAATGAGATTGGACCTGATCGTATCGGTAATGCTCGTGGAGCACACCACTATCAGGATGATAAGAAGATGAAGGTCGTTCTTGCCGAGAAAAATATCTCGCTCTTTATGGGCTATACAGTAATTGAGGTTGAGAAGGATGGCAACAAGATTGCATCTGTTGTGGCTCAGGAGGCTACAGTACAGAATCGCATCAAGATTTCTGGTAAGTACTTCTCAGATTGTACCGGTGATGCACATCTTGGATATATGGCAGGTGCAGAGTGCCGTATGGGTCGTGAGGCTCGCTCGGAGTTTGATGAGCGCCTTGCTCCTGAAATAGCTGATGATATGACTATGGGCGTGTCTATCGAGTGGTACTGCGAGGACTGGAATACACCTTGCGACTTCCCTGATTCGCTGGATTGGGGTTTGCGCCTTGACGAATATACAGTAGAGCCGGTGCACCGTGCTAATTGGTATTGGGAGGTCGGCATGATGGATGACCAAGTGGCAGATGCCGAGAAGATTCGTGATTATGGTATGTATGTGGCTTACTCTACATTCTCATATTGCAAGAATCGTTACTCTAAGAAAGAGGATTGGCAGTGTACACACCTTACATGGGTATCTCATGTGTCAGGTAAACGTGAGTCTCGTCGTATTATGGGCGACTATATCCTTCGTGAGCAAGACCTTACACGTCCTATTCACCATGAAGACGAGACTTGTACAACTACTTGGCGTATTGATCAACACTATCCAATGGAGAAGAATAGCAAGGACTATCCAAATCAAGAGTGGCTCTCTTATGGCGTGCTGACACCAATTGACTTCTACGCTCTGCCTTATCGTTGCTTCTACTCAAAGGATATTGCTAATATGTTTATGGCAGGCCGTAATATCTCAGTTACACATATTGCTCTTGGCTCTACCCGAGTTATGCGTACCTGCGGACTTATTGGTGAGGTTGTAGGTATGGCTGCCGCTGTATGTTCTCGCAATAATGCCATGCCTCGTGATGTATATACAACATACTTCGAGGATTTGAAGGAATTGATGCGTAGGGGTACCGGCCGCACGGATGTTCCTTATACTCAGTTCTACCATCAGGTGGATCGTACAGGACATCAGGCAGAGGATAGATAATTTTGTCGTGATAGTGCGGTATTTGCGTCCGCTAACCAAAAGATGGCAACAATGGCTGTACGTTTTGTACTATCCATCGTTGCCACTTTTTATCGAGCGTAGCAACTACCACCCTCTGACGACAAATATTTTATTGTGATAGCGGTAGAACTCCTGCCGCTGTCTTTTTTTCGTCAATGGGTAGTACACTCAGTACAACCCATCGCCTCAAAATGCGACGAGCGTTGTATTTCCGCCACTCTGACAATAAAATGGTTCTCTCTGTAGCCTCGGTTGAAGGAAATGTACCCTCTGACGACAAATATTTTATTGTGATAGCGGCACAGCTCCTGCCGCTGTCTTTTTTTGTCAATGGGTAGTACGCTTAGTACAACCCATCGCCTCAAAATGCGACGAGCGTTGTATTTCCACCACTCTGACAATAAGATGGGGTGTTATATGTTCACTTATTTTGATTTGTGCTATTTATTTGCTATCTTTGTAGGGATTATGAAATAACTAAACCTAAAACCTAAACCTATGACTTTTATTGATTGGCTAATTGTGGCCCTCTTTTTGGGAGCTTTGATGGCTATTGGTTATGCCTTCTCTCGAAAAAACAAAGATGTTGAAGATTACTTCGTGGCAGGTCGTTCAATGCCGGGTTGGATTGTAGCTATTGCGGCTACAGGTACAACTATCTCAGCCGGTACTTTTGTAGGCTCTCCGGAGCTTGGCTTTAATACAGACCTTACATACGTGCTCAACTTGTTAGGCGCTATTTTTGGCGGTGTGCTTGTTGCTGCGCTTATAATGCCAAAACTCTACAAAGCAAATACGATTACTATATACGGCTTTATCGGAGACCGTTTTGGTGAGAAGTCGAAGCGAGTAAATAGTGCGATGTTCCTTCTCGGTCAGCTCTTTACCTCAGGCTCTCGCCTATTTATTGCCGCTATTGCAATATCTGTAATTGTCTTTGGTGGTATCAAGTTTGACTTTATGGTATATTCTATCATCTTGCTTGGATTAGTCTCTACTATATATACTATGATGGGTGGTATTAAGGGTCTGCTCTATATTGATACATTCCAAACTATACTCCTTGTAGGTACAGGTGTGGTAGCGTTGATTATGGTATTCTGTTCATTGGATATGCCGTTTGCTGATATTTGGGCTACTCTTACAGATGGAGGTCTTACTAAGATACCTGGAGCTGATGCGGGTAGTGTGGCTGCTGATGGCTCAATAGTTGGCTGGCAAGAGGGTAGCAAGCTTAAAATGTTTGACTTCTCTCTTAATTGGTCATCTCCATATACTGTTTTGGGCGGTATGATTGGTGTTGCATTCTTCAAGGTTTGCCAATATACAACAGACCATGAGTTTGTACAGCGTCAGCTCGCATGCCGTGATGTTAAGCAGGCCTCTATGTCGCTTGTTTGGTCTCAGCTTATTTCACTTCCTATCGTATTGGTATTCTTGCTTATCGGTTCTCTTCTCTTTGTGAAGTATAAGAGCGAGTTTATGGCATCCGGAGAGATTTCGCAATTCTTCTCAGACGCCCGTGATATCTTCCCTCAGTATATCAAGAATCACATCCCTACAGGTGTTCGTGGCCTTATGATTACAGGTCTGTTGGCTGCAGCGTTGTCGAGCTTTAACTCTGCAATTAATGCTATGGCATCAAGTTTTGTTACTGATCTCTATTTACCTATTCGCGCAGATAAGGGCAAGGCTGTTAAGGGTGATGCAGATCAGCTCTCATCTTCTCGTAAGATGGTATTCTTGATGGGTATGCTCCTTACAGGTTTTGCAATCATTACAGCAGTAATGCAGGAGGCAAGTGGCCTTAACCTCGTAGATTTTGCTACAGGTGTGATGTGCTTTGCATATGCTGGTATGATTGGAGTATTCCTTACAGCAATATTTACTAAGCGAGGAAACTTCAAGAGTGTTGTAGCTGCCATTGTTGTAGGTGCGCTAATTATTCTTCCACTGATGTTCCAAAAGCAACTCTTTGGAGGTCAGTATATCGCATGGACTTGGTGGGCTCCAATCGGTGGTATAATCTCAACTCTTATTTGTTTGATGGGAAAACCAGAGAGCAAGGAGTAAGATTTCTAACAATTTCTATATGCCGTAGTCTATCTCTACGGCATATTTTTTTTGTGGTAATAGCTGCGAGCCGAAAAAAATGTTACCTTTGTGCCTGAATAAAATATAATGAAGATGAGAAGAACTTTAACCCTGATTTTGATAGCTGCAGCAATAGTTGGCTGCAAGAGCGAAGATATTTTGGAGACCCGCTATTTGGGCTCTCAGACACATACATCTATACTATATTCATATAATGAGGATACCGATGAGGTTACGCCTGCAGATACACTTGTGAGAGGTGCTAAACTTACTGCTGTAGTCAATCGAACTGAGACAGTTTGTGAGGTTGACTATATGGCGGTAAAAAGAGATGAAAAGTTGCTCTATGCTCGCTCGACTGAGCTTACTACAGATCCACGTGCCGTTGTTATGGAGCGTAGCGTGTTTGTGCGCACACCTGCATCTATAATCTCTGATATTGAGCACTCTAAGGTCGGCGGTAATGCCGATAAAGGGGCGGAAGTTGAGGTAATCGGTTATGATACAATAGATGTTACAGGTCGTGTAAATCGCTATCATGTGCGTATGGACCAGGTAGAGGGTTGGCTATATGGCAAGTATGCTGTTTTTGAGAAAGAGGAGTCGCTTAAGCGCTATAAGGCAGAGGAGTATGATAAGGTTCATAAAGCTGTCAAAAATCCATTTGGAGGCGGTGAGGCTATAGGTTGCGACTTCTATCCTACAGAGCGTGTGGTATTTGAGAATAACAAAATGCCTGAGGCTTGCTACTCTTTGTATCTTAATATTTCACCGGCAGTAATCGGAAAGATTGATGATTATATCGCCCTTGCCAAGCAGACAAAGATTAATACCTTTGTAATAGATATTAAGGATAATGAGTGCCCGGGATATAAGGCTGAGGCTATGAAAATCTACTCTCCTACAAACTATGCCCGTGCTGGCGCAAATAAGGAGGCAATGTATGCAAAGGCTGTAAAGCGTCTGCATGAGGAGGGCTTTTATGTTGTTGGTCGTATAACATGCTTTAAGGATTCATATCTTGTTAAAGATCATCCAGAGGTTGCTATTACAGAAAAGGCTACAGGAATGCCATTTAAGCACAATAAGGCATATTGGCCAAGTCCTTATGATCGTACAGTATGGCAGTTTAATGTGGAACTGGCTAAAGAAGCGGTACGTAAGTTCGGCTTTAATGAAATAAACTTCGACTATGTGCGTTTCCCAGACCGAATGACTAAGGTCGAGCAATTTATTGACTATCATAATAAGTATGACGAGAGCAAGGTGCAGGCTATCCAACGCTTTGTGCAGTATGCGTGCGACGAGATTCATGCTGTAGGCGCTTATGTGTCGATAGATGTTTTTGGAGAGGCTGCAAATCCTGGATATACAACAGCCTATGGTCAGTATTGGCCGGCAATTTCAAATATTGCAGATGCTATCTGTGGTATGCCTTATCCGGACCACTTCTCTAATGGCTATTACGGCATTATTAAGCCGTGGAATCATCCGTACGAGATTCTTCGTGCATGGGGAGAGCGTGTTGTAGCTCGTCAAGAGGTAACTCCTACGCCTGCAGTTGTTCGTACGTGGATTCAGGCTTATAATGTTATGCGCCATGTTGATAGAAATGGAATTGCATATAATGCAGAGAATGTAGAGAAGGAGATTAGAGGTCTATATGACGCCGGCCTTTTGGGTGGATATACAACATGGCACTCAGGCTCCAATATCAATAAATATCGTGAGCAGATGGCAGCTTTCCAGATTGACTATTTGCAGGAGTGGAAAAGTAAAAATTAGTGCTGACTAAATTTATATCAGGGAATAGCTCCAGACTATACATGATAATTGAATAGAGAGTGTTATAAGAGTTACAATTTCTGAAAAAATTTGTGAAATCAAAAATTTATTGTAACTTTGCGGACTAAAAGCGTACAAGGCTTAATATGAAAAGGTATATTATTGATGCACAGACATTGCAACAGCCGAACTTCGAGTTTGATCTTGAAGTGGGTATGGAACTGTTTGAGGCTATGGAAAACACTGAGTTTTCGGATGTTAGCTATAAGTTTCATGTTGCGGCATCCCGCTTATCCTCCAATAAGTTAGAGATTGGAATTGAGGGAGAGGGCTCTGTGGTAACTCAGTGCGACCGTTGCTTAGATGATGTAACCCTTGAGGCTGAGGCAACTGGCTCTATAATAGTATATTTTGGATATGAGGCAAAGCCTTTTGATGGCGAGGAGGTTACATTGCAGCCTGGGGATGAATTGTCAATAGCACAATTTGTCTATGACTCAATAATGCTTGATATGCCTATTGTACGAAAGCACGAGCCGGAGGATTGTAATCCGGATATGTTGGCTCGAATAAGTGGTGTAACAGAGTAATTTTAACAATTTAATATTTTAGTATAAATTATGGCACATCCAAAACACAAAGTCTCGTCAACTCGACGCGACAAAAGAAGAACCCACTACAAGGCAGTAGTTCCAACTGTAGTGGCTTGCTCTAACTGCGGTGCATCTGTACTCTATCACAGAGTTTGCCCTGAGTGCGGATACTATCGTGGCAAGTTGGCTATCGAGAAGAAGGTAGCAGAGTAGTAAGCAATAAGCACCAATTAAAGCATCGTTTCGACGGTGCTTTATTGGTTTGTAACGTATCGTACAATGGTTAGAATCGGCGTAGATGCATTTGGAGGGGATAATGCACCTGAGGCAGTAGTCTTAGGAGCTATAGAGGCGCAGAAAGCAATCGGCGCTAAGTGCCGTATTGTCCTCTTTGGAGACAGAGGCTCTATTCAGAGAGCCTTTGAGAGTAATGGTTATTCTGCCGATGATTTTGATATTGTTCATACCACAGAACGTATAGAGATGGCAGACCATCCAGCAGAGAGCTTCCGGACAAAGCGTAATTCAAGCATAGTCTTGGGTTTTGACTATTTGGTTGACGGTAAGATTGACGGCTTTGCAAGTGCAGGTTCTACGGGGGCAATGATGGTTGGCTCTATGATAGCAGCAAAACCTCTACCAGGGGTATTGCGCCCAACAATAGCAATATCTATTCCGACAATTAATGGGGGTATTGTAACTATCCTTGATATCGGTATTAATGTTGATTGTAAGCCTGAGGTGCTTGAGCAGTATGCCCTTATAGGTTCTATCTATGCATCGCGTATGCTGGGTATTGATAATCCGAGAGTCTCACTTCTTAATATAGGTGAGGAGAATGGCAAGGGTAATGCTCAAGTGAAGAGTGCATACCGTCTTATGAAAGATGCATCTGATAAGGGTCGTTATAACTTTGTGGGTAATATAGAACCATCACATATCTTTTTTGGAGATAAAACCGATGTTGTGGTGTGCGATGGTTTTGTCGGCAATACCGTGCTTAAATTGGCAGAGGGCTTTTATGCGATTAATGAGAACTGTGGGATGATGAATGACTTTTGGCGAGGCCTTAACTATGAGCAAACAGGTGGTACTACAGTCCTTGGAATAGGCTCTACCGTAACCATAGGTCATGGAAAATCGACTCCGCAAGCTGTTAGTAATATGATTCGCTCAGCATATAGAGCAGTGAGTGCCGATGTAGTCGGCAGGCTACGTGAGGCCTTTGAACAGTAGATTGTTTTAGAAAAAATGTTTGAATATTGACAAATATCTGCATAAGTGAGGATGTTTGTCAATTTTTTTGTACCTTTGTATATGGCTTATGTAAACGAATAAATAAAATACATACCGATTTATAGTGTATGAAAGTTACCAAAAGAGTGTTGATTGTTATTGTGGCTATCCTCTGTTGTGGAGGTTTGGAGTGTGCTGCACAGACATATTGTTATAAGTATTTATATACAGTAAACTCTGATACGGGCGAGAAGAGCATGGGCGGATTGAAAGCGCACAATATATACATCACATTTACTAATAATAAGAACTATTGTTACGAGTCAGACAAAAATGGCATTAAGAAGGAGTGGCAAGATCCTGTCTATATTTCAGGTATATTTAAAGAGGGAGCCAATCAGTTCTATTATACATCTTCAAATAACGGGATGTTTACCTATAGATGTGTGATGAAGACTTGTCAACATACCTTTAATGGTAAAAATGTAATTTCAGAGACAATCTTCTTCAAAACTTTCTCACGTGATTATAAACGACTGAATTCGAAGAATAAGGATTATCCTAATGTGAGGGTGTATGAGCGAGTTGAGAATAATCAGAATGATATGCCGACTCAGATGTGGTAAAAGTAACCTAAGAATAGATATTTTACAAACCTAAATTTTACAACAATGAAAAGATTTTTGTTAACCATTATTGCAGCTGTAGGTGCTATGAGTGCTTACGCGCAGTTTACTCCTAACAAAATCGTCGTTCCCGATATTGAGGGATACCAGACTTTGACAGGAGATTTTCACATTCACACTGTATTCTCAGATGCAAGTGTATGGCCTGCAACTCGTGTACAGGAGGCTATTTGGGAGGGTCTTGATGTTATTGCAATTACAGAGCACATCGACACTCGCCATCAGAAGATGGTAAACAACGGTACTTTTGTAAAGGAGAAGTGCGATAGAGATTACTCTTATAAACTTGCGAAGAAGGCTGCAGGTAAAAATATTTTGGTAGTTCATGGTGGCGAGATTACTCGTGGTATGCCTCCAGGACACTTCAACTGCCTCTTCGTTAAAGATAACGACGATATTTGTGCCGCAGCTGAGAAGAATGACCATGACCATGTACTTGCAATGGAGGGTGGTCTTCGTGAGGCTCGCAACCAAGGCGCATTTTTGATGTGGAACCATCCAAATTGGTGCAAGCAGGCTCCAAATGAGACTGTTATGTGGAAAGAGCACAAGAAGATTCTCAAAGAGGGTCTTATGGATGCAATCGAGATTTATAACATGGCATGTGGCTATGACCCAGAGGGCCATGCTTGGGCTTTGGAGCATAATCTTGCAATGCTCGGAAACTCAGACTGCCATGCTCCATTCTTTATGGAGGTTGACTATCTCCATGGTGCACACCGCCCTGTAACTCTGGTATTTGCAACAGAGAAGTCTCTTAAGGGTGTTCGTGAGGCTCTTGATGCTCGTCGCTCAGCTGTATTTGCTGAGGGTAATGTATATGGCCGTGAGCAGGAGGTTCGTCCGCTTCTTCACGCTTGCTTGAAGGTTAAGAGCGTTAAGTTTAGAGAGAAGGATATTGTTATTGAGTTTGAGAACGTCTCTTCAATTCCTGTAACCCTTACAAAGGGCAAGGGTTCAGAGGATACATGGTATGCTCGTTATGCTGTAATCCCTCCATTCTCTACATATTCATATAAGGTTCGTCCTCTGCTTATTGATAACAAGCAGCCTGCTTTTGATAAGAATCTTAAGGAGTATGAGGTTAATTTTGTGGCTGAAAACTTCTACGTTGCTCCAAATAAACCTGTCGAATTTAGCGTAAAGGCTACCCGATAAGGTGTAAAATAGTAAATACAAAAGAGTATCTTGGTTAAGAATATTGAGATACTCTTTTTTTGTGGGTGTTAATAGGTAAAAATACTTAATGAATTCTTAATGGAAAGTAGTAATTTTGTTACATATTTAAGCATTTTAACTTTGAACTATGAAAAGATTTATACTTTCCGTAATGACACTTTTGGCTTTTGGCGTGGTGTCGGCACAAACTTCTGATTCTCAGATACAAATAGAACAACTTAACGAGCGTATTTCAAAGTTGGAGAAGCGCTCTGCGGTTTGGGATAAACTAAAGCCTGCCTTTAAGCTCTCAGGATATATTCAGGCTGGTTATGACTATCTGTGGGATGAGGATGGAACAAAGACCTCAACTTTCCACCTTCGTCGTGCTCGTATGACTATGCAGGGTGATTTGTATAAGGGTAAAAAGGGAGCTAAGGCTAACTACCGTTTGCAGATTGACTTTTGCCGCACTCCTGTAA
The DNA here is from genome assembly GCA_017381935.1 of Alistipes sp. Classification (GTDB taxonomy): domain Bacteria; phylum Bacteroidota; class Bacteroidia; order Bacteroidales; family Rikenellaceae; genus Alistipes. Next base: position 71,943 of record JAFOBG010000032.1, read on the forward strand.
TTGTAGATTTGTGGTTTAAGTATCAGCCGGTAAATCAGTTTGGTATTCAAGTTGGTCAGTTTAAGGTGCCTATCTCTATTGAGAATACTGACTATAATGCTACAAAGCTGGAGTTTATCAACTATGCACAGGCTGTGCAGCGTCTTGCACGTCTTGGAAGTGGCGATATGACAGGTATCTCATCAACGGGTCGAGATACAGGTCTGCAACTCTATGGAGGCTTTATTAAGAAGGATGGATTTAGTATTATCAACTATGAGGTTGGCGTGTTCAATGGCGCAGGTATTAATGCAAAGGATAATAATAAAAGTAAGGATGTTGCAGCTCGTCTGACTATACAGCCACTTAAGTTGCTCAAGATTGCAGGTTACTACATGTATGGTGAGGCTGACGCAACTTCTTTGAGTACGAAATATCCTGCTATCCTTACAAACCTTGATAGTTATAATTTGAAATATATTGGTTATCAGCGTTATGGTGGCGGTTTTGACTATAATAACGACTTTATGTTTGCCCGTTCTGAGTATATCGGAGGAAAGACAGGTAATTTGACTTCTGAAGGTGTCTATGTTCAGGTAGGTTATAAGTTCCTTGGTAAGTGGACTGCCGGTGTTCGTTATGACTATTTTGATGAGAATACAGCTGTGGAAGGTTGTCAGAATAACTACTCTTTAGCCCTCTCTTATCGTCCATGGAAGCACTTCCGTCTGCAGGCTGAATATACATATCAGCAGTATCGTAAAATCGAGGGTTCTAAGAATGGTAACTGCCTCTATTTTATGGCTACAGCTCTATTCTAAAACCGGATAAGAAAAATTGTCAAATATATCAACATGGAAAAACTTAAGAAATTTTTAGTAGAGGATTGGGTTGTTACATTTCTTTCTATTCCACTCCTCATTATCGCTGGACTTGCAACATTTTTACCAAAAGATGCACTGAAAATCTCTTCAGATTTGTCAACTGTAGATGCTTGGATAAATATTGGAGCACTATTTGTGCTTGCTCTTGTTATCCTTTATGTTGGAAATAAGTTGCTCTCACGTCCATTGCGAGGCCTATTCTGGTCTTTTGTGGTTGTATTTGCTGTTTCAATGCTGGCACAGCTCACTGCAAAGGTTGGCTTTATTAAGGCTTGGGGCTTTGAGGCTGTATTCTTCTCAGTGATTTTCGGACTTATTATTCGAAACTGTTTCCACATCCCTGAGTGGCTTAAGCCTGCAATTCAGGGCGAGTTCTTTATTAAGATTGGCGTTGTTTGTCTTGGTGCCACTATTCTCTTTAGAGACTTTCTAGCGGCTGGCTCTTTGGCTCTTGTTCAGGGTTGTGTCGTAGTCTTCTGTGTGTGGATGTTTGCATTCTTCTTGTCTAAAAAGATGGGCGTTGACGAGCGTAGTGCAATGACACTCTCTTCAGGACTTAGTATTTGTGGTGTATCAGCCTGTATTACAGCAGCAGGTGTAGCAAATACAGATGGTAAGAAGCTCTCTTATATTGTATCTGTTGTACTTATCGTTGTGGTACCTATGATATATATCATGCCTTATTTGGCTAAGCTGGTTGTACCATTGCTTACTGACGATGTTATGATTCAGCAGCAGATTGCCGGAGCATGGATTGGCGGAACTGTTGATACAACAAGTGGTGTAGGTGCAGCATCGGCTATCTATAGCGAGGAGGCAAATAAGATTGCAATGATTGTTAAGGCAACTCAGAATGTGCTTATTGGTGTTGTAGCATTCTTTATTGCGCTCTATCTCTCTTCAAAGAGTGCTGGCGATGGTAAACTTCATCGTCCATCTCTTAAGATTGTATGGGATAAGTTCCCTAAGTTTGTGCTTGGCTTTGTATTGGCATCGGCTGTATTTAGTCTGTTGCAGAGTTATGAGGTATTCCCTGACTTTGCAGTTAAGAAGTTGGCAGAGACCTCTATGGCAAAGAACTTCTCAGGTTTCTTCTTCTCTTTAGCCTTTGTATGTATAGGTATGGATACACGCCTGAAGGATATTGTCTCTAAGGAGAACCGTAATATCCTCTATACATTCCTTGGAGCACAGACCTTCAACATTATCCTTACTTTCTTTGTTGCATGGTTGCTCTTTGGTATTGTTAAGCCTGCATTTGGATTGTAATCTAATCTTGATTTTATAATAACCGGGCCTCTAAAAATGGCTCGGTTTCTTTTTTGTAAAAAAATGACTACATTTGCGCTATGAAACAACAATGGAGAGCGGGAACAATGATCGCTCCGGTGCCTGCCGTTTTGGTTAGTTGCGGAGATGAGAAGGAGCATAATATTATTACAGTGGCTTGGACGGGGACAATCTGTTCTGAGCCCGCTATGTGTTATATATCTGTTAGACCGGAACGCCACTCCTACGATATAATTCGTCGTACAGGTGAATTTGTGATAAACCTTACTACTGCCAAGTTGGCAAAGGCGACGGATTGGTGTGGTGTACGCTCTGGTAGGGACTTTGATAAGTTTGAGTATTGCTCACTCTCTGTAGAGCGATGTGAGCATGTAGCAGCTCCTGCAATTGCTCAATCTCCGGTAAATATAGAGTGCAAAGTCAAACAGATTGTCAAGTTAGGCTCGCATGACATGTTTATAGCTGAGGTTGTGGGTGTTATGGTAGATGAATCATTACTTGACCTAGATACAGGCAAGCTCGATTTAAGCCGAGCAGACCTACTTGCTTATGCACATGGAGAGTACTTCCGCTTAGGGGAGAGATTGGGTACTTTCGGCTGGACTGTTAAGGGTAGTACCATTAAGAAAGAGAAAAAACAGAGTAAAAAATAATGGAACAACAAGAGTATTTAGATGGCTTTGAGAAGAGCCTTGCAGAGAATTTGACTAAATTCCTGACAGATAAGAATCTACTTGGCGGTTATACCTTTGAGGTTGAGGAACTATCAGAGATGTGGCGTAGTTGCGCCCCTGATTATATGGCAGATGCAGTACCTCAGGTTGCAGATTATCCGTTGGCTGCTATTGCTTGGGCGGCCTATTTTGGAGCAGGCGCAGCTGTTATGTGGGATAAGCAGACTATTGAGACGGGACAGAATCTATATCTTCGATTAAGAGATGCTCGAGGTTTTGATGAAATGGATGAGTATGTAGATTACCTGCTGCTTAACCATGGTGTAAAGCAGACAGATATTGATAAATTGGAGGATGCTTTGCGCAGTGCGGCACAGAGTGCAGAGACTGCTATTCGTAAGGAGGGTGTAGAGCCTCAGAGTGTTATGGCTTTTCATATTTTCGCTCGTGTGGTAAAGGTATTCTTTGCATTGGGAATGTCTGTAGCTCTGCATCTTATGGGCTATAAATATGAGAAGGTTAAGGTAGATTTACCAAGTTAAATATGTATAGATTAGAGATAACTACCTCCCACTCTGAGAATTGGCGCTACAATATAATGGTTACCCTCTCAATGAGAGATAGTGCTGGTGAACAGTGTGGCTATCATACTGTCGAGGACTCTCCTTTTGAGGTTGGTACAAATAGCGAAAATCCTCCAGAAGGGTTTGTAAGACGTAGAGAGATATCGCTTGATTTTGAAAAGTGCAGTAGTGTCCGATTTATAATCTATATGTTGCCAAACTCACTACCACAAATAAAAAGTCTTGAGGGTGCAGATATCTCCTTTCCTATACAGATAAAGATTGTAAATGGAGAAAACAAAGTCTTTGCGGAAAAAATTGAGGTAAATCGTTTTGGCGGCTGCGGCGTGGAGAGAATAGTTGAGTTGAAGTAATATATTATACAATAAAGAGAGAAGACAAGTTATTTGCCTCCTCTCTTTATATATAGAGTGTATATTTATACAATACCCTGCTCAAGCATAGCCTGTGCGACTTTCATAAAGCCTGCAATATTCGCACCTTTGACGTAGTTGATATAGCCATCCTCTTGTGCACCGTACTTAACACATGCCGCATGGATAGACTCCATAATATAGTGCAGCTTACTATCAACCTCTGCTGCCGACCAACTGATGTGCATTGCATTTTGAGTCATCTCAAGGCCTGAAGTGGCTACACCACCTGCATTAACAGCCTTTCCAGGAGCGAAGAGTATGCCTGCATTCTGGAATGTTGCAATAGCCTCAGGAGTACAACCCATATTTGATACCTCTGCAGCACACCATGTTCCGTTTGCTAACAACTCTGCAGCATCATCGCCATTAAGCTCATTCTGGAATGCGCAAGGAAGAGCAATATCGCATTTAATACTCCATGCCTTCTTGCCAGGAATGAATGTTGCATCAGGGAACTTCTCTGCAAAAGGAGCAACAATATTGCGGTTTGAAGCACGAAGTTCGAGCATATATGCAAGTTTCTCCGCATTCATACCCTCTGGATTATAGACAACACCGTCCGGACCAGAGATTGCGATAACTGTTGCACCGAGCTCTGTTGCCTTTGTTGCAGCACCCCAAGCTACATTTCCAAAACCTGAAATTGCAACCTTTGCACCCTTAATGCTCTTGCCAGCCTTTGCAAGCATATGCTCTACAAAATAGAGAGCACCAAAGCCTGTTGCCTCAGGACGGATAAGTGAACCACCCCAAGTCATACCTTTACCTGTAAGAACACCTGTATTGTATTGGCGAGCAAGTTTCTTATACATACCGTACATATATCCAATCTCACGGCCACCTACACCAACATCGCCAGCTGGAACATCAGTATCAGGACCGATATTGTTCCAAAGCTCCCACATAAAGGCTTGGCAGAAACGCATAATCTCTGCATCTGACTTACCAACAGGGTCGAAATCAGAACCACCCTTTGCACCTCCCATAGGGAGTGTTGTCAGTGCGTTTTTAAATGTCTGCTCAAAGCCCAAGAACTTGAGCATAGATGGATTTACAGCCTTGTGGAAACGAATACCACCCTTATATGGACCTATGGCACTATTAAACTGAATACGATAGCCAAGGTTGGTCTGAATCTCACCGTTGTCGTCCACCCAGGTAACACGGAATGTAAAAATACGGTCAGGTTCTACCATGCGTTCAACAATCTTAGCCTTCTCAAACTCAGGATGGAGGTTATATACCTCCTCAATAGACTCCAGTACCTCTTGTACAGCTTGAAGATACTCGCTCTCGCCTGGATGCTTGCGCTCCAGATCCGCCATAATAGTTGAAACTTTCATATTACTGATGTTTTAAAGTGTTTTTCTGGTACAAAGTTAATTAGTTTTTATTAAAATTCAAAGAAAGTTTCCTATTTTGAGACTATTAAATATTAACTATTTTAGCTTTTATGGCATATACTACAAGGCTGGCAGTGTTATTACAACCTGTTTTTTCAAGAATTCTTGCTCGGTGTGCATCGACAGTTCGTTTAGAAATTTCGAGCCTCTCTGCGATTTGAGGAGTTGATAAACCCTGACAGATGGTAGTTAAAACGGCTATTTCACGCTCTGTAAGGGCATCAGAGTCTGTTGACTCTTGCTCAAGCACGAGGGAGTCTGAGAGGAATTTCTCACCACTCATTACTTTATCTATGGCCTTGAAAACAGTCTGCAAGTCGGAATCTTTTTGCAAAAAACCGGATACACCGGCATCAACCATCTCGTTATAGTACTGATTTTCACTAAACATCGTAAGAGCAATAATCTTTAGGTCGGGCTGTTGACGTAGGGCTAAACGAGTAGCGGTGATACCATTCATATTAGGCATAGCGATATCCATGAATACTATGTCGGCATGGCAATTTTGCAAGTCAGCAATAAATTGTGAACCATCAGAGTATTCGCCAACAACTTTATTATCGTGGCGAGTTTGGAGTAAACCCTTTAGACCATTACGGAACAGAGTATGGTCATCGACAAGAATTATTTTTGGCATTGCTTTGTGTCATTTATACTAATTACAATATCAGCCTTCATACCATCGCCCTTACTGCTACTAATATTAACCTGACCGCCTAAAGAGTGTATGCGAGAGGTTATATTTGATAACCCCATACCACCATCCATGACAGAGTCGGGCTCAAATCCGCAACCATTGTCTGAGTAGTTAAGGGTAATTGTAGAATTGTCAAAGTTGAGCTCTATATCTATTACTGAGCAGCCTGAGTGCTTAAGAGAGTTGTTTATCAACTCACACACTACACGATATATAATAACCTCTACATCATTGTCAAAGCGCTCTGTTGTAAGAGTGGTATTGAACACTATCTCTACATGATGCAGAGTAGAAGAACGAGAGGTAAAGTTATGTATAGCCTGATATAATCCGAAGTCGAGTAGAATCTGAGGAGAGAGATTGTTTGAAATCTCTCTTACAGAGCGAATAGCCTCTTCAACAACATAGGTTGTATTCTCTAAAATAGCTCTTTGCTCTGTACTCAATCCATCTTTGGATAGTGCAGAGAGAGACATCTTTGCAGAAGAGAGGAGTGGACCTAAACCGTCATGTAACTCCTTAGAGAAGTTGAGTCTTGAGCGCTCCTCTGTGCGTAAAACAGCGGTCATAATACCTCTATTAAACTGAGAGCGTTGTTCGGCAAGCCGGTCTATATATACAACTAAACGATGTGCAAAGATGACAGCAATAGAGATACATATTGAGACTATAATACCTAAAACTATTGAAACGTTTATATTTGTCTGTTCTTCACTAAATCTAAAGATATCAAAGTATCGCTCTATGGCAATAATAATAAATCCGATGATACATAGAATCCATATTGCGTTGTACTTTGTACGTTTTATCAAGCGCATGGCAAATATAATTGCCACTACTTGTAGTATTAAAGCAAAAGCAATTGCAAGTTTCAATAGCAGAGATATTGTCATGCCTATAGAATTTTGCTCAACTCATCAATTTGGGTATAAGCAGTAATATCTGCCTGTACGGGTACAACGGATACATATCCGGCATTGAGTGCCCACTCGTCAGTATCCTCAGCTTGAGGCTCTTGGTTATCAAATGCACCTGTGAGCCAGAAATATTTACCGCCATAAGGGTCTGTTCTCTCATAGAACTCCTCACGCCAATATCCGCGAGTCTGACGGCATACTTTAATGCCCTTAATCTGCTCTATAGGTATGTCAGGAACGTTTACATTAAGGCATAATGGGCGAGAAATAGGATTGTTAATTACAGACTCAACAACCCTTATTCCGTACTCTATGCAGGCTGTAAAATCGGCATCGTTAGCATGGTTTACATTAGATAGACCTACAGATGGAATACCATAGAATGCTGACTCCATTGCAGCTCCCATAGTTCCTGAGTATAATACGTTAACGGCCGAGTTTGAGCCGTGATTAATTCCGGAGATTGTAAGATCTATCTTCTCATTTTTGAGTAGATAGTCAAAGGCAAATTTTACACAATCAACAGGAGTGCCGTTAAGTGCATAAACAGTCAGCCCCTCCTCCTTTTTAATCTTTGTCAAACGAAGTGTGTCAAACAGTGTAATGGCCTGACTTTTACCACTCTGTACGGTCTGTGGCGCAATGGCAATAACACGTCCAAAACGGCGAGCGACCTCTATTGCTGCCGCAAAACCTTTCGATGCATAACTATCATCGTTGGTTACAAAAATAAGTTTCTCATTCATAGCACTACAAAGGTATGAAAAAAAGAAAAATCGTACAAGAAGAGTATAGCTTTTTAATACAATTCAATATATTCGTAGCTGTTTCCTACTGCCTTAAGGTATTGGGCAAACATCTGTTGAGAGATTACTACAGTTGCTCGGTTATCGTTAGGATGAAAACTGAGTGATGGGTATGTTAGTAGATTTCTATCTAAAAATAGGTGTACGTGGTTCTCAGTATCATTAATTAGCCCGAAAGGGGAGACTGAACCAGGTTTTAGACCTAAATAGCGTTCCATGCGCTGCTCAGAGGCGAAAGAGAGTTTGCCTTGCTTGAGTCGTTGCTCTAAATCATGAATAGCCAAAGACTGTTCACTATCAAAGACAACAAGATAGTGGCGGTTACCTTTGTGGTTACGGAAGAATAAGTTTTTACAATGTTTTGAACCGTCATTGTGCCAAAACTTGCGGGCAATCTCTATTGTCGGGGCCTCAGGATGGGTATAAAAAGAGTATTCGATTCCCAGCTCTTGCAGAAAATCGAATACACGCTCTTGTCTTTCTGTCATACTACTTTGATATAGCTGCACGAAGTTGTGGAATAGACTCATCAAGGGCCATGCCTTTACGATATACACCTGCAGTACCACCTACAAAGACATTTGCACCCATGCCTGCCATAAGCTCTGCACGCTCACAAGAGACAGAGCCATCAACGCTGATAAGAACGTTTTCATAACCGTTGTTGTCAAGCCATTGACGCATCTGAGCAACCTTATCAAGAATACCATCAACGAGTTTTGCACCTGAGAATCCAGGATGTACAAGCATCAAGGTAACCATATCTGTATAAGCCATGTGTGGAGCTACAGCCTCAACCGGAGTGTCAGGGTTTACTACCACGCCAAACAATGCACCTTTTGAGTGAATGTCGGCTGCAAATTGACTTAAATCCTTATCCAACTCAACGTGAGTAGATACAATGTCGCCTTGGTGAACATCAATCTTTGAGCAGATAAACTCAGGCTCTTCACACATCAAGTGGATGTCAAGAGGGAGGTTTGTAACCTTGTGCATAGCATTAGGGAAGTCTGGACCGAAGGTCATGTTTGGTACAAAATGACCATCCATAACGTCGATGTGTAGCCAATCTATGCCGTTGCGTTCAAGGGTTTTGATGTCGCGCTCAAGATTCATCAAATCTGAGCACATTACTGATACAGAAATTTTATTAGCCATATTTATTATAATAAAAACAATTCGTGTTGCGCACAAGGTGTACAAATCACCTATTATTTGCAAAGATAATATTTTTTGGAGAATAAATTGCTTGTTTTGTAGAAAATTTCTAATTTTGTTTTAAGAAAAACAACTTAATACTAATATGACTATGAAAAAAGTTTTGTTAATTGCTGCAGCAGCAATGTTTTCTTTGGCTGCAATAGCACAGCCGAAAGTGATTGCTCATCGTGGATTTCATGCAAAGAAAGGCTCTTGCCGTAACTCTATAGAGGCCCTTAAGCAAGCTCAGAAGATGAAACTTTATGGCTCAGAGTGTGATATTAATATGACTGCCGATGGTGTTATTGTAGTTGCACACGGTTATTTGCATCCAGATAAGATTTATCGTAAGGGTGAGGATATTCCTCGTTTGAATATTCAGAAGAGTACCTATGCAGAGCTTCAGACGATTCCTTTGGAGAATGGAGAGTTGATGCCTACTTTGGAGCAGTATCTTGAGCAGCTGAAAAAGAGTAATAAGACAAAACTCATTATCGAGATAAAGAACCACGCAACTCCGGCAAAGGAGACAGAGATTGTGCAGAAAACTATCGAGATGGTTGCAAAGCACGGTCTTAACGATATGGTTGAGTATATTGCATTCCGCCCATGGATCTGCTTTGAACTTGAGCGTCTTGTACCAAAGGGTACACCTATCTCTTATCTAAATGGCGACTACGACCCAACTTATGTTGAGGGTATGGGTATTACAGGTATTGACTATAAGTTTACAGTCCTTCAGAAGAAGCCAAAGTGGATTAAGCAGTGCCAGAAAAAGGGTCTTACTGTAAATGTCTGGACTGTTGATAAGGAGGAGGATTTGCGCTGGGTTATTGAGCAGGGTGTAGATTATATTACAACTGACGATCCGGTACTTGCAACCAAACTGATTAAGGAGATGTGTAAATAGTATTGCAATGGATTTTAGATATGGTATAAACGATCGCCCCAATATAGGGGCGATGTTTCTCTATGGAATACAATGGCTGATGATTTCTATTCCAGTGGTGCTTACAAGTACATTTGTTGCTCCACCAGGAGAGACTCTCTTTTTTACTCAGAAACTATTTGCTATAATGGGCGTTACGATGATTGTAAACTCGTTGTGGGGACATCGTATGCCTATGATTGCAGGCCCTGCAGCAGTATTGCTGATGGGTGTTTTAGCTGCGACTCAGCAAGGTGCAGGTGTTAGTGTAATTTATCCCTCAGTCTTGATTGGAGGTGTGATTATCACCCTTATTGCTGTTTTGGGATTGATGCGTCGAGTGCAACGCCTCTTTACGCCAAGAATTGTGGTGGCTATAGTTGTGCTTATCTCCTTTACAATGGCAAAACCGATTGTGGGAATGATATTCTCGGATAAGGATAATCAGCTATTGGCACTTGTTGTCGCTCTGTTTATGGTTATAGCTATGGCTATGGCCAATAACATGCTTAGAGGCGTTTGGAAGTCTATGGTAGTTATTGTGGCAATGGTCTTAGGCTCTATAGTATACTATTGTATAGTAGGTTTTCCAACTACATTTATTTCTGATACTGTGGTGCCAAACTTCTTGATTGATAGTGTGGAACTTGATGCAGGAGTTGTTCTGTCGTTTATCTTCTGCTATATAGCACTATTTATCAATCAAGTTGGCTCTGTTCAATCTCTTGGAGATTTTGTCGGTGTAGATAATATGGATAAGCGACAGAGTCGAGGAATGATTGTTCAGGGTGTAATGAATATGGTCAGTGGCGCTTTTGGAGTTATTGGCCCTGTGGACTACTCACTCTCTCCGGGCGTTGTAGCCTCTACGGGTTGTGCGTCAAGATATACAGTTATTCCGGCAGCTGTTGTAATGATTGCTTTAGCTTTTATGCCTGATGTGGTATCTGTATTACTAACTATACCTCAGCCTATAATGGGCGTTGTGTTGTTATACCTTATGGCGACTCAAATTGCAGCCGGCCTGCACATGATGCATACCTCTTCGGCAGTTGCAACATTTAAAGACGGACTTGTGCTTGCAATACCTATTATGTTTACCGTCATCCTCTCTTTTGCTCCGCAGTCGGCAATGAATGCTGTTCCTTCGCTATTGCGCCCTATTGTGGGTAATGGATTTGTGATGGGTATTATAATTATTATGCTTTTGGAACACCTATTCTTAAAAGATAAGAGATAATGAATGTAAAAGAGTTACTCAAAGATTGCCAACAACAAAAGTGTGCAGTGTTGGCAACTAATTTTTACAACCTTGAGACACTGCTGGCAGTAATGCGTGCTGCTCAGGCTACATCCTCTCCTGTATTATTGCAACTCACTCGCTCAAGTATTGACTATATGGGTCTAAAACAGGCCGTGGCTATGGCTCGCCAAGCTATTGCAGATTATGGAGTAAATGGTTGGATTCATCTTGACCATGGCGGTAGTATAGAGCTTGTTGAGCACTGTCTTGATGCGGGCTTTGACTCTGTGATGATAGATGCCTCAGAGGAGCCTTTCGAGACAAATGTGGAGATAACACGTCGTGTAGTGGAACTTGCAGCCCCATACGGTGTAAATGTAGAGGCCGAGTTAGGATATGTAGCAAAACTTGGGCAAGAGCAGGGTGGAGGCTTTACAACACCTCAAGAGGCAAAACTGTTTGTAGAACAGACAGGTGTAGATGCTCTGGCTGTATCTATAGGTTCCGCACATGGATTTTATAAGCAGGCCCCTAAACTCGATATAGAGCGTCTGGCGCAGATACACGCTACAACAGATGTGGCGTTAGTGCTACATGGTAGTTCTGGTATTCCACACGATATGGTACAGCAGGCTATTACCAATGGTATTGTTAAGGTTAATCTTGCTACAGAGATTAAAGATACATTTATGCGCAACTTGAAGTCTATTTTAACTACTACAGACGAGATAGACCTAAGAAAAGTATTCCCTAAGGCAACAAATGCTGTGGTGGAACTTCTGCTTGAAAAGTATAAAGTTGTAAAAAATATCCAGATGTAAACCATACTTTCCATTTTTTATTTATATCTTTGCACGTAAAGTTGAAAATTATGGAGAAGTACGAATCAAAACAGTGTCAGATATTCAAGTCGGCAGCTCAGATATATCCATTTATATCTAACTTCTCACTTCTAACACCTGCTGTAGCAGATAAGGTGGAGGAGTGGTACGCTACTGAGGATACCTGCTCGTTTAAAGTTAAAGGTTTTACCGTAAAGTTGCGTATGATTGACAAGGTTGAGGGTAAGCATGTCAAGATTACCGGTGATGATGGAGGTGTACCAATTGACTTCTCTTTCTGGATTCAACTACACGAGGTAACCCCAACAGATACCCGTATGCGTATGGTACTTCATGCAGAGCTCAATATGATGATGCGCATGATGGTTGGAAGTAAAATCCAAAAGGGTCTTGACCAGGCAGCGGAGGGATTTGCACAGGCATTTAATCGTATATAAATATTGTATTGGAGAAGCTGATACCTACGACACACTTCTTAAAAAATAGTGGCGGATGTACACATTAGTACTATCTGCCACTGTTTTTTGTACGATGCACGGTATCAGATATACTCTGACAATAAAATACGGTGTGCTGAATATCCTTGGTTTAGATGGTGGAGCCTTTGTTGAATATTAATATTGTGTATAAATCTGTAGATTGGATACATAGATAAAGGTAATAGCCAATGGATAAAAGTAAAAAAACTCAAAAAAAACGGAAGAAAGTTTTACCTTTTGCAAAAATAAGTGTATATTTGTGGCCGATTTCGCTCTGTATAAGGGCAATAAGGTTTTAACCGAAAGAAAATAGTATAATTTATAACACAAAAGATTGAAATTATGACAAAGGCAGACATCGTTACCGAGATTGCTAAAAAGACCGGTGTAGAGAAGGTTCAGATTCAGGCTATCGTTGAGTCATTCATGGAGGAGATTAAGGACTCTTTGGGTCGTGGTGAGAATGTATATCTTCGCGGTTTCGGTTCTTTTATCGTTAAGACACGTGCTGAGAAGGTTGCTCGCAACATCTCAAAGAATACAACTATCACTATTCCTGAGCACAAAATTCCAGCTTTCAAGCCAGCTAAGACTTTCGCTGCAAAGGTAAAGTAATTGACACTATTGTTTAATCATTAATATTTACAACTATGCCAAACGGAAAGAAGCATAAGCGTCACAAGATGGCGACCCACAAGCGTAAGAAGCGTCTGCGTAAGGATCGTCACAAGAAGAAGTAGTATTGCCCGTCGGCATATTGCTTAAATAGGAGTATAACGCTAAAGGGGATATCCCTTTAGCGTTCCTATTATTGAGAACGACTAAAAAACGAAATCCGCTATTAAATAGTAAAGTGTATATCTTGGATTTCATCTTTTTATTCACTCTCATAATTTGAAAACATAATCTTGTACTATGAACCGTGAGTTAATAATCAATGTAACATCCAATGAAGTTGCCATTGCCTTGTGTGAAGATAAGGTATTGGTTGAGTTGGGTAAAGATATGGCGCAGACAGGCTTTGCTGTAGGCGATATATATATCGGAAAGGTGCGCAAGATTATGCCCGGACTCAATGCCGCGTTTGTTAATATAGGACATGAACGCGACGCTTTTATCCACTATCAGGACTTAGGACCGCACTTCCCGTCGCTTGACAAAATTGTCGATAGTTGGGCTCCAGGTAAGAAGAGTGTTCGATTGGAGAGTATGAAAATCGATGCTCCATTGGAGAAGGAAGGTAAGATTTCAAGCCATCTGCAAGTAGGTCAGACTGTTATGGTCCAAATCTCTAAGGAGGCTATCTCAACTAAGGGACCACGTCTGACTTGCGATATCTCGTTACCGGGAAGAAATATTGTCCTTGTTCCATTCTCCTCAAAAGTATTTCTCTCACAGAAAATTCGCTCTAACGAGGAGAAAAAACGCCTTAAGCGTGTAGCGGCAGGCGTACTTCCAAAGAATTTTGGCGTTATTATTCGTACCGCCGCAACAGCAGCCACAGACCTTGATGTAGAGCAGGATATCCTTGCCGCAGTCGAGAAGTGGAATAAGACGTTGCAGCAGATTCGCCGTCGTCAGGCTCCGGCACTGCTTATGGGCGAGATGAGTCGCGCCAACACTATTATTCGTGATACCCTTGATGGTTCGTTTACACAAATTTGTGTAGATGATGAGGGTATGTACAATGAGATTCGTAGTTACATCCGCTCGGTAGATCCAGAGAAGGAGAAGATTGTAAAATTGTATAGAGGCTCAGTTCCTATTTTTGATAACTTCGATATCTCACGACAAATAAAGTCGCTCTTTGCTCGTTATGTATCTTTGAAGAGAGGTGCTTATCTGATATTTGACACTACGGAGGCTATGAATGTCATAGATGTCAACTCCGGAAATCGCACTAAGGCTGATGATAATCAAGAGCAGACCGTGCTTGAGGTTAACCTTGCAGCCGCAGCAGAGATTGCTCGACAGTTGCGTCTTAGAGACTTAGGCGGTATTGTGATTATTGACTTTATAGATATGCACAAGGCACAAAGCCGTCAAATGCTCTTTGAGGAGATGCAACGATTAATGGCTACCGACAAGGCGCGACATACTATATTACCACTGACCAAGTTTGGATTAATGCAAATTACTCGTCAGCGCATACGTCCTGTCGCTGTAAAGGATATTCAGGAGGTCTGCCCGACTTGTGGAGGAAGCGGCAAGATAGAGCCAACCGTTCTACTTGACCGAAAGATAGCCAATCAACTCTCTTTGCTCGCAGAGGAGCATGGAGAGAGGTATGTTAACCTTGTAGTAAGTCCGTATATTGCGGCTTATCTAAAGCGAGGCCTTGTCTCTCTTCGCACCAGATGGGCATTGCGCTATGGTATGTATATCTCTATTACAGCCTCTCAGAGCGCAGGTATGGTTGAGGTACAATATCTTGATCGCAAGGGCGAGAATATGTTGCATCCGAACTATATAGGTCGTAAAAAGGTGAAAAAAGCCGCTGCTGAAACACGTAAGGAGCAGAAGAGTCAGCAGAGTAAAGGTAAGAGAAGAAATAAAAGAGCTAAAGAGCAAAAGGATAAATAGAGTAGGGTATAATCTGTAAAGATGCACAAAATCCTTGAAGTGGCTGTAGAGACCAAACCGTTTCTGCAGTTGCAAAAAGAGTTAAAACAGAAGAGCAACACCGTCTATCTCAATGAGTTAGTCGGTGGGGCTTTTTCGTTTTATTTAGCTGCTGCGGTATCTAAGACTGCGGGATTGCATATATTGGTGGCAGAGGATAGAGATGCTGCGGCATACGCTATGAATGACCTCTATGCACTTCTTGATGAGAAGAGGGTTCTTTTCTTCCCTTCGGCCTATAAGCGGTCATTGCTTTATGGACGAGAGGACGCTCAAGGGGTGGTGATGCGTACAAATGTCATGAACGCCATTAGAGAGTTGTCTAAGGAGGATTATCTGGTAGTTTGTACCTACCCAGAGGCTTTAGCTGAGGGCGTACTTGATGCTGAATCATTGTCAGAACACTCTATAACAATTAATAAGGGGGAGACAATTAAGATTGCAGAGTTGGTTGATATGCTCGAACAGCTCGGTTTTGTGTTGGTTGACTTTGTCTATGAACCTGGACAATATTCTGTTCGAGGTGGTATTGTCGATATATTCTCTTATGCTGAGAGTAAGCCTTATCGTTTAGACTTCTTTGGAGATGAGGTAGATTCGCTACGTCGCTTTGAGATTGCCAACCAGCTCTCTTCAGAGCGCCTTGAAAGTGTGAAGATTATCGGAAATATCAATCAGACGAATAGCCGCACAGTCTCTTTGGTTTCTTTCATTGGAGAGGGTGCTAATTATTGGTTCTATGATTGTGATTATATCCTCCGTAAGGTTGATGAACTAAGACGAAAGAGTATCTCTGAGAGTGATGACCCAGAGAAAATATCGACAATGCTTACTTCTCGAAAGGTATTGTTGGAGGATATGAAGGGTAGTACTTTGTTGTCGCTCAAAAATAATTTGCAGGAGCGTCCTGCTACTGCTACTATTATATTTCATACTCGCCCACAACTACAGTTTGGTAAGAACTTCGAGCAACTTGCTGATAATATTACAGCTCGTACAAGTGAGGGACTGAATTGCTATATTCTCTCGGATAATTTAGCGCAAATAGAGCGCTTAGAGAATATATTTCATAGCATAAATCGCATTACAGTTAAATTGGAGATGATGCGAGTGATGTTGCATGAGGGCTTTATTGATTATGATACACGTTTGTGTCTCTATACTGAGCATCAGATATTTGACCGCTACCGTCGTTATAGAATCAATGGCGAAATAAAGCGAGATGAGCAGATGACAGTAGCCGAGCTTAATGCACTAAGAGTAGGCGACTATGTTGTTCATATAGACCATGGTGTAGGCCGTTTTGATGGCCTTGTAACACTTCCAGATCCATCGGGAGGAAAGCCGAGGGAGGTTATAAAGTTGGTCTATAGAGATGGTGATGTGCTCTTTATTAATGTACACTCTTTGCACTGCATTTCACGCTATAAAAGTGGCGACTCGGAGCGTCCAAAGGTGCATAAGCTTGGTAGTGGAGCATGGCAGAAACTGAAGAGTGCAACTAAAAAGGCTGTTAAGGATATTTCACGAGAACTTATTGCTCTTTATGCTAAGCGTAAGGCGAGTGAGGGTTTTGCTTTTTCGGCAGATAGCTATCTGCAACAAGCTATGGAGGCCTCTTTCCGCTATGAGGAGACCCCGGATCAACAAAGGGCCATTGAGGTTGTAAAGGCTGATATGGAGTCGTTGCGTCCAATGGATCGTCTTATCTGTGGAGATGTCGGCTTTGGAAAGACAGAGGTCGCAATTCGTGCTGCATTCAAGGCCGCGGTAGATGGTAAACAGGTAGCAGTTCTTGTGCCGACAACTATCCTTGCACTTCAACACTATCGCTCTTTTACAGAGCGACTTAGGGAGATGCCTGTGCGGGTTGAGTATCTTAATCGCTCAAAGAGCGCAAAACAGACACGACAGATTGCGGAAGATTTAGAGTCGGGACAGATAGATATACTTATCGGAACGCATAAAATGCTTAGCTCAGCTATAAAGTTCCGAGACTTAGGACTGTTGATAATTGACGAGGAACAACGCTTTGGTGTGGCTGCAAAAGAGAAACTGACTCAGATGAGTGTCAATGTAGATACACTGACTCTTACTGCAACTCCAATTCCTCGTACTCTCCAATTCTCACTTATGGGGTCGCGAGACCTGTCTGTTATTTCAACACCTCCACCAAATCGCCAACCCATTATTACAGAGTCTCATACATTTTCAGAGTCGCTTGTGCGAGATGCTGTAGAGACAGAACTTGCTCGTGGAGGTCAGGTCTATTTTATATACAATAATGTAGAGCAGTTGGAAGAGATTAGAGGCATGATTTCTCGATTATGTCCAAAGGCTCGTGTTGTGGCAGCACATGGACGGATGAAGGCGGCAGATATGGAGAGGTTGATTATGGACTTTATCTATGGAGAGAGTGATGTACTTGTGGCAACTTCAATTATTGAGAGTGGTGTTGATATTCCTAATGTTAATACGATTATTATCAATAATGCAGATCGTTTCGGTCTGAGCAATCTCCATCAGCTTAGGGGTCGTGTAGGACGAAGTGATCGCAAGGCGTACTGTTACCTACTAAGTAAACCCGATGAACTGCTGTCGAGTGATGCACGTCGTAGATTGAGAGCAATTGAGGAGTTTTCTGACCTTGGCTCTGGATTTAATATAGCAATGCAGGATCTCGATATTCGAGGTGCGGGTAATCTATTAGGAGCCGAACAGAGTGGGTTTATTGCTGATATAGGTTTTGAAACATACCAAAAAATTCTTAATGAGGCTATTGCGGAACTTCGTGCCGAGGGTCTTGATGTAGCAGGCCTAAGTACAGAGGAACAGAAGATAGTAGATAGAATAAGCTATGTCGATGATGTATCTGTAGAACTTGGTGTTGATGCTTCACTTCCAGCCGATTATGTTTGTCAATCTGCAGAACGACTAAGGCTATATCGAGAGCTTGACTCTATTGTTGACCAGAAACGATTGGAGGAGTTTGAGTCTCGTCTTGTTGACCGTTTCGGTCGTCTCCCGGATGCAGCAAGACAGTTGCTTGATGTGGTGCGTTTACGTTGGGTTGCAGCTGAACTTGGTATCGAGAGGGTAAAGGTGAAAAATGGACTTATGATAGTAAGCTTTGTTGGCGATGACCACTCTCCATTCTATAAGACCGAGCAGTTTATGAATATGCTCCGTAAAGTAACCTCTCAACCAGAACGTTTTGTTCTTAAGCAACGTGATACAAAACTTGCAATGACCATCCGCAGAGTAGATTCTGTGGCTGATGGAGTACGTGTGCTTACAGAATTAAAAGATTGATATTCTGCATAATGCAAGTGAAAGACCTTTTTAAGGTCTTTTTTTGTTGTATTACAATCTCTATACTACTGAAAATAAATAGCTAATAGCTATTGTGAAATGAATTAATATACAGCAATAAAGAGGCTAAAACTTTTGGAGATTACAAAGAATAAAGGTAAATTTGCAAGATTGTATAGTCATTAAAAATAAATGGCAAATTTAATCATAGATACGGACAATACTTTTCACAAACTCGGAGCGTAGCGACAAAGCCTCACTTTTCCAAAGGGAGGTTTGGAGGGAATGTAAATATGCAATTTAACGGCAATAATTACTAAAAGTTAATCAATATACGATGCAAACTTGTAATTTAATCATAGATACGGGCAATACTTTTCACAAACTCGGAGCGTAGCGACAAAGCCTCACTTTTTCAAAGGGAGGTTTGGAGGGAATGTAAATATGCAATTTAACGGCAATAATTACTAAAAGTTAATCAATACACGATGCAAACTTGTAATTTAATCATAGATACGGGCAATACTTTTCACAAAATTGCCGTTATAGGTGTAAATAACAATCTGTTGGAGGAGAGGGTAGTCGCCGAGCTTACTGAAGAGATTGTTGATGAACTTTGTAATACATTTGCCCCCTCTAAGGCAATTATCTCCTCTACTCGTGGCGATGCTCAGAGAAGTAGAGCTCTGATAGAAAAGAGGGTGCAATATGTTCTTTGTTTGGATAATAAAACGCCACTGCCAATAGGGGTAGAGTATGATAGAACAACCCTTGGGACGGACAGAATTGCTACAGCAGTAGGTGCAGTTGAATTGTATGGCACAGAGCGTCAAATTGTTGTAATAGATGCCGGTACGGCTATAACAATTGATTTTGTAGATTGCGGAGTTTTTAGAGGAGGTAATATCTCTCCTGGAATAGATATGCGATTTGAGGCTTTGCATGAAAAAACAGCAACACTCCCACTTTGCTCTCCCTGTATGGTTGAGGAGAGTATGAAGCTTGGACATTCGACCTCAGATGCAATAATATGCGGTGTTATGCAGAGCGTTTTTTACGAAGTAAAAGGGTATATTGATGCGTTTTTGGAGAAAAATGAAAATATGTTGATAATTTTTGTCGGAGGAGACGCAGAATATTTTGTTAATCGAATTAAAAATACGATATTTGCAGGTCGCAATGTTATGTATAGCGGACTTAATAGAATTTTGGAATATAATGCAGAAAATGAAAGTATATAAAAACGTAATTTTGGCAGTTGTTGCTGTCGCTATTCTGAGTATTTCGGGAGTCGGAACTGCGTCAGCTCAGGATGCCTCTGTAAATGCCTACTCTCCATATACGATGTTTGGCGTCGGTGAGCTTGGAACTCATGGAAACGCAATTAACCGTGCCATGGGTGGTACGGGTGTCGCTTTTCGTAGTACTCAGATGGCAAGTATGCTCAATCCTGCGGGCTATAGTGCAACTCTGCGTAATAGCTTTATCCTTGAGGTGGGAGTTGAGGGTACTTTCTTGAAAAATCAGCAGCGCAAGTTCTCGTCGCTTTCTGCCTCAGATTATGCTACAGCCGAGAATGCTTTGAATAGTATCAATTTCCGTGAGATTGCAGTTCAGATGCCTATTGCGAAAGGCCTTGGTTTTGGATTGAGCCTTACTCCTTATGGTAGCGTAGGATATAACATGCATACTTTTGAACAGAGTGAGGATATTTGGGGAACTGTTGGAGGAGTGATGTATAACTACCAGGGTGATGGTGATGTTACAGAGGTGAAAGCAGGTTTTGGTTGGGAGATTTTTCGAGGATTTTCTCTTGGTATTGCTGCAAAATACTATTGGGGAAATATCAAGCACAACTATACAACCTCTATCTATGGCGATTATGTCGGAGCCGGAGATTTTGTCTCTACAACGGGTATAGATGACTATGCTATTTCTAACTTTAAGTTCCAGGTTGGACTCCAGTGGAATATCATAGCAGACAGCAAGCGTCTCTTGACCTTCGGAGCTACATACGACTACGGAGGCCCACTTCGTCCAAAGGTAGCACAGACAATCTATATTGGCGACTATGCGTCAACCATTGTTAGTATGGAGAACTCTCGTGGTCAGATGCGTTTACCACATGCTGTCAATGCAGGTATTACATATCAGGATGCTAAGTTTGTTGGCTCTTTTGACTATGAGTATCAAAATTGGGGAGGCTCTAATGCATTCTATCAGCAGGATGCTTATGGAGGTATGAGTGTGAAGTATGTTGATACACATACCTATAAGTTTGGTTTTGAATATACCCCTAACCGTTTTGATGTTCGTCATTACCTCCGCCGCATCGCTTATCGTATAGGTGCTCGTTATGGTAACTACTACCAGAGTTTTGAGGGTCGCATGCTTTCGCAGTGGGCAGTTACCGCCGGTTTTGGTTTCCCTCTTCGATTTATGGGTGCAACAAGTATCAATGCAGGCCTTGAGGTTGGTGGTCGTGGAAATCTGTCATCTGTCATTATGCCGCAACTTGGTAAGCGTATAGGCCTTATTCGTCAAAACTATATTAAGGTGAGCCTCGGTTTCTCACTCTTTGGCGAGGACTATTGGTTTGTTCGTCCTAAGATTGACTAAAAACAAAAACATATAAAACAAAAAAACAACTAAAAAAATGAAGGCAATCAAATTTTTACTTGTTGCAGCAATGGCTGCGGTAGCAACATCAGCTGTTGCTCAGGATTTTAATGACCCTAAGTATGCAAAGTGGGGTAACACAGCAGAGGAGCGTAAGGAGAACATCCTTGCAAGTTCTTATCTTAAGGAGGAGGTTGCAAATCGCCACTTCAACTCAGCTGCTCGTTATCTTCAGTTGTTGCTTGAGAAGTGTCCTAATGCATCTGAGAACATCTATGTAAATGGTGTTAAACTTTACAAGGACAAGTCAAATCGTGCTGAGACACTCGCAGAGAAGAAGGTTTATGTTGACTCTATCCTTTTGCTCTACGATATCCGTATCCAGCACTTCGGTAACCATCCAAAGCGTGGTCGCGTATATCTGTTGGAGCGTAAGGCTCGTGAGTATCTCACTTATAAGGCAGATGACCGTGAGGGTGTAGCAGAGGCATTTGAGACAGCTATCGCAGCTCAGGCTGAGGCAGGTGTTGTTGATCCTGAGGTTGTTGCTATCTACTTTAAGAACCTTTGTGATGACTATCAGAATGATGTTGTAGATGCAATGACAGTTGTAAATGCTTACGATGCAAATGCAAAGTACTTTGAGAACCTTGCTCCAGAGCAGCTTCAGTTTAAGGATCAGTTTGAGCAGTGCTTTGGTATGAGTGGTGCTGCCTCTTGCGAGAATATCGAGACTATCTTCTCAAAGAAGATTGCTGAGAATCCTAATGATGCTAAGATTGTAGAGCAGGCTTATAAACTTATGGCTCGTGCTAATTGCTCAAGCGACTTCTTCTTCACAGTTGGTGAGAAACACTATGCAAACCAACCATCTTCTCAGGTAGCTATGGCTCTTGCTCAGGGTTTTCAGGATAAGAAGAACTTCGATAAGGCAAACCAGTATCTTCGTGAGGCTTTGGCTGTTGAAACAGTAGCTGAGGAGCGTGAGAAACTCTTTGTTCGTATCGGTATCCTTGATATGTCAATCAATAACTTTGCATCTGCAGTTGAGGCGTTCCGTGAGGCTCAGGTTATCAACCCAGAGAATGCACATGCTCCATTTTTCCTTGCACAGTGCTATGTAAATGGTGCTAAGGGTTGCACAGGTCTTGCAAAGGATGCAATCTATTGGGTAGCTTATGACCTTATTCAGAAGGCTCTTCCTCTTCTTGAGGCTAACGATGCAGACCGTGTTGATGCCGCTAAGCAGCTCGCAGCAGCTTATCGTGGCGCATTCCCTACAAAGGAGGAGTGTTTCTTTAATGAGCTTGCAGAGGGTGCTTCTTATACTGTAAATTGCGGTTTCGCACATGGCGTGGTTACACGTGTTCGCCCTCGCATACAGTAATTATTTGAAATATTTGATCAGATTTCTGTGAAAAATATATTGCACAAATACATAGTAATAGCACTCCTTTTAATGGGGAGTGCTTTGCTCTTTTCGTGCAAGGAGAAACCAAAACAGCAAGAGGAATCTCTTGATGGTATAATGACAGAGAAGAGTAGTAATCTTACTGTCGTAGTATCTGAAAATGGTCGCAAGTCGTATCGTTTTACAACGCCTTTGCTTGAGGGTTATACGCTTGGACGTGATCCATATCGAGAGTTTAGAAAGGGAGTCAAGATTATAACTTATCAGGATGATTCGCTGACAACCGTAAATGCTACCCTTGAGTCTAACTATGCAATTTATTACGAGAATCGTAAGTTGTGGGAGGCTAAGGGAAATGTGCGCATAGTAAAGCATGATGGTACGAGGGTATATACCCAACAGTTGTTTTGGAACTCTACAACCAAACGTATCTACTCCAACGTAGATACGAAAATTGTTACAGCAGATGATACCCATTTCACAGAGGGTTTTGAGTCTGATGAAGAGCTTGTAGAGCTCAACTTCCGCCATTGGAAAGGAAAGGTGATGATGAAGGAGGAGATGATGCCTCAGGGTGAAGACTCTACAGCCGTAGCCGAGACAAAAGCACCTGAAGAGAAACCACAATCTACTCCTATTGCACCAAAGAGGGATATTAGTAGAGAAAAAACAGATTCGAAGATGCGTATAGATGAACCAATGGCTCGTCCTGTACAACATGCTCCGGTCTCTAAGGAGCAACTTAGAGATAAACCTGCTCGACTTAAATAATATATAGGTAATGACCGCATCAATTGTTATAATAGTATTGATGCTGCTTCTGTCAGCGTTCTTCTCCGGAATGGAGTTGGCGTTTCTGAATAAGAATCGCCTCAAACTGGAGATTGATAGAAAACAGAGTCGTATGTTCGACTATATAGCTAATCTGTTTTCACGCAACCAGGGACAGTATATCACAACTATACTTGTAGGTAACAATATCACACTTGTTATCTACTCTATGTGTATGTCGCAACTTATTCGTGCTGTAGCCTATCTGCTTGGTTGGGATAGTATCTATAGTGAGGGCTCATTTATTTTAGAGACCATTATACCTACTATTATTGTTATCTTTGTTGCAGAGTATATCCCTAAGTCTGTAGTAAGAGCAAACCCAAATTTTTACTATCGTTTCTTCTCTCCGGTAATCTTCATATTCTATATTCTACTTTATCCGATAGCTCGTTTTACAACGATGCTCTCTTATGGAGTTTTGCGTCTTTTTGGTCGTACTCCATCAGAAGCTGAGCGACAGACAGAGTTTGATAGAAGCGACCTTGAAAGCCTTTTGGATACCAATAATGCCGAGCAACAGAATGATTCTGAAACAGAGATTAAGATGTTCCAGAATGCTCTTGACTTTGCTGATTTGCGAGTACGTGATTGTATGGTGTCTCGTGTGGATGTGGAGGCTGTAGATATAGATGAGGCAACAATATCGACGCTTACAGAGCGTTTTGTAGAGAGTAAGTACTCTCGAATATTTGTTTGGAAAGAGTCGATAGATAATATTATTGGATATGTCAACTCAAAGAGCCTGTTTACTAACCCTAAGAGTATAGAGCAGGTTATGATGAAGGTTGACTTTGTAGCTGAGACTCTGCCGCTACAAGAGATGCTTACACAGTTTATTAAGCAGAAGAGTAATATTGCCGTGGTGATTGATGAGTTTGGAGGCACCGCAGGTATTATCTCGTTGGAGGATGTATTAGAGCAAATCTTCGGAGAAATTGAGGATGAGCATGATGTTGAAGAGCTTGTAGAAAAAGAGGTCGGAGATGGCGAGTATGTATTCTCTTGTCGCTTAGAGGTTGATTATCTGAATGATAAATATGGCCTTAATATAGCAGAGAGCGATGAATATGATACTCTGGCCGGTTATATCATTTCACGCTATGAGGAGCTGCCAACGGCGGGTACTCAGATGGAGTTTGATGGCCTTAAAATAAAGATTTTGCGGACAACCCGTTCTCGAATAGAACTTGCAAGAGTGCAATGTGTTAAAAAATAGCGCAAAAAGGTGAATAATTAGAATAAAATTATTACATTTGCAAGTTGCTTGAATAACAATAAAAGACTGTTTGAAATTTAATTACAAAAATATTTTGATATGGTAAGTTTGAATACTTTGAGAACCAAATTTGGCATCCTGCTTTCTGTAGTTATTGCAGGTGCACTTTTGGCTTTTATCTTCTCTCTAAAGACAGAGATGGGATTTTCGGGCAATGACCCAGAGGTCGGCTCAATTGCAGGTGAGGACATTCACTATTCTGAGTTCCTTGCAGCTTATGATGATGTAAAAGCTCAGATGGGCGAGGTTTCAACTGACGAGCAGACACAGCAGTTGCTTACAAGCACTTGGCAGACCCTTATTTCAAATCATGTATTTACACCTGGTTTTGAGAAACTTGGTCTTACAGTAGGAGAGGCAGAGCACAAGGCTATGGTTCGTGGTGAGCGTGCAAGCAATGTATTTATGAGTGCATTTGGCAATCCTCAGACCGGTGAGTATAGCACTGAGGCTATTACAGCTTTCCTTTCACAGGTAGAGGGTAATCCACAGGCTCAGAGACTTTGGTCTCTTATAAGCAAGCAGGCAGATTTGGACCGTGCGATGATGAAGTATCAGGCGCTTGTTCAGAAGGGTGCTTATGCAAATGCTCTTGAGATTGAGCGTGGTGTTAAGGCAGCAAACAATACCTATAACGGTCGTTATGTAATTAGCCGCTATAACACTGTAGCAGACTCTCTTGTAACTGTTTCAGATAGTGAGATTCAGGCTTATTACAAGGCTAATAAGGCTCAGTACAAGCAGACTCCTTATCGTACAATCTCTTTTGTAGAGTATGAGGTTGTTGCAACTGAGGAGGATAAGGCTGCAGTTGCAGCTGAGGCAAAGGCAGCAGCAGATGAGTTCGCAGCAGTTGAGGATTTGAAGGGCTTCTCTCGTGAGAATCGTCATGCTTCTATCGCTCAGAACTATATTACTGCAGCTCAGATGTCAGCTGATGAGTCTGCTGCTCTTACAAAGGGTAAGATGTTTGGTCCGGCTCTTGTGGCAAACGAGTGGATTGCATCACGTGTAGTAGAGGTTCGTAATGTTCCTGAGAAGTACACTTTGAGCCATATTGTTCTTAACTATACAGATACAGAGCTTGCAGATAGCCTTGTAACAGTTGCAAAGAAGGGCGACTTCGCAGCTCTTGCAGCTCAGCACTCTTTGGCAGAGACTGCAGCAGAAGGTGGTAAGATTGGTGAGATTACTTACTCAAGCCTTGCTCCTGAGTTTGCAGATGCATTGAATGGTAAGAAGAAGGGTGATGTAGTAAAGATTGCAATGGGCAATGTCATTCAGATTATCAAGGTTGAGGCTACATCAGCTATCCAGAAGCACTATAAGGTTGCATCTTTGACATACCCAGAGGTTGCATCTCAGCAGACTCAGCGTAATGTACACAATGCTGCAAGCCTCTTCGCTGTAAATGCAAAGAATGATGGTTTCGATGCAACTGTAACAGCACAGGCTCAGTCATCTCGTACAGCTACTATTGAGAAGGCTGCTCGTAGTGTTCGTGGTATCGATGGCCACTCTCTTGAGGTTGTATTCTGGGCAAACAAGGCAGAGGTTGGTGATGTTTCAGAGCTTATTAAGCTTGATAACAACCACTATGTAATCGCAACTCTTACTGCTATTAATGACAACGAGTATCGTACAGTAAACGAGGTTGCTGCTCAGATTAAGAATACTCTTCTCCGTGAGAAGAAGTTCGAGCAGATTGCAGCTAAGATGTCAGGTGCAACTCTTGAGGAGGTAGCTACTGCAGCTGGTTCTGATGTTAAGACATTTGAGAATGTTAAGTATGATGCTTACTATATCCCTGGAGTTGGTGTAGAGCCACGTGTTCTTGGTGCTATCGCATCTCTTGAGCCAGGTAAGATTTCTGCTCCAATTAAGGGTGCAAGCGGTGTCTATGTTCTTGTAACTGATACTGTAACTCCTGCAGAGGAGGCTCAGACTGTTGAGGCTGAGAAGGTTAAGGCTCAGGCAACAGCAGAGCAGTCAGCTGGCCGTGCTTTCTACGCAGTTCAGGAGCTTGCAGAGGTTGAGGATAATACTGTAGGCTACTTCTAATTTTGTTGTCAAAATGTGCCATATATGGCACATCGATTAAATTTCAGTCGCGGCTGTACGTCTTGTACTATCTGCGACTGAACTTTTTTACGATGCACCATCTCTAACACATTTTGACAACAAAAGGTAATTATTATAGTGTACTACTTTGCTACATTCCTAAACGCCCGCAATGCGATGTATAGTACTATCCATTGCGGGTATTTTTGTTAGTAGTTGTAACTACTTTCTTAAAATCAATTTTTTGCCATCACTATATTAAAGCAACAAAGACCTCCCGATTGGAAGGTCTTTGTGATTATATGAGGAAATGCTTATTTCTTCATATAGCTTTTAATATAGTGGTGGTGAGAACCATAGCGGTTGAATGCAGCCTCATCAAGTGCCTCCTGAGCAGAAGGGTGAGCAACAGAGATGATAAGGCGAGCACGCTCCTGAAGGCTCTTGCCATAGAGGTCAACAGCACCGTTCTCAGTTACGAACCAGTGGATGTGGTTACGAGTCGTAACTACACCTGCACCCTCTGTAAGAACGTCTGAAATCTTAGAAACGCCCTTGTTTGTGATAGAAGGCATAGCGATAATAGCTTTACCACCCTTTGAAAGAGATGCACCATAGATGAAGTCAATTTGACCACCTACGCCAGAGTAGAACTTGCGACCAAGAGAGTCTGCACATACCTGACCTGTGAGGTCAACCTGAAGAGCTGAGTTGATAGCAGTTACCTTGTCGTTCTTAGAGATGATATATGGATCATTAGTATAACCTACGTCCATCATCAGTACGCCTGGGTTGTCATCGATGAAGTCATAAACCTTCTGAGAACCCATAAGGAAAGTAGATACCATCTTACCCTTGTCAATATTCTTAGCAGCACCATTGATTACGCCCTTCTCTACAAGAGGGAGTACACCGTCTGCAAACATTTCGGTATGAACACCGAGGTTCTTATGGTTTCCGAGCTGAGCAAGTACAGCGTTAGGGATAGCACCGATACCCATCTGAAGTGTTGCACCATCCTCGATAAGACCTGCACAGAGGTTACCAATTTTAGTCTCTACCTCGTTAGGCTCTGCGAAGTGAGCCTCCTCAAGTGGCTGGTCGTCCTGTACGAAGTACTCAATCTGCGAGCAGTGAATCATTGCATCACCAAATGCACGTGGAACATACTTGTTCACAACAGCAATAACATGCTCTGCACACTCAACAGCTGCAAGGGTAGCATCTACAGATGTACCAAGAGATACATATCCGTGCTTGTCAGGAGTTGAAACCTGAATCATAGCTACATTACAAGGTACTGCACCAGAACGGTATAGCTTCTGAGTCTCGCTAAGGAAGATTGGAATATAGTCAGCATAACCACTCTGAGTTACCTTACGAACATTGCCGCCTACAAAGAAAGAGTCGAGCTGGAATACACCCTCAAACTCAGGATCTGCATAAGGAGCAGGACCCTCTGTGTGAAGGTGGTGGATATGTACATCCTTAAGCTCTCCTGCACGACCACGCTCGCACATAGCTTTAATAAGGCACTGAGGTGCCGATGCAACTGAACTAAGGTGAATGTGATCACCAGACTTGATTACTTTTACAGCCTCTTCTGCTGTTACAAATTTAATCATCGCTTTTTAATTTTAAGGTTTCTATTCTATTATAGTGATTTAAGAATTAACATCTGTCTGGGTAGAGGTTGCGCTACTTGCGCTTAACCTCTACTTGCTCGTAACCCTCGATAATATCGCCAATCTTAATGTCGTTGTAAGACTCGATATTAAGTCCGCAATCGTGGCCTGTAAGTACCTCTTTTACATCATCCTTGAATCGCTTGAGAGAACCCAGACGACCTGTATGGATAACAATACCATCACGGATTACACGAATAGGGGTGTTACGCTGAATCTTACCCTCTCGTACAATACCTCCGGCAATAGTACCTACCTTTGATATCTTGAAGGTCTCAAGTACTTCAACAGAGCAGACAATCTCCTCCTTCATGACAGGCTCAAGCATACCCTCGATAGCGTCTTTAATCTCGTTGATGGCGTCGTAGATGATAGAGTAGAGACGGATTTCAATCTCTTCTTTCTCAGCAAGACGACGAGCTGCCGCTGATGGACGAACCTGGAAACCGACAATAATTGCATTTGATGCTGTTGCAAGCAATACGTCGCTCTCTGAAATCTGTCCTACAGCTGAGTGGATTACATTTACCTGAACAGTCTCCTTAGAGAGCTTAATCAGAGAGCCTGACATAGCCTCTACAGAGCCGTCCACATCACCCTTAACGATAATATTGAGTTCCTTGAATGAGCCGATAGCAATACGGCGACCAATCTCGTCGAGAGTTACATGCTTCTGAGTCATCAGACCCTGCATACGCTGTAACTGTTCACGCTTATTGGCTACCTCACGAGCTGAACGGTCATCCTCCATAACGTTGAAAGAGTCTCCTGCCTGTGGTGCACCATTAAGACCGAGCAACTGTACAGGTGTTGCAGGTCCTGCCTCGGTAACCTTCTTACCGTTCTCGTCAAACATAGCTTTCACACGACCGGTATATGTGCCAGAGAGAACTACATCGCCAATACGCAGAGTACCATCCTGAACAAGAACTGTAGCTACATAACCACGGCCCTTGTCGAGAGTTGATTCGATAACTGCACCCTTGGCACGTTTGTTAGGGTTAGCCTTCAAATCGAGAAGCTCAGCCTCAAGAAGTACCTTCTCAAGGAGTTTGTCAAGGTTTAGTCCCTGCTTAGCTGAAACATCCTGACTCTGGTACTTGCCACCCCAATCCTCAACGAGGTAGTTCATATTTGCCAACTGCTCTTTGATACGCTCAACATTCGCAGCAGGCTTATCAATCTTGTTGATAGCAAATACCATAGGTACGCCGGCTGCTTGTGCGTGGTTGATAGCCTCGATAGTCTGTGGCATCACGCTGTCGTCAGCCGCAACGATGATAATTGCTACGTCGGTAATCTTAGCACCACGTGCACGCATCGCTGTAAAGGCCTCGTGTCCAGGGGTATCGAGGAAGGTAATCTTCTGGCCATTCAACTCTACTGAGTATGCACCAATATGCTGAGTAATACCGCCAGCCTCACCGGCAATAACGTTAGTCTTACGAATATTGTCCAAAAGTGATGTCTTACCGTGGTCAACGTGTCCCATTACTGTTACAATTGGCGGACGTGGGAGCAAGTCCTCAGCTTCGTCAACCTCATCGTCGCCAATAGCCTCCTGAATCTCTACGGATACAAACTCTGTTGTAAAACCAAACTCCTCTGCCACTACAACAAGAGCTTCTGCATCAAGTCGTTGGTTAATAGATACCATAAGGCCGAGGTTCATACATGCTGAAATAACCTCCATTGGAGATACATTCATCATTGTCGCCAACTCACTTACTGTTACAAACTCTGTAACCTTAAGTACTTTGCGCTCCATCTCCTCGCGCTCTACAGCCTCGTTCATTCTTTCACGAACCTCATCACGCTTCTCCTTACGATACTTTGCACCCTTATTCTTAGCACCCTTAGCAGTAAGACGAGCCAAAGTGTCCTTTACCTGCTTTGAAACCTCCTCGTCAGATACCTCCGGACGAATTATAGGTTTTGGTTGTGGCTTGTTGTGCTTATTCTTCTTACCACCACCCTGTGGTTGCTGTGGTTGGTTGTTGTTATTGTTACCCTTGTGCTCGCCCTTGTTCTTCTTGTTATTCTGAGCAGGAGCAGCCTGACGGGTAATATCAATCTTCTCCTTGTCTATTCTCTTACGACGATGCTTTCCACCAGGGACCATGCCTGAAACATCAATCTTACCCAAAATCTGAGGACCTGAGAGCGTAGGAGCCTCTGTTGGCTTAAATTGAGCAGACTCTCTATCCTCCTCCTTAATAGGCTGTGGTTGCTGCTTAGGTGCTGCAGGTTTTATCTCTTGCTTAGGCTGCTCTACCTTTGGCTGATGCTTTTGCTCAACCTTTGGTTGTGGAGCAGGTGCTGGTTTAGGCTCCTGTTTAGGCTTAATGATATTGCCTTTCTTGTCAAGTTCAACTTTGCCTAAGATACGAGGTTGCTGAGCAATCTCCTCCTTAACCTCGATGTTGCGCTTAGGCTGAGGCTTAGGCTCCTCAATAGATATGGTAGCCTGCTTTGTAGATATTTTTTCACGAATGCTATCTCGAGCAGAGGTTGCAGAACGGTTTGCACCGAACTCCTTCTCTACAAGAGCATAGACTTCGCTATTTATCTGTGTGTTGGGTGATGCATCAACAGCTACACCCTTCTTGTGCAAAAAGTCAGTCAGTGTACTAAGTCCCACTTTAAACTCCTTTGCAACTTGAATGAGTCGTAATTTTTTGTCGTTCTCCATATATTATTTCTCCTTTTTTCGTTTAACAATGTGTGTAGAGTTATTACTCTATGTGTTACGAAAATCTCGTAACCGGATTTGGGGAACGGATTACTCCTCTGTCTGCTCAATCTCATTCTGGAGGATGGCAATAATCTCTTCTGCCTGCTCAACCTCCAAATCGGCACGCTCGGCAATCTCCTCAGCGCTGAGCGCAAGGACTGATTTAGCTCGGTCCAAACCTACTGCAGAGAGAGCCTCAATCTGCCAAGACTCAATAACGTCAGCAAACTCAGAGAGAGGAATATCACCACCTTCGATGTTGCGATATACATCAATATTGTAACCTGTCAACATCTTTGAAAGACGGATATTCAAACCACCCTTACCAATAGCAAGTGATACCTGATCAGGGTCGAGATATACGGATGCTGTCTGACGCTCCTCGTCGATAATAATCTCAGTAGCCTTAGCAGGGTTAAGAGCACGCTGAATGAGTAGCTTAGTGTTAGATGTATAGCTGATTACATCAATGTTCTCGTTGTGTAGCTCCTTTACGATGGTGTATATACGAGAACCCTTCATACCTACACATGAACCTACAGGATCAATGCGATCATCATAAGATTCAACGGCAACCTTAGCTCTCTCGCCAGGGATGCGGGCAATCTTCTTGATAGTAATAAGCCCGTCGTAAATCTCAGGAACCTCAGCCTCAAAGAGACGCTCAAGGAATTGGTTTGCTGTACGAGAAAGGATAATCTTAGGCTGATTGTTGTTCATCTCAACACTCTTAACGATAGCCTTGAGGGTGTCGCCCTTGTGGTAGAATTCGCCAGGAATTTGCTCAGCACGAGGCAGGATAAGTTCGTTCTCTTCGTCGTCAAGGATAAGAACTTCCTTCTTCCATACCTGATAAATCTCACCTGTGATAATCTCACCTACACGGTCGCGATACTTCTCATAGAGAGTAGCCTTCTCTAAATCGAGAATTCTTGATGCCAAGTTCTGACGAAGAGAGAGAACAGCACGACGACCAAAAGACTCAAAGGTGATAGAATCAGTGTACTCGTCGCCTACCTCATAAGATGGGTCAATTGCCTGAATCTGAGATAGTGAAATTTCACGTACGTCATCCTCAAGTTCGTCGTCGGCAACAACAGTACGGTTGCGCCAAATCTCAAGGTCGCCCTTGTCGGCATTGATAATCACATCGAAATTCTCATCTGTGCCGTACTGCTTCTGTAGTGCATGGCGGAAAACATCCTCCAGTACGCCAATCATTGTCGCCTTGTCGATGTTCTTCAGCTCTTTGAACTCTGCAAAGTTGCTGATAAGATTCAAATTGTTCATTGCTTCTTTGTTTTTATATTATTTGTAATCTAAATATTCTTTTGCACTCTTAATATCATCAAAAGCAAGTGTTCTTACTGTGTGCTGAAGCTCTTTACGCTTCTTGCCCTCTACTGCCACCTTCTCGTCATAAGAGATTGTAATGCCCTGCTCGGATGCCTGATCTAAAGTTGCTAAAATTTTAACACCATCCTTAAGGAGTACCTCAATAGGGGAACCTACAATCTTCTGATATTGACGTAGCAACTTTAGTGGCTCGCCAATACCGGCCGATGAGACTGTAAGTGAAAAATCCTCAACATCTCTGTCGAAAACTGCATCTACGGCACGTGAAATGGCAACGCAGGTGTCAATTGAAACTCTGCTATCTGCATCCAAAATAAGTGATATTTCGTTTGAAGGTGTACATGTACACTCTACTACAAAAACATCGCTTCCCTCCAAGTGTGTCTCGACTATCTCTATTAACTTGCTGATATCCATTGCTTTATATATTTATTCGTTTCCCCTTATGCACAAAATAAGGGGACCGTCTCGTCCCCTTTCCTTTATTCACACTGCAAATATAGCACAAATAGTTGTTATCTGCAAATATTTCTAAAAGAAATATTGATATTTTGTCGTGATTGTAGTGCATTTACTTCCGCTAACGCAATGTGTCAGCAATGGGCTGTACAGAGGTACTGCCCATTGTCTCCAATCGCATTGAGCGTTGTAACTACACAACTAATTTTTGACAGGTTTATTCTTATTAATGAAATTAAGAAGTTTAAGGAGATTAGGGCGTTTAAGAAGATCTCTTTCCTCTTTGCTCTCTAATGGTCAGTGGCCAATGGCAAAAAAAAGTGGCAGTATTGAACTGCCACTTTTTTACATCATGCCGCCCATACCGCCTGCAGGCATTGCAGGGAGTGGCTGGTCAGACTTCTTCTCAGCAAGAACGCACTCTGTGGTAAGGAACATGGATGCGATAGAAGCAGCATTCTCAAGGGCAACACGAGAGACCTTTGTAGGATCTATAATACCGGCTGCAAGCATATCCTCATATCTATCATCACGAGCGTTGTAGCCAAATGCGCCCTCGCCCTCACGAACCTTATTTACAACTACAGAACCCTCACCGCCTGCATTTGATACAATCTGACGAAGTGGCTCCTCAATAGCACGCTTAACAATTTGAATACCTGTTGTCTGGTCGTCGTTCTCACCCTTCATTCCTTCAAGAGATGCAGTTGCACGGATATAAGCTACGCCACCACCAGGAACAATACCCTCCTCTACAGCTGCACGAGTAGCTGCAAGAGCATCATCTACACGGTCCTTCTTCTCCTTCATCTCTACTTCAGTTGCAGCACCTACATAGAGTACTGCTACGCCACCAGCAAGTTTTGCAAGACGCTCCTGGAGTTTCTCACGGTCGTAATCAGACTTAGAGACCTCAATAGCGGCACGGATTTGAGCTACACGGGCTTTGATAGCCTCTTTGTCGCCGCAGCCGTCAACGATTGTTGTATTCTCTTTTGTAAGGGTAACCTTCTCTGCGCAGCCAAGCATTGCAAGTGTTGCATCCTCAATTTTCATACCCTTATCTGTTGAGATAACTGTTGCACCTGTAAGGATTGCAATATCCTCAAGCATCTCTTTGCGACGATCTCCGAAGCCTGGAGCTTTACAAGCAGCAATCTTCAGTGTGCCACGCAGGCGGTTTACTACAAGAGCAGAGAGAGCCTCGCCGTCAACATCCTCAGCGATGACAAGCAGACTGCGACCACTTTGTGCTACAGGCTCAAGAATACCCATAAGCTCCTTCATCGTTGAAATCTTCTTGTCTGTCAGAAGAATATATGGTTTGTCAAGCTCTGCGAGCATTTTTTCTGTGTCGGTCATAAAATAAGGAGAGATATATCCGCGGTCAAACTGCATACCCTCAACAACCTCTACATGGGTATCAGTGCCCTTTGCCTCCTCTACGGTAATCACGCCCTCGTTGTTGACCTTCTCCATAGCTTGTGCGATGAGTTTACCGATAGCGTTGTCGTTATTTGCAGAGATTGTTGCTACCTGCTCAATTTTTGCATTGTCAGAGCCAACCTCTTGAGACTGAGAACGAAGAGACTCAACAACCGTAGCTACAGCCTTGTCGATACCACGCTTGATGTCCATTGGATTGGCACCCGCAGTAACATTCTTAAGACCTACACTGATAATAGCCTGTGCAAGGACGGTTGCAGTTGTTGTTCCATCTCCTGCATCGTCGTTAGTCTTTGATGCTACCTCACGCACCATCTGTGCACCCATATTTGCAAATGAATCCTCAAGTTCAACCTCTTTTGCCACTGTAACACCATCCTTTGTTACTTGTGGAGCACCAAACTTGCGGTCGATAATAACATTGCGACCCTTAGGACCTAAAGTTACTTTTACTGCATTTGCCAACGCATCTACACCCTCTTTAAGAAGGTCGCGTGCCTCAATATTGTATTTAATTTCTTTTGCCATAATAACTTATCTCTTTAATTTTGGTTTCGATTTTATGTGGTTTTTACTGCCGCTACCTTGTTCTCGTCAATGGAAAATACACCTTAGTATGTCCCATCGCCTCGACATTCGGCGAGCGTTGTAAAATTCAACCTAAAATCAAAACGGGTTTGTCTATTTCCCTATTGCTTAATCCTCTTATTCAACAACTGCCAGAATCTCTGACTGCTTCATGATGATATAGGTTGTACCCTCATGGTTTATCTCTGTACCTGAATATTTGCCATACAGAACCTGGTCGCCCACCTTAACCTCCATTGTAACGTCTTTTGTTCCTGGACCTGCTGCGATAATCTTGCCTGCAAGTGGTTTTTCTTTTGCTGTATCCGGAATAATAAGACCTCCGGCTGTTATCTCCTCTGCTGGATTTGGCAGAATGAGAACTCTGTCTGATAATGGTTTAATCATAATTCTCTATTTTTTTGGTTAAATTTTCTGTTTTGCATCTTTGTCGTTCAATAGCTGTGCCAAAGATCTTTTTGTGTCAACTTTGGCAGAATGGTTGACAAATTGGCACAAATTTACTACTTTTGTTGTAAAAGTATGACATAATGAATAGGTTATTTTTTACACTCCTTATAGCCGTTATTGTATTTCCGCTTCAAGCACAGCAATTATCAGAGAAACAATTCATATCTCCAAAGCCTCATCCTCGTTTGATTATATCGGCTGAAGATGTTGTCAGACTAAGGCAAACGGTAGATACTTCTGTGCAGATGGAGAGGTTAAATGACTATATTCTTAATCGTGCTGAGCAGATGCTTGAGATGCCTGTTGTGAGGTATGAAAAACAGGGGAAAAGACTACTCTCTGTGAGTCGTGCAGTGTTAGAAAGAGTGCTATTTTGTAGTTATGCATACTTTATGACAGAGAATCGAACTTTTGCGCAACGTGCAGAAAAAGAGATGCTTGCAGCTGCACAGTTCGATGATTGGAATCCCTCCCATTTTCTTGATGTGGCAGAGATGTCGGTAGCTTTGGCTTTGGGGTATGATTGGCTCTATGATTATCTGCCAGCTAAAAGTCAAGAGACTATCTCGTCTGCAATTCTTGATAATGGACTGTATGGGGCAGAGAAGGAGAGTCAAATGTGGTTCTATAAACGCAATAATAATTGGAATCAAGTCTGTAATTGCGGTATGGTGTTAGGAGCGCTGGCTATCTCTGACGTTGCCCCTGATAAAGCTTTAAAAATAGTCGAAAAGTCGCTTTTGTCAAATCCAATAGCAATGGCATCTTATGCTCCAGACGGAGTCTATGTGGAGGGTAGTAGCTATTGGAGTTATGGTACTTGGTTTGAGGTGTTGATGATTGAAGGTTTGCGAAGTGCTCTTGGGGATAGTTTTGGTTTGGAAAAGAGTGAAGGATTCTTGCAATCTGCTCAGTATGTTAATTTTATGATAACACCAACAGGTGGTAAATTTAACTATTCGGATAATGGTGCAACAGGGAGAAGAACCCAGAATCCACTTCTTGGTTGGTTTGCTTTGGAGAGTGGCGATATGGGGTATATATATAGTGATTGGAGTAGCCTTGAAGGGGATATAATTCGTGTTGAGGAGAGGAGATTGTTGCCTGTGGGAATGTTCTTTTTGTCCCGATGTGATTTGAATAATATAGAGCCTCTGAGGTCTAGCTTTTTTGTTGGGCAAGGGGAACAACCTCTATTTGCTTATCGTCGAGGATGGAATAAGAGAACTGATACCTATTTGGCTGCCAAAGGAGGGTCTGCATCACTGCCTCACGGTCATATGGATGCTGGTAGTTTTATCTACGAGTGGGGTGGTGTGCGTTGGAGTATAGATTTGGGCTCGCAGAACTACTATTCGCTTGAGAGTAAGGGTGTTGATTTGTGGAATATGAAGGAGGGCTCGCAGCGCTGGGATGTCTTCAGAATAGGCAGTTCCTCTCATTCTACATTGACAGTAAAAGACCGTAAGCATCTTGTTGCTGGCAAGGCTACAATGGTTGCAACATACGATACAAAAGATTGCCACGGTGCGACATTTGACCTTTCATCACTATTTGAAGAGTTCTCTAAGGCAAGTAGAACAATTACGATAAATGATACTGGAGCAGTCTGTGTGATTGACTCATTACGTGCTGTACAACCTACTATTGCTCGTTGGACTATGTGTACTGAGGCTGATGTGGAGATAGTAAATAACCGTGAAGTTAAACTTACACAACAAGGGAAATCTATACTCCTTAGAGCTGTAACTCCTAATGGTACCACGCCATTTGTGCTCTCTAATGATCCACCTCATGAATATGATGCCTCCAATCGTAACTCTCGACGTGTTGGCTTTGATGTTTTAGTGCGTAAAAAAGGCGTGTTTTGTGTGGAACTAATCCCGATTGGTTGAAAAAAGCGGAAAACGGTTGCTCTTTACGCTTAATTTTATTACATTTGCGACAACTAATGGAGTTTTGAGAGACTTTTTTGTAATCAGGATTTCGTCAGTTTTTGTTTTATAATGACGTAACTGATTGATAATCATTGTATTGTATGGTTGTCAATGTCCCCGAATTATGTTCAATTCTCAACAAAGCATCGATGTTAACAGCCATTTGGAGAGTGAAAATAAAACTCTTGAGTGGTATGTGATGCGTGTTACCTATCAACGTGAGTTGATAGCCAAACGTCGTTTTGACGAGTTGGGAATTGTAAGTTTTGTTCCTACACGCTTAAATCGCACAAGACTCTCAAGTGGTATCAATAAGTTGCAGAGAAAGGCACTTGTCCACAATTATATCTTCGTATTCTCGGATAGGGATACTTTGGATGCTATAAAGCAGTTTGAGTTACCATATCTACGCTATGTAATGCATGTTCAGGATAGTGTACGTCAGGTTATGAAGGTTCCATTGGAACAGATGCGTAGCTTTATGCTTGTAACGGGTACGGAGGATGAGAGGTTGATGCTCTTGGCGCCAGATAGTGTTGATTTGAGACTTGGAACAAGGGTACGAGTTATAGGTGGACTATTTGCAGGAGCAGAGGGCGTATTGATAAAGGTTGCCGGAGCTCGTGAGCGTCGTGTGGTTGTGAAAATAGAGGGCGTAACAGCAGTCGCAACCCCGAAGATAGATAGAGAGCTTTTAGAAGAAATTAAATAACAGACAGATATTATGAAGATAGCAGTAGCAGGTACAGGTTATGTTGGTTTGAGTATGGCAACACTTCTTGCTCAACATAATGAGGTTGTGGCTGTGGATATTGTGCCTGAAAGGGTAGATATGATTAATCGCCGACAATCTCCTATCCAGGATGAGTATATTGAGAAATTCTTTGCCGAGAAAACACTCAATCTCGTAGCAACGCTTGATGCTCAGGGTGCATATTCTGATGCGGATTATGTGATTATTGCAACTCCTACTAACTATGATAGCAAGAGAAATTTCTTTGATACTTCGGCTGTAGAGAGTGTGATAGAGCTTGTAATGAAGTATAACCCGAAGGCAATTATGGTTATCAAGAGTACTATCCCTGTTGGCTTTACTGAGCAGATTCGTGCTAAGACAGGTAGTAAAAATATACTCTTTTCGCCAGAGTTCTTAAGAGAGAGTAAAGCTCTGTATGACAATCTCTATCCGAGTAGAATTATCGTAGGACGTCCTGAGGGAGATGAACGTTTGGATAGTGCAGCCCGCATATTTGCAGGTTTGCTTAAGCAAGGAGCTGAGAAACAGGATGTTGAATTGCTCTTTATGGGTCTTACAGAGGCTGAGGCAGTGAAATTATTTGCTAATACATATCTGGCTCTACGTGTAAGCTACTTTAATGAACTTGATACTTATGCTGAGATGAAGGGCCTTGATACCCAAGCAATCATTAATGGAGTGGGACTTGATCCTCGCATTGGTACGCACTATAATAACCCATCTTTCGGCTATGGCGGTTATTGTCTGCCAAAAGATACCAAGCAACTTCTTGCCAACTATCAGGATGTGCCGCAGAATATGATGTCGGCAATTGTCGAGAGTAATAGAACTCGTAAAGATTTTATTGCAGATAGGGTACTTACAATGGCAGGCTATTATAACGATAATAGCTCTTATGATGCTTCTCAGGAGCAAACTTGCACAATTGGAGTCTATCGTCTTACCATGAAGACCGGCTCTGATAATTTCCGTCAGTCCTCTATTCAGGGCGTGATGAAACGTATTAAGGCAAAGGGCGCAGAGGTTATCATCTATGAACCGTCGCTTGAAAATGGCACAACCTTCTTCGGTAGCCGCATAGTGAATGATCTAAACGAGTTTAAATCTCTCTCGCAGGCAATTATAGCCAATCGCTACGATAGTTGTTTGGATGATGTTGCTGAGAAGGTATATACTCGTGATATTTTCAGAAGAGACTAAATTATGCAGAGGATTCTTATAACAGGAGCTGCAGGTTTTATAGGGGCAAATCTTGTCGAGAGGCTACTCTCAACAGAAAATGATATTTTTGTAGTTGGACTTGATAGTTTGAATGACTATTATGACCCTGCAATTAAGGAGTATCGACTTTCTCGGTTGGCTTCTGTGGCGATAAAATATCCACAAAATCAATGGTTGTTTGTTCGTGGAAATATTGCAGATAGAGCCCTTGTTGATAACCTATTTGCAGAGCATCAGTTTGATGTCGTGGTCAACCTGGCAGCTCAGGCAGGAGTGCGATATTCGATAACAAATCCCGATGCATATATAGAGAGTAATATCATCGGATTTTATAACATTCTTGAGGCCTGCCGCCATAGTTACGACAATGGCGCAAAGGGGGTAGAACACCTTGTCTATGCCTCTTCATCGTCGGTTTATGGTAGCAATAAGAAGGTGCCTTACTCTACGGACGATAAGGTAGATAATCCAGTAAGCCTCTATGCGGCGACCAAGAAGAGCAATGAGCTGATGGCTCATGCTTATAGTAAACTTTATGATATCCCATCTACGGGCTTACGATTCTTTACGGTCTATGGCCCTGCGGGTCGCCCCGATATGGCATACTTTGGCTTTACAGATAAGTTGCGCCGTGGCGAGACAATCAAGATATTTAATTATGGCAACTGCCGTCGAGACTTTACATACATTGATGATATAGTTGAGGGCGTACAGCGAGTTATGCACTGTGCACCGGCTCGTAGTAAGGGAGATGA
Source organism: Alistipes sp. (assembly GCA_017381935.1). Lineage (GTDB taxonomy): Bacteria > Bacteroidota > Bacteroidia > Bacteroidales > Rikenellaceae > Alistipes. The sequence continues at coordinate 111,808 of JAFOBG010000032.1, forward strand.
TGGTCTGCCAGTGCCGCCTTATGCAGTCTATAACATTGGTAATAGTAGCCCAGAGAACCTTTTGGATTTTGTAGATATACTGCAACAGGAACTTGTCGCAGCAGGCGTTTTGCCAGCGGATTACGACTTTGAGATCCATAAGGAACTTGTTGCTATGCAACCAGGCGATGTTCCAGTAACCTACGCCGACACCACCGCCCTTGAGTGCGACTTTAACTTCAAACCACACACCCCACTTCGCACCGGCCTCCGCGCCTTCGCCCAGTGGTACAAAGAGTTTTACGGGTAGAGTAAATACTGTATGAGACCAATTAAAACATTTTTTAGACATCCGAGATTGATTTTGTCAAAGTTGTTGAGAATATTATCACCACTTATTAAGGACGATAAACTTTATCTAAGATTGCTTTTTAGATTTGAGATGGGTTACTGGATGGATTTTGACAACCCGCAGACATTTACAGAAAAAATACAATGGCTTAAGTTGTATAATCGCCGACCAGAGTATACGCAGATGGTGGATAAGTATGCGGTGAAGGAGTATGTAGCGAATATAATTGGTGATGAATATATAATTCCTACTATAGGCGTATGGGACTCTGTAGATGATATAGATTTTGACAAACTACCAAATCAGTTTGTGTTGAAAACAACACACGGAGGTGGAAGTTCGGGTGTTTTTGTTTGTAGGGATAAATCAAAAATTAACATACAGGATATTCAGCAATGTTTTGTTAAAGCATTTGAACAAGATATTTACACAACTTTAAGGGAGTGGCCATATAAGGGAGTTCCGAAGAAAATATTGTGTGAATGTTTTTTATCAGAAGTTTCTAATAATGACTTGGTTGATTATAAGTTCTATTGTTTTCGAGGATCTGTGAAATATTGTCAAGTAATAAAAGACCGAAATACAGACGAAAAGATTTATTTCTTTAACCAGTACTGGGAATATCAACAATTTTCAGGATTATATACAGAACCAAACATTGATTTAGCACCACCCATAAGTTTACCTATGCCTGAGAACTATAGTTTAATGCTCAATATTGCAGAAACATTGTCAAAAGATATCCCGTTTTGTAGGGTAGATCTGTACAATGTTATGGGAAAGGTTTATTTTGGTGAGATAACATTTTTTCCAGCTTCTGGATTTGGTTTTTTTGCCCCCAAAGAGTGGGATAATAAAATGGGCGACCTCTTGAGTTTAAATAGTTATCCAAGTGTTGCAAAATAGAGAAATAAGAAATCTGCTAACCAATTTTATGTGGCTTACTGTATTGCAAGTCGCCAGTTATCTGTTCCCTCTTATTACGATGCCGTATTTGGCGAAAGTGATAGGTGCAGATGGTTTCGGGAAAATTGCTTTTGCAGCGGCTATTATGGTTTGGATACAAACGATTGCTGATTGGGGGTTTAATTATACAGCTACTAGAGATGTGGCAAAGCATAGGGATAGTTTAGAAAAAATCTCAAATATTTTTTCAGAAGTGCTTTGGGCGCGTTGTGCGTTAGCGTTTGTCTCTTTTGTTGTTCTTATATTGTTGATGCTGATAATACCATCTTTTTACGAAAATAGAGCAGCTATACTAGTAACTTTCTTAATGATTCCGGGACACATACTCTTCCCTGATTGGTTTTTTCAAGCTATGGAACAGATGAAATACATAACAATATTTAATGTGTTCATAAAACTATTGTTTACAATTGCAGTTTTCGTGTTTATAAAAGACCAAGATGATTATATTTTGCAGCCATTGTTTATATCGTTAGGGTACATAATATGTGGTATTGTGTCATTAATATTAATTATTAAGAAATGGGGAGTTTCGTTGTATAAACCATCACTAAATAAAATTTATTCAACCATTAAAAGTAGCGTTGACGTTTTTATAAATAACTTAGCACCAAATCTTTATAATAGTTTCTCAGTAGTACTTCTTGGTAGCTTTAAAGGGAATCCTGCGGTGGGAGTTTATGATGGGGCAAATAAATTTTATAGTTTGGGATATAATATAGTTACAGTGTTTACACGTGTATTTTATCCTTTTTTATCTAGAAAGCCAGAGAAACATTCGTTGTTTGTGGTACTGATGATCGTAGTCTCTATTGTTCTATCAGTGCTTTTGTATATATTTTCGCCTTTACTTGTTGAAGTGTTTTTGTCTAGTGAATTTGCAGATTCTGTTGTTGTAATACGTATTTTATCTATTTCACTTGTTTTTACCACTGTATCTACTGTATATGGGACTTGTTATTTGATAATACACAATAGAGAGCAATTGTTGAGAACAATTACAATATGTTGTTCGTTTTGTGGATTCTTATTGGCATGGCCTCTTATTAATAGATATGGTTTTGTAGGAACTGCTTTAACTATCTTTGTTAGCAGATTTCTGTTGGGTGTTACAACTATGGTTGCGGCAAAAATGTGTAAAATATAACCAGATGAGAACAAATAAGCTATTCAATATATGTAATATATATATCATTTTGTGGTGTGTATACAACTTGCATAGGTATGAAATTTTACCAGAAGAAAATATTTTTGTTTCTAAACTACCTCTAGGTATTAACCTTATTATGTCTATCTATTATTTTGTTAAGGTTAATTATAAGTGCAGGTTGCCTATTTATCTGAAAGGGTTGAATTTATTATTAGTTATGTTTGTGGCCTATGGGGTGTCATCAATTCTTTTAGGTGGTACGCATATCATAAAAGCATCTTATATAGAGATAAACAATGCTTCATATATAGTCAGTATTCTGAGATCGTTGCTACCAATATATGCATTTTACTATTTCGCTGTACAAGGTTATTTAACAGAAAAGTCTGTAAAAATTTGGGCCCTTATTTTTGTGGCCGTCTATTTTGTGTATTATTATGTTCGATCCATTACGATTGTCGTTGAAACTGACCAAGTTGAAGGCGAATTTACAAATAATATAGGATATTTATTAATAACATTACTGCCAGGTTTGTTGTTGTTTAAAGAAAAGAAGATTATATTTCTGTCATTACTATTATTCGTTATGATCCTAGTGGCATTGTGCATGAAGCGAGGAGCAATAATAATCGGTATTATAGTGTCAGTGTATATGCTTTATATAATCTTCAAACACTCTAAAATATCAAGTAGGATTTTGCTGTTGTTGTCGAGTGTTTTTGTTTTTATATATTTTACTCAATATATAGGCAATCTATATGAAAAAAGTGAGTACTTTCAAGAAAGAGTAAACGAAACATTGGAAGGCGATACTAGTGGTCGTGGAATAATTGTCTCTACATTGTTAGATAGTTTTAAATATGATACTTCTGTGTTACAGGTGTTTTTTGGTAAAGGTGCAGATGCTACGTTAGATATCGCAGTTAATTATGCTCATAATGATTGGTTGGAAATATTGATTAATCAAGGCATATTAGGAGTGATAGTTTTTATGATTTATTGGATATGCTTTTATCGGCAGTGTGCTTATATGTGTGATAACGTGTACAAAAATATAAGTGTGGCAATATTTATCATTTATATGTTGTCTACATTTTTCTCAATGTCGTACAATCAAGTATCAACGTTTGCTGCTTTGTTATTAGGTTTTTCTTTATTCGAGAATCATAATTGGCTAAGTAGAGAAAAAATACTTTCTGATAATAATTTTCGGTCTTATGAACCTATTATACATTTCAAATCTTAGTAATAATATTGATGCAGGCCTTAACTGGAGCGTTCCGGCAAGTGTCAAGGCACAGCAACAGTATGACAATGTGTTGTGGGTGGATCTTACAAAAGATGCTTTTCAAGAGCATTGGAAACAAGTCTCGGCGTACCATAACATTAAGGAATTTGGAGGTAGAATAGCACTGAATGTTCTACCAATTCCGTTTAATCGTCCAGATTGTGTAATCTTTGAGGGTTTTTACTATGTTGAGCATATAGTTTTTGCAAGAGAGTTATACAAAAATAATATTCCATATATTATTATACCTCGTGGCTCTTTAACAGAAACTGCGTTCATGAATGGTGGATTGCTTAAGCGTTTGAAGAAATGCGTTGCTCATTGGTTATTATTTGATCGTTTTATATATAAAGCAACTGCTGTGCAGTATCTGACCAAAGAGGAGCAGATACAGTCGGAGAAAAAATATCACATAAAATCGTTTATTATACCAAATGGTGTAGTAATTCCAGAAAACAATAAAGAAATGTTCTCTGATGGAATTAAAGGCGTATTTATTGGCCGTCAGGATATATTTCAGAAGGGTTTGGATATCTTATTTGATGCTATAAGTGACTTGTCTGCGGATTTGAGAAAAGCAAATTTTAACCTTGATATTTATGGTCCACCTCGTTATGATGTTGAAAAAGTATCAGAGTTAATTAGAACAAAAAGCATTGGGGATATAGTCGTCAATCACAAGAGAGGTGTAGGAGGTGTTGAAAAACAACAAGCTTTGTTAAATGCTGATGTATTTTTTCTTACTTCGCGTTTTGAGGGACACCCTATGGGGCTTATTGAAGCATTGTCGTATGGACTGCCTGTATTTATTACAAGGGGCTCTAATATGTTAGAGGAGGTAGATGAATATGACGCCGGTTGGACTTGTGAAATAGAAAAAGAAAGTGTTGTTTCTGCGTTTAGGAGAATGTTGCAAGAAAAACACAGGTTTACGGAAAAGAGCTCTAATGCGAGATTGTTAGCATCAAATTATGGGTGGAATATGCTTGCCGCTACATTCCATAAAGAGTTGAAAACGTTGATTAATAAATTATAACATTAAATATGAAACGAGTAATTACTTATGGAACATTTGACCTATTGCATTATGGTCATATAAACATCTTGCGCAGGGCGAAAGAGTTGGGAGATTACCTTGTGGTTGTTGTCTCTACGGATGAGTTTAATTGGAATGAGAAGCAAAAAAGGTGTTATTTCTCATATGAACAACGCAAAGCAATGGTTGAGGCAATTCGTTATGTTGATTTAGTTGTCCCTGAAACCAATTGGGAACAAAAGCGTACTGATGTTCATAAATATGACATTGACGTGTTTGTGATGGGCGATGATTGGAAAGGCAAGTTTGATTTTTTAGAGGAAGAGGGCGTTGAAGTTGTATACTTGCCACGTACGCCAGAGATTAGTACTACTCAGATTAAAACAGACTTAAATAAAAAATAAGTTATGACAGAATTACGACATCTACAGCTAGTTATTCTTGGTATAATGAAAGATATTGACGCTCTATGTGTCAAGAATAATATTGAATACTATCTGTTAGGCGGATCTGCTATAGGGGCAATTCGTCATAAAGGCTTTATTCCTTGGGATGATGATCTGGATATCGTTATGGATGATAAGAATTATCAACGCTTTATTCAAGTGTGCCAAGAGCAACTCAATAAGGAAAAATATAGCCTACAGGTTGGCTTTGAAGACTGGCCGTTGAGTTTCTCCAAGATTAGATTAAAGGGAACGACACTCGTTGAATATGATGGTTACGATGCCGGCGAGGATAAACGAGGTATTTTTGTAGATGTCTTCAAAATGGATAATGTAGCACCAGGTAAGTTAGCTGCTCGTTGGCAATATGCTTGTGGAAAGTACTATTTATGTTATCAGTTGTTAAGCCGATCGTATAATAGCGCATCTTTCTGGAAGAAGATTTTGATGTTCTTGGCTTATCCATTGAAAATAAAGGCTATACGAGACTTTGTAAAGCACCAAGTTGAAAAATATAATGACACTGAAACGGAATGTTTGGGGCTATTCTATGGCCGCACAAGATATAAAAATACAATTGTAAAAAGGTCTTTATTCGGAAAACCAAAGCGAATGCCATTTGAAGATACAGAGTTTTTTGTTCCTGAACATTATCACGAATATCTAACCCAAATGTTTGGCGATTATATGAAACTTCCGCCAGTAGAGCAACGTCAGGGCTTGCATTGTATTTCTGTTGATTTTGGAGAGTATTAGTGAAAAGTATGAAATTCTCGGTTATTACTTCTGTATATAAAAATGATAAGCCGGAGTTTATTAGGCAGGCGTTTGATAGTATAACAGTTGGTCAGATTCTTTGTCCAAATGAGGTGGTTGTAGTAGTTGATGGCCCTGTATCGCAGGCTATAAGTAGTGTTATAGATGAGTATGCTCAATATAGTCCACAACTATTTAATATCATTCGACTTTCAGAAAATAAAGGGCTGGGATATGCTCTTAAGGTTGGTATAGAGACCGCTAAATATGCGATAGTTGCTCGTATGGATAGTGATGATTATTCTATCCCTGAGAGATTCGCAAAGCAAATAGAGTATTTGGAAACGCATCCAGATGTTGATATTGTCGGTGGAAATATGGGTGAGTTTGTTGAAACTTTAGATAATGTTGTTGGGGTAAGAAATGTTCCTGAACATAATATAGATATTAATAGCTACCTAAAGAGTAGATGTCCATTTAATCATATTACTGTCATGTTTAAGAAACAGGCGGTGATAAACGCTGGTGGATATTTAGATTGGCATTATAACGAGGACTACTATCTATGGATTAGAATGGCACTAAACAATTGTACTTTTGCTAATCTTCCTGATATTTTGTGCTATGCTCGTGTAGGAAAGGATATGTATGCTAGGCGTGGTGGTTGGAAGTATTTCAAGAGCGAGTCTAAGCTCCAAAAGTATATGTTTGATAAAGGCCTGATATCCTTCTTCAGAATGAGTTATAATATTCTACTTCGATTTGTGCTACAAGTATGTATGCCAAATAAGTTGAGAGGTTTTGTTTTTAGAAAGTTTGCTAGAAAATAATATGTTAAAGTTCCTATTTGATAGGGTTATGGCGTTTGTGGGGCTGATGTTTTTGTGGCCGGTGCTGATTGTTGTTGTGGCGCTTATACGTGTAAAGATGCCTGGCGGCCCTGTGATTTTTAAGCAGCATAGGGTTGGTCGTAACGGGAAGTTGTTTACAATGTACAAGTTCCGTTCAATGATTGTCTCGCATTCTGGCTCTTCGGTCTCTGTAGCGGGGGAGAACCGCATTACTCCTTTAGGGGCAAAGTTGCGCAAGTACAAGCTTGATGAGCTTCCAGAGCTATGGAATGTCCTTGTTGGCGATATGAGTTTTGTTGGCCCTCGCCCAGATGTGCCAGGCTATGCTGATCAGCTAAAGGGCGATGATAGAAGAGTGTTGAAGTTGCGTCCAGGTATCACTGGTCCGGCGTCAATGAAGTACAGAAATGAGGAGGAGATACTGGCTTCGGTATCCGATCCAGTTAAATATAATGACGAGGTAATTTTCCCAGATAAGGTACGAATAAATCTATACTATTTGGACCACCAGTCGTTCTGGATGGATATAAAGTTGATTATCTGCACAGTATTGGGAAAGCGAGTTATGTATAATGGAGAATTAATATAGAGTTTAGATATGTCAAAGCGAATTTATCTTTGTCTTGCTCACATGTCGGGCGAAGAACAGAAATTTATACAGGAGGCATTTGATACTAATTGGGTGGTGCCATTGGGCCCTAATGTAAATGGTTTCGAGGCAGACTTAGAAACCTTTGTTGGTCAGAATAAAAAGGTCGTGGCTCTGTCTGCAGGTACGGCAGCTGTGCATCTCGCACTCATTGCTTGTGGTGTATGTGCTGGCGATGAGGTTATTGTGCAGACTTTTACATTTTGTGCTTCATCGAATCCGATTACATATCTTGGGGCAACACCTATCTTTGTAGATTCAGAGGAGGATACGTGGAATATGGACCCACAGCTACTTGAGCAGGCTATTGTAGATCGTATTGCCAAGACTGGTCGTAAGCCAAAGGCTATAGTGCCAGTGTATCTGTATGGTATGCCAGCCAAGATAGATGAAATTATAGCTGTAGCAGATAAGTATGATATCCCTGTTGTGGAGGATGCAGCAGAGGGCTTTGGTTCAAAGTTCGATGGTCAGGTTTGCGGTACTTTTGGTCGCTATGGAGTACTTTCGTTCAATGGTAATAAGATGATTACTACATCTGGTGGCGGTGCGCTTATTTGCCCAGATGATGAAACAAAGAAGGAGATAATGTTCTACGCAACACAGGCTCGCGAGGGGTACCCATACTATCAGCACGAGAAGATTGGCTATAACTACAGAATGTCTAATATCTGTGCGGGTATTGGTCGTGGACAGATGACTGTGGCTGAGGAGCATATTGCTCATCACAAACATATTCAAGCTTTGTATCGAGAGCTTCTTGCAGATGTTAAGGGTGTTACACTGCACGAAAATCCATCAGAGCGTTATGATAGTAACTTCTGGCTCTGCACCATTCTACTTGATGCTGACCTAAAGGTTAAGGGAGAGGAGAATGCTTACAGGAATGTAGTTCAGGGTGCTGTAGGGGGTGCTGCAGGTGTTACTCACGCTGCAGAGAGCTTACATACTGATTGCGAGCCAAATATCAATGTTGAGGCTATGCGTGTAGCTCTTGATGCTGCAGGTATTGAGTCTCGACCATTATGGAAACCTATGCATAAGCAGCCTGTTTACACATCATATCCAGCCTATGTCAATGGTGTTAGTGAAACACTATTTGCACGAGGAATGTGTCTACCTGCAGGTCCTTGCGTGACGGATGGAGATGTGAAATATATTGTGGAGCAAATCAAGGCTAATATACTTTAATATTTGACAACGGACAAATACATATATCTACTACTTAGGTTAGCGCTACACTATCGTGAAGCTGATATACAGCACACTCTGCAGATAGATTGGACAGCAGTCGATTGGCCACAGCTTTATGATACGGCTAAGGCGCAGGGGGTTTCGGCGATTGTTTTTGATGGTATAAGCGCCATTATTGATAGGTATCCAGAAGTAAATGTCAGTATGCCGAGGCATCTGAAGTTGCGTTGGTTGTCTATTGTCGATTCTGTGGAAAAAAAGTATGCCAAGCAGGAACGCATTGCACGCAAACTTGCAGATATTTGTAATGATGCAGGTATAGATACTGTGCTTTTTAAAGGCCTTGGCCTTAGTAGATTATATCCTATACCAAACCATAGAGAGTGTGGCGATATAGATATATATGCTTGTAATGGAGAGGCTCAGAGGTTAGATGATGCAATTGTTGCATCCGGTGCTAAGATAAAGCATATCTCTCAAAAGCATACAGAACTCTTTGTAAACGGCATTACTATTGAGAGTCATCGCCTCTTTATAAAGCGTTATTTCTCTAAAGACGCTGTAGAGATGAATCAATACTTGATAGACTCTTTATCTGGGTCTAAACCATATTTTGAGGAGTCAAGACTTAAAGTAGCAGGCGTGAAGTTTAATTCGCTCTTTGTTTTGTATCATGCTGCTAACCACTTTAAATTTGAGGGAATATCGCTAAGACATATAATAGATTGGTGTTTTGTAGTTCAAAATGCTAATGGAGAGATTGCAGATGTCGCTCGAATGGGGTTGGCTGACTTTTCAGCAGTGCTGTGCCGTATAGGTAATGAGTGCCTTGGCTTTGACTTGCCACATGAGCTATGTTGTAGCGAGGATGATGTATATAATAGAGTTTTGGCAGATATTGTAAACTCAAATATTGGTAAGGATGAAGAAAAGGTGTCCTTATTTACCGTGCTAAGACGTAAATATCGACGCTTTACATCTCGTCGTTGGGCATATAGTCTGGTAAATGACTCATATATTCGAGGTCTGGGTCATACTATATTGGCACATATCGTTGAGCCGATGGCGATATTTAGAGGGAATAAGTAGAGCCTAGATTCTCCTCTATCCTCTTGAGGGAGGAGCGAGATAAAGGAGTTGTTGCGAAGTGGAGTGAAAACTCTGCTTCGCTTATTTTGTGCCAATCAATCTCTGCGGGGTCGAATGTTGGAGTAAAGAGTGAGTTGCGAGCAAATTCAGTTTTTGTATTATATGGGCAGCAACTTTGGCACTCATCGCAACCAAATACCCATCCATGTAGAGGTATCTGCTCAGAGCCTTCACTCTCTATTGTTGCACGAGAGATACATAGTCGAGTGTCTATGTGTCGCTCTTTGATAGCGCCATTTGGGCATGCATCAATACATCTGCGGCATTCTCCACACCCTTTAACCTTCAAAGGTACGTCATACTGATCACACTCGTCTGTAATTACAGCAACACCTAAAAGTACAAACGAGCCAAATTGCGGAGTAATAAGTAACGATTGTTTCCCAATCCAGCCCAATCCAGCCTCTACAGCATAGCGTTTCTCGAATATGGGAGCAGAATCTACAAAGATACGTCCTGAAATAGTCGGATATATTTGTTTGAGTTTAGAGAATAGATTGCGCAACATCTCTTTAATTGTCGTGTGATAGTCGGTAGTAAGAGCGTATGATGCAATCTTTTGATGACAGTTTGAGTGATATCCTGTAGAGTAACGATTTTTATATGATACTGCACATACAATTACACTCTTTGCATCCTCAACGAGTTGTGAAGCATCGGCACGTTTGTCTCTGTTCCGTTTGAGATACTCTAAATTTGCGGCATATCCTTTGTCTATCCACTTGTCAAAAAAGAGCCTGTCGGTTGTGAAATTTTGACATTTTGCAACTCCGCACAGATCAAATCCACATTTGGATGCAATATCCTTAATGACAAGTAAACTTAACATAGGTGTAATATTTTTCACAAAAATAGTGTTTTTTATAGAAAAAACCTTACATTTGCAAAGAAGAGGATGGATTTTATTTATTGATTATCAATAAGATAACGACCCTAAGTAAGTGTAAATTAAATATTTAGAGAATGATTGTGAATACATTGTATGAGGCGCTTCAGCATAGTTTGAAGAGTTTTTCAAATCGAACTGCCTTTTCTTTATGGAGAGGAGCTGAGGTTACCTATAGTGAGGTTGGAGAGAGAGTAAAGCAGATTCACCAAATGTTGGCAGATGCTGATATTCATCCTGGAGATCGTGTTGCTATTTTAAGTAGTAGTGTTCCGAACTGGGGTGTAGCATATTTTGCTATTACATCTGCAGGATATGTAGTTGTGCCAATTATGCCTGATTTTACATCAGAGGATATTGACCGTATTGTTGAGCACTCAGATACTAAAGCTCTGTTTGTATCTGATAAACTCTTCTCGAAGCTTTCAAAGGATACTGCAGATAAGTTGAATCTTGTAGTGAGAACTAAGAATCTGGGTATAATCGCTCAGAATGTTAAAGGGGGAAAGGGAACTACACGCATCCCGGAGCCTGATGATTTGGCGGCAATCATCTATACTTCTGGTACTACCTCTCAGCCGAAGGGTGTAATGCTTACACATTACAATCTCTGTTCTCAGCTTGAGATGATTGATAAGCTGTTTATGGTCTATCCTGAGGATATTTTCCTTTCAGTACTTCCATTGGCACATACCTATGAGTGTACTATAGGCCTTCTTTTAGCATTCTCACATGGTTGTCATGTAGTATATCTTGATAAGGCTCCAACCGTATCTATATTACTTCCAGCTCTTAAGGAGGTGCGTCCTACAATTATGCTTACCGTACCTCTTATTATAGAGAAGATTTATAGGGGAGCAGTACTTAATAAGTTTACCTCAAGCGCATTTATGCGTACTATTTATAAGGTAGGCTTTATTCGACGTTTCTTACACCGTATGGCTGGTAAGACACTTACTAAGACCTTTGGAGGTAGAGTTCGTTTCTTTGGCATTGGAGGTGCAAAACTCGATACAACAGTTGAGCAGTTCTTGCTTGAGGCCAAATTTATTTATGATATCGGTTATGGACTTACAGAGACAGCTCCATTACTTGCAGGAGCGGTTGACGGCATGCTTCGTCTCGGCTCTACAGGCCCGCTGTTGCAAGGTGTACAAGGTAGAATAGAGAATCCTAATTCAGAGGGCATTGGAGAGCTTGTAGTCAAGAGTCCAAGTCAAATGATAGGCTATTATAAGAATGAGGAGGCAACTAAGGCTGTATTTACTGAGGACGGATGGTTTAGAACAGGTGATTTGGCATGTTTTGATAAGGATGGATGGCTCTATATCAAGGGCCGACTTAAGAATATGATTCTTGGCCCAAGTGGAGAGAATATCTATCCTGAGGATATTGAGAGCGTGCTTAATCAACATGTATTTATTACCGAGTCTTTAGTTACTGAGCATGAGGGCCACCTTGTAGCACTTGTAAACTTCGATATGGATGCTATCAAGGCTCGTTATGAGGAGCTGGTAGATGACCTTGAGGAGAAGACTGAAGAGTGGGCAAAAGTGCGTGATGAGGTGATGGCTGATATTAAGCAGTGGATTAATGGTAAAGTTAACCGAAACTCTCGCATTACAGAGGTTGTCGAGGAGAAAGAGGAGTTTGTAAAGACTCCATCTAAGAAGATTCGTCGCTTTATGTATGATGGCCGCGGTAAAAAGAAGGACTAATTTGCCGAAGTAAAGTCATATATACTTCTTGTAATCTATAAATTAACGAAGGACTGTGTAAAGTACAGTCCTTCGTTGGTCTTTGTGCCGAGCGTTGTATTTATGAAGGCACATGGTTAAAACAATAACTGTATAAAACTATCAACCCCAAAGTGAATGCTTTGGGGTTGATAGTTATGCCTCTTCGAACTCCTCTTTACCAACGCCACAGAGTGGACATACCCAATCCTCTGGTAGCTCCTCGAATGGTGTTCCTGGGGCGATGCCGTTATCTGGATCGCCTACTTCTGGGTTATATACCCAATCACATACTGTACAACGATACTGCTTCATAATGTGTAGATTATAGTGTTAAACAATAAAAAAACCAAGGTACTATTGTAATCAAAACAAGTGCCAATAGTATTATATATACTATATAGCGTACTGTACAGCTTGGAATAGTTTTCTTAAAGAAGGTATTGATCGTGCTCCAATGTAAAATGATGTGTAACGCTAAAAGTACAACAAGTACGATACCTGACCATAGATGAATATCGGCCCACATGCGGCGACCAAGACCTAAAAATGTTACACCTCTACGGCACACCTCTTCAAGAAGAAAGCCGGAACCACTAACAGTTGCCATTGCAGCAAGCATTAGTACGTCAATCAGAATATTTGAGTTTAGCTTTTTCATAATGTTGCTATTTACTATGACACTCATGAGTACTACAGCCTACGCCTGAATCAAATACAAAACCTAATAGAAATCCATTTACTACGCTCTCTACTACACCTGCACAGCCTCGTATTACACGAATAGAGTGCGCCTCAAGTTTGTTTTTAGCCCCTTCTCCCATATTGCCTGCCAACATAACGGTAACACCTAATTCTTGAAGTGTTGAGGCTATATTAGACTTACATCCGCAACCTTGCGCAGAGGGTAGGGTTGAGGTGGCTATAATCTTTTTATCCTCTATAGTAAAAATTGTGTAGTGGTCGCAATGGCCAAAGTGGTCATCAACCATTCCATCTCTTGTAGGTACAGCAATCTTCATAACTAAATTTTTTTTGTGTAATGCAAATATATAAAAAATCCGAAGCGGTGAAGTTTGTCATCCATGTCGGATATAATAACAATTGATTGTTTTACTATAATTCTGTCAGATACTTATCTATAGCTTTAGCTGCTTTACGACCAGCACCCATTGCAAGGATTACAGTTGCAGCACCTGTTACTGTATCTCCACCAGCAAACACGCCTTTTCGGGAGGTCTGTCCATTGTCATCAGTAATTATACATCCACGACGTGAAGTCTCGAGGGCCTCTGTAGTTGATGCGATAAGTGGGTTTGGAGATGTGCCAAGAGCCATAATTACTACATCGCACTCTATCTCAAAGTCGGAATCTGTAACCTCTATAGGAGAGCGACGGCCACTTGCATCAGGTTCGCCAAGCTCCATTTTTACACAGTTGATACCCTTCACCCAACCCTTATCATCACCCAATATACGGGTGGGATTTGTTAGCATCTTAAACTCTATTCCCTCCTGTTTCGCATGGTGTACCTCCTCTATGCGGGCAGGAAGTTCAACCTCGGAACGACGATATACGATAGTTGCCTGAGCTCCAAGACGTTTTGCAGTTCTTACAGCGTCCATAGCCACATTTCCACCGCCAACTACAACAACACGTTTTCCTACATAAATAGGGGTGTCATACAGCTCGTCGTATGCATGCATTAGGTTTGCACGAGTGAGAAACTCATTGGCAGATAATACTCCGTTTAAATTTTCACCCTCAATACCCATGAAACGAGGCAGACCTGCGCCAGAACCGATAAATACAGCATCAAAACCCTCATCCTCCATTAGAGAGTCAATTGTAACCGTGCGACCTACAATTACATCAGTTTCAAATTCTACACCGAGTCTGCGAATAGACTCAATCTCCCTAGCAACAACATCTTTCTTTGGAAGGCGAAACTCAGGAATGCCATATACAAGCACTCCTCCTACCTCATGCAGAGCCTCAAAGACAGTAACTTGATAGCCCATCTTTGCAAGGTCGCTTGCACATGCTAAACCAGCAGGTCCACTTCCAACAATTGCGACCTTTTTCCCATTTTTAGTAGGGATTGTAATCTCTGAATGGTTGTTTAAATGCCAATCTCCAACAAAGCGCTCAAGTTTGCCGATAGCAACACTTTCCCCCTTGATACCTAATATGCAACTGCCTTCGCATTGACTCTCTTGTGGACATACACGACCACAAATGCTAGGCAAAGATGAGTCCTGAGCAATTATATCTGCTGCCTTAGCAATGTCTCCAACTTTCATAGCCTCAATAAATTGCGGAATTTGGATATTTACAGGACATGCATCTATACAACGAGGCTTTTTACAGTTTAAACAACGAGAAGCCTCAAGGGTTGCCTCCTCCAAGTTGTATCCTAAACAAACTTCGCTAAAGTTTGTGGCACGAATTGCCGGATCTTGTTCGCGTACCGGTACACGCGGTATTTTATTTGCCATAATTCTCTATTTATCCAAACCTATATTGCATTTATGACCTTCAGTGCGCTCTTTAGCAATGGCTAATGCTCGTTGCTCCACTGTGCGATACATGCCTTGACGGCGCATAGCCTCATCAAAATCAACATCGTATGCATTGAACTCAGGACCGTCAACACATGTGAACTTTGTTTTGCCGGCAATAGATACACGACAAGCACCACACATACCTGTTCCATCAACCATAAGTGCATTGAGAGATACAATACATGGAAGATTAAACTTTTTGGCAGTCATCGTTACAAACTTCATCATAATCATCGGGCCAATAGCCACGCAACAGTCGTACTGCTTACCCTTTTCTGTAATTAGTTCCTCTAAAAGAGAGGTTACAAGGCCATGAAAACCCTCACTGCCGTCATCTGTGGCTATGTATAGATTGGCAGCAACAGCCTTCATCTGCTCTGTATAGATAAGCATATCTTTGGTCTTTGCTCCAATAATTACATCGGCCTCTATGTCATGCTCCTTTAACCACTTAACCTGAGGATATACAGGAGCTGTACCAACACCTCCGGCTACAAAGATGAAGCGTCGTCTCTTTAGCTCCTCAATAGGCTCTGTAACGAAGTCTGATGGGCGTCCGAGGGGACCTGCAACATCTGCAAAATGCTCGCCTGCCACTTTGGCTACTATTTTGCGTGTAGATACACCGAGTGCTTGTGTAACCATAGTTACCCATCCCTCATTAGCATCATAATCTGCAATGGTAAGTGGTATTCGCTCACCTTTCTCATCTGCTCTAACGATGATAAATTGGCCAGGCTTAGCAGCTTTAGCTATTCGTGGGGCTAAAACCTTAGTCTGCCATATACCTTCAGCAAGTAACTGTCTATCCAAAATTTCAACCATAGTTTGAGTTGTTTTTGTTGGTATATCTATTTTTCTATAATCGCACTAACTCTAAAGCTCTTGACCGGTTGTTGAGGGTCGTTGCTAATAACCATTATTCGGCTGGTTACAGCTCCAAAATCACACTTTGACGGGTTGACGCGAATTATAAGAGGAGCCATCTGATCTCGATAAATCACTCTTTCTCCGACTAACTCAACCTCAAAAGGACCGTCGCTACACTCTATCTTTCTAATGATTAGTGGCTCTAATCCTATATTGTGAATCTCTATTTTACTCTCAACGGTAGAGGAAACGTGCTTTAAATTGCCAAATTTAATAAAATTTTTGCTCAGTTGTATCTTTTGCCACTCTTTATCTATTTCATTTTCTCTTTTGTCTATAACTATGCCGTTGATAATGAGAGGGTATCTTGAAGCAATGTTATCTACCTCTATTTCTATAACGTCTTTTATGCTTCCATATATATCTTTATGAGAGTCAATTAGATAGCCAAAGTCTATTGTGCTACTTTCATTAGGGTTGAGGATTGTCGGATACTTAATATCCAAAACGCCACTCTTTGTTTGAGGAGTAAGAGTAATTTTTACTTTTTTGTTAGAGATATTAATAATTCCTATACTGCTACGAATCATTGTATCATGCTCTATATATCCAAATGCATGACTATTAGCCTCTATTCTTACTTCGTCAGTAAGCGATATAGGGTATTGCTCGGCAATGCTCTTTTTGCGAGGAGTAATATCTCCGCTTATTGTAAGTGGTATCCTTCCCTCAGATGTGGTAACTACTACTTTGCGAATGAATTTTCCTTCAGGTTGGTTCATTGGGTCAAATAATACTTTTATTTGACTACTACGTTTTGGTAGTATTGGCTGCTTTGAATATTGAGCAGTAGTACAACTGCATCCACCCGATACACTTAATATGACAATAGGTTTTTCTGTATTATTTTTACATGTGAAGGTGTACGATACACTACCTCCATCCTCTGCTATAGTGCCAAAGTCGTGGCTGGAGATATTAAAGGTTATAGAGCTCTGCTCGGCATGTGCTATGCCGGGAAAGAGGCAGGATATAACCAATAATAATATAGGTAAAACTCTGTTCATGGTACAAAGTTACACTTTTTTTTAATTTTTTTTGCAAAAAGTTTGGTGGTATAAATTATTTGCTCTATATTTGCACCACGAAAAACGCAGAACACTCTGCGAAGGTTCTTAAAAAACGCCTGAATAGCTCAGTCGGTTAGAGCACATGACTGTTAATCATGGGGTCCTAGGTTCAAGTCCTTGTTCAGGCGCAATTGCGCGAGGGTTGCAAGAGCGATGCCGAAGCGGTGTGGATAGCACTTCGGTTGAACGCAGAAATATCTTGTTGTCCCAAGCCATTTTTCGGGAGTTTAGCTCAGCTGGTTCAGAGCATCTGCCTTACAAGCAGAGGGTCGGCGGTTCGAATCCGTCAACTCCCACGAGAGCAACAAATTCAAACAGAAAGCCACTCAATTGAGTGGCTTTTGTTGTATATACGCAACTGTGAGTTTGCTCACAAAGGCAGCGTAGATACAACAAAATGAACTGTACGAAGTACAGATTTATGTTTGAATTTACTGCC
>JAFOBG010000007.1 GCA_017381935.1 Alistipes sp.
CTCGCTTGAAAGTGTAAAAGGCTCTATTTTTTGTTTCAATAACTTAGCCATAAGTTATCCCCAACACGCTACAGCATAGAAGAAAAACGAAGTTTTTCAGAAAGCTTTTTGCACGCCCTGCTTTTTCTCGAAAAAGCGGGCAGTACTCGGTGGTACTGTAGCGTTATTCGATATTGATACGGGAGACTTCATCGACGCCTTTGATAGCGGCGATAGATTTTATAGCTGTTTCGAGTTCGCTGAGGGAGTGTATTGAGAAGTCTATAGTACAGAGGCCTATATGGTCTGCCGTTTCGGTTTTCAGGCCGTTCATAGACAGTTGCAGGTCTTCGGTTATGCAGTATATAAGGTCAGAGAGGAGGTGATATCTATCGATACCTCTGATTCTGATTCTGACGGGGTATAGCATATCCTCTCTCTCTTCGAATGTAGTAAGGTCGCTAAGTATCGAGTCGCCCTGTTCTGAGGCGAGGCGTATTGCGGCGGTGCAGTCTCGTTTATGGAGAGTGATTATACCTTGGTCGTCTTTAAAGCCGACTACTTCGTCGCCTGGGAGTGGGTGGCACTCTTCGCAACGCACATATTCGAGTTTTGGTCGAGAGGCGAAGTATGCATGGAGGAACTTTTTGGCCTTGAAGGTTCTCACATATTGGAACCAATCGTCGCTTGGTTGTATAGAGCTATCGGTAGCAATTTCTATGCAGTCGCCACGCTTGAGAGGTGTCTTAACGGAGCATAGGCGGCCATTGATGCGGGCATAGTGTGCATGTTTTCCGATATCGCTATGTATTTCGAAGGCGAAGTCGAGGGCTGTTGAGTTCTTTGGCAGTATTATACCCTCTCCTGTAGGGGTAAAGACCATAATATCGTCGTTATAGAAAGACGAGGTTACCCCCTCCATAAAACGTATGCCGTTCACAGCCACGTCGGTACGCAGTATAGCTTTTAGTTTTTCGAGCCATGTCTTTACGTTGTACTCTGTTCGCTCTGCGGCGCAGCCGAGGCGTGAGTTGCGGACCATTCGCTCAGAGGAGATATGTATCTCTTCCCACATACCTAAGTCGTTGAGCAGTTTGACGTGGAAAGATTGGTAGCCATTCTCCTTTGGGGCGTCGATATAGTTTGACACGCTACCTGGGCGCTCCTTGAAGTGGTCTGTCAGGGCGGCATAAATCTTTACGGCATACTCTTTTTCGGAGACAAGTGGGTCGTTAGGATATATGACACGGATATAGTGGCGGCCCGTTACATGGTTAAAGTCGCAGCCGTTTGCCTGCATCTTGCGCCAGATGCTATATGGCTTACGATAGCGCACCTCTGTTCGGGCGGAGATGCCTCGCTCGGCAAAAATGGCCGACATTTTGTTGATAAATGCCTCTATATGAGGATGTTTCGCCTCAATATCGGCATTAACCATCTGCTCTAATATAGTATAATCTCGAGGGCAACGATAGCGGAACGACAGGTTTTCAAGCTCGCTCTTAACGTGGTACAGACCCAAACGGTTTGCCAAAGGGGCATAGAAGTAGTCGGTTTCGCCGGCAATTTTCATCTGCTTATCGGAGCGCATGCTGCTCAGCGTACGCATGTTATGGAGGCGGTCGGCGAGCTTTACAAGCAGGGCGTGAATATCGTAGCTCACAGAGTCGAGAATTTGGCGGAAGTTATCCACCTGCTTAGAGTGCTGATACTTAGACTTTTTCTGCTTAGTTACGGCACGCACTAAAAAGGCAACATCGTCGCCAAAGCGCTCTGCGATTTGTTCAATCGTATAGTCGGTATCCTCCACCACGTCGTGCAAGAAGGCTGCAATAATTGGATTTGCGCCCAGCTCAAGCTCCTCGGCGATAATTCTTGCAACGGCAATAGGATGAATGATATATGGCTCGCCCGTCTTGCGGCGTTGTGTGCTATGCGCCTCGGCCGCAAGTAGATAGGCACGCTCTACACGCACCATATCCTCGGTTGTCAGGCGTTGTGCAAGGTTATCAAACAGAGCTGCTATGCTCTGGTCAATTTGGGTTTGGTAGTCGTTATTCATTGCTCAAAAACCGATTTCTACAAACAAAGGTAGAAAAAATGTTATAAAAGTGCAAAGTTTCAGCTCTTTTTTAGAGGTCGGGTAAGGTGTGTAACCTTAGATATTTTTACTATCTTTGTCAAAAATATAGTCTAATGAAGAGATTTCTACTCCTTTTGGCATCATTATTCCTACTTTCGGCTGTAGCCGTAGCAGAGAATAACGGCACAGGCACCCTTACTGAGCACAAGTTCAGCTACAAGGGCGCACAGTATAGCTATCACCTATACATACCGAAAGATTTGCCACAGAATGCGCCATTGCTGATGGTTTTTCACGGCTACAACTCTCGCAACATACCCTCTATAGGCTATGGTTTTCAGCCACTTGCAGACAAGCATGGCTTTGTGATATGTTACCCCAGAGGCGAGAACGACTACAAGGGCAAGCCCTATTGGTATGTGGGCTACCAATTCCATATCGAGAATAAAGACAAGCGTGATGATGTAGGCTTTGCGGTGCGTCTTGCCAAGTATCTGCAAAAGAGGTACAACCTCTCTAAAGAGAACCTCTTTGCTACAGGCCACTCAAACGGTGGAGCGATGTGCTACATGTTGGCATACAAGGCAGCAGATCACTTTTCTGCCGTAGCCTCAGTATCGGGTCATATTATGGAGTGCATGTATCGCAGTCTAAAGCCTAAGCGTGCAATCCCCGTAATGGAGGTACACGGCACCGAGGACAACCTCTCACGCTGGAATGGCGACCCATACAACAACGATGGCTGGGGCGCAGATATAGCCACTCCACGTGCCGTAGGGTTATGGGCGGCTGTCAATCGCTGCACCCATGAACAGGTCGAGGTGTTGCCTGTACTGAGAAACAGAGTAGTCGCTCACCGATACCTCGGTGGCACTAATGGCAATCAGGTCTGGTTTTACCATGTTCAGGGCGGCAAGCACTCATGGGCCGACAAGGATATGAATACCGCCGCCGAGATATGGAGTTTCTTCGAGAAGTATATAAAAGAGTAAATATAGTATGACTAAAATCAAAGGTAGAACAGAGATTGCTCAGCTCGGCGAGTTTGGTCTTATAGACCACCTAACAGAGCCATTCAAGGCTGAGCGTAAAAGCACAATCAAGGGCGTGGGAGACGATGCAGCAGTAATTGCCGCCTCTGAAGAGAGCTCGATAGTAGTCTCAACAGATACTATGGTCGAGGGCATAGACTTCGATTTGCGTTACTTCCCGCCAAAGCACTTGGGCTATAAGGCTGTAACTAAGGGCATTAGCGACGTTCTGGCTATGAACGCAATACCAGAGCAGATAACAGTCTCTATAGCTGTGTCATCAAAAATATCGGTAGAGTTTTTGCAAGACCTCTATGATGGCATCAAGTTCGCATGCCATGAGGCCGAGGTGGATATGGTAGGTGGCGACACAAGTGCTTCGATAAACGGCCTTGTGATAAACATTACAGCCATAGGTCGTGCCAAAAATGAGGCTATAGTATATCGTAGCGGAGCCAAAGTGAACGACCTGATATGCATCACCGGCTCGTTAGGTGCCCCTTATATGGGCCTTAAGCTGTTACAGCGAGAGAGCCGTGTATTGGAGGGCGTAGTGGGCGAAAAACCTCAGTTTGAGGGGTATGAGTATCTGCTGGAACGATACCTCAAGCCTCGTGCTCGATATGATATTATACGCTCTATGGCCGAGGAGAATATAGTACCTACAGCGATGATAGACCTAAGCGACGGACTATCTTCTGACCTTATGCAGATATGTCGCTCTTCACTCTGCGGCGCTCGCATATACCTTGAGCGTATGCCTATAGCTCGCCAATGTAACGCCCTGGGCGAAGAGATGCATATAGACCCCGTAACGGCAGCCCTGAACGGCGGCGAGGATTATGAACTGCTCTTTACACTACCACTCTCTCAGAGAGACAAAATCGCATCGCTCGGCTGCATAGATATCATCGGCCATATCACCGAGCCTAATACAGGTTGCTTCCTTGTAACCCCAGACGGTGGCCAGATAGAGCTCAGAGCGCAAGGCTTTGTAAAGCAAGCTTAGAAGTAGGTACAACAGAGCTCAGCAGAGCAGTATTTGTTGTTTGTAGCTTGCAAAAAATAGGGCGAGAAATAGTTTGTTTCTCGCCCATCATTTATTCTCTAAAAGGCGCCTCTTTTGGCACCATTTCCTCCCCTCCCCCCCCACAAAAAAAAATAAGCAGTGGATAACACCCACTGCTTATCTTTTATGTTAGCGGACAGGCCGCATAACAATCAGTTTCTTACTTGTTGTAAGCCTTCATAACTGAGATAAGGTCAAGCACCTTGTTAGAGTAACCCCACTCGTTGTCATACCAAGAAACAACCTTAACGAAGGTGTCAGTAAGAGCGATACCAGCCTTCTTATCGAAGATAGAAGTGCGTGCGTCGCCGAGGAAGTCTGAAGATACAACATCCTCCTCAGTGTAACCGAGAACACCTGCGAGCTCACCCTCAGAAGCAGCCTTCATAGCAGCGCAAATCTCTGCATAAGTAGCAGGCTTAGCGAGGTTTACAGTAAGGTCAACAACTGATACGTCGAGAGTAGGAACACGGAATGCCATACCTGTAAGCTTACCGTTGAGCTCTGGAAGAACTACACCTACAGCCTTAGCAGCACCTGTAGAAGAAGGGATGATGTTGCCAGCAGCAGCACGGCCACCACGCCAGTCCTTAAGAGATGGACCGTCAACAGTCTTCTGAGTTGCAGTTGTAGCGTGAACAGTAGTCATCAAACCGTCAACGATACCGAAGTTGTCGTTAAGAACCTTAGCGATAGGAGCCAAGCAGTTTGTAGTACAAGATGCGTTAGAAACGATTGTCTGACCAGCATATGTGTTGGTATTAACGCCGCAAACGAACATAGGAGTCTTATCCTTTGCAGGAGCTGACATAACTACATACTTTGCACCAGCCTTGATGTGAGCCTCAGCCTTCTCAGCAGTAAGGAAAAGACCAGTTGACTCAACTACATACTCAGCCTCAACCTCGTTCCACTTCAAATCCTCAGGGTTACGCTCTGCAGTTACACGGATAGCCTTACCGTTGATGATAAGAAGGCTCTTCTCTGCATCGTAATCAATAGTACCCTGGAACTGACCGTGCATTGTGTCATACTTAAGCATGTAAGCCAAGTAATCTACTGGGCAAAGGTCATTAATACCTACTACCTCATACTTGTCAGCCTGATTGCAAGCAGCACGGAAAACCATACGGCCGATACGACCGAAACCGTTGATACCAATTTTAATTGTTGCCATAGTTTTTTCTAAAAAATTATTGTTAAAAAATGAAACTTTTCGTTTGTTCACAAATATCGCGACAAAATTACAAATATTACGCAAAACTACAAAGAAAATCAGAGTTTTTTTAAAGCTATTAACTGTTGACTATGAGAGTTTATCAACGCTCGGCAAAAAATCCGACGATGGATAGTACTTGCACTGCCCTATTTGTTGTCAGAATTAGGCAACCATTATATCGTAAATATTAATCAGCGCACTATTTTGTCGTCCGACGATAGATAGTACTTGCCTGCCCTATTTGTTGTCAGAATGGTGTAGTTGCGGTGCATCGTGCAAAAAATTAGGGACGGATAGTACTATTCGTACAGCCGCCCCTGGTTTTTAAAGGATGTGCCGCAAATGCGCCATTATCACAACAAATTATTTTTTGCACGTTTAGCCATCGCCGAAGCAAAAACAAAATCATTAAGTTCCTGATTATCGGAGCTTAGGATATCGTCTTTAGTGCCTTCCCACCATTTATAGCCTGTATGTATATATACGATTTTTTCGCCTATTTCCATCACTGAGTTCATATCGTGGGTATTTATTATTGTTGTGATATTATACTCACGAGTGATGCTTTGTATAAGGTTATCTATAACAATAGATGTCTGCGGATCGAGGCCAGAGTTAGGCTCGTCGCAGAATAAGTATCGAGGGTTTAGCACTATAGCACGGGCTATAGCGGCACGCTTAATCATACCTCCGGAGAGCTCTGAAGGGTATAGGTGAGGTGCATGAGATAGCTCGACACGCTCCAAACAAAACTCGACACGCTCACGCTTCTCGGCCTCTGTTTGGTCGGTAAATAGGTCAAGGGGCAGCTTGATATTATCGAACACCGTCGAGGAGTCTATGAGTGCCCCACCCTGGAAAATCATGCCTATATCCTTACGAATAGCCTTGCGAGCCTTGAACTTAAGGTCGGTATAACATATATCATCAAAGAAAATCTTACCTTCATCCGGTTCATGGAGGCCCACTAACGTCTTGAGCAGCACCGTCTTACCCGAACCACTACGGCCGATGATAAGGTTGGTCTTGCCCGTCTCGAAAGTAATCGATATATCATTGAGGACAGTGCGACCCTCAAAGGACTTGAATATATTCTCACATTTAATCATCGCATTATCTGAGTTAGGATAAGGTTGAAAATCATAATCATAATAGAACTCATAACAACCGCCGTAGTAGAGGCCTTACCTACCTCAAGCGAGTTGCCCTTAGCATAGTAACCATAAAAACCCGAAATAGAGGTTATAAGAAAGGCAAAGACCGTCATCTTAACAAGCGAGTATGTAATCTCGTAACTATCAAAGCAGTAGAGCAATCCGTCAATATAGTCGTTTGGCAACATAATACCCATGCGGGCTACCAAATAACCACCACCAATGCCGACCATCATACTGAAAGCCGCAAGAAATGGGAAGAAAATCATCGTCGCAATAATCTTGGGAAGAATAAGGTAAGCCGCCGAATTAACTCCCATAATCTCTAAAGCATCTATCTGCTCGGTAATCCTCATAGTACCTATCTCCGAAGCGATGCTACTGCCTACCTTGCCCGCAAGAATAATGGCTATGACCGTTGACGAAAACTCCAAAATCATCGTCTCCTTAGCCGCATATCCAATCATCATCTGAGGAATAAATGGAGACTCCAACGTAATGGCCATCTGTATAGTGATCACAGCCCCTATAAATACCGATATAATCGCCGTGAGTGGTATAGAACCTATACCTAACTGCTCTAACTCCGCAATCACTCGACGATAGTAAATGCTCCACTTCTCCGGACGGGAAAATACCTTCCCCATCAAAATTACATAACGCCCTAATGTCTCAAAAAATTTCATAATCCTATATCTTAGCCATTAGCCACATCCTTAAATAGATCCTTCTGCCAACAGTACCACCCATAGTACCGCAGCTTTTTGAAAAAAGCCGCCCCAAAAACTTTCGGAAAAACTGTCGTTTTTCTTCTATGCTGTTGCGGATTGGGAATAGCCCCTTATAGTGGCTATTACGACAAAAAACAGAGCCTTCACACTTTCAAGCGAGCTTGACCTCAGCTCTATTTTTTCTCGTACCATCTACGATGGCAAACCCAATCCGAAAACAAGCCCAGCAAAGCAAAGCTATTCCGAAAACTTCAAAAAACGAGTAATCTACCGACCCCAATTTTTTATTTTAGGTGTGGATTTACAACGCTCGGCAAAATTGTCTGCGATGGGCTGTACTTTGGTACTGCTCATTGCAAGCTATTTTGTTAGCGGCAGCAAATACCGCATAAAATAAAAAATATTTTATCGTCAAAAGGCAGTAGTAGCTGTCGTTCGCCCTACCGACCCCAATTTTTTATTTTAGGTGTGGATTTACAACGCTCGGCAAAATTGTCTGCGATGGGCTGTACTTCGGTACTGCTCATTGCAAGCTATTTTGTTAGCGGCAGGAAATACCGCATAAAATAAAAAATTACTCCTCTTTGAAATCCACATACTCTCCCACATCATCACTCACCCTCTGCTCCTGCTGTGGAACATGCACGGTAACTTTACCCTCACGGGTGCTATGGGTGCTGCTATTGGTGTAGGTGTTATTACCTGCTGTGCGGTGTTGGTGGTTTCGGAGTTGGTCATCCATACTCTTTTGCACCTTACGCACACGATACATCACTAAAAACCAGCCGACTATAGCTATAATCAGCGGAATTATAAGTATCAGCGCAAAGACGCCCAACAGCCCTGGTGCCGCCACAAAGAGCATAATAATAAGCACTGTTGTAAGCGGGTTACGACGAATAATATCAAGTAGTGTATTAAAAATGTTCATAACTTATAATATTGCACAATATGCAACGCAAAGATAGTGAAAATTATTGTAATCTGTGATTATTACCAACTTTTTGAACACTCATTGTCCTTTATCACAAAAAAAGACTCTCCAAATGGGAGAGCCTTTTTGCTGTTGACTGTCAGCTGTTAGCCTTGGCTACTGCTTATTGTAAGTTACCTTAACCTGGTAAATATTTGTGCTTGTAAACGGAGAAAAGTCCTTTGCTGTATGGATAAGACAAGGTTTTGCAGTTGTAAGCTCTATAGCATCTGTTCCTGCTACCAAAGCTGCAGCCAAATCTAATGCATCTGCTGCAACATACGGTATTACTACATAACTTCCACTCTCTGTAGC
>JAFOBG010000033.1 GCA_017381935.1 Alistipes sp.
CGCAAATCCTTACAACCGTGCATATATTCCATTGCAGGAGCTTGGTATTTCTATTAACGATGGTGCATCATCTATATATTCAATGGCAGGTTACCTTATTGATAGTGGCGCAGAGGCTGATATTACAGAGGATATGTATGGCAGTTTTGTCAATGGCGCTCTTCGATTCCCTGTACAGGCACTTTTGGGTTGCCCAGGTGGAGAGTATATAGGCCGATTCTACTATACAAATAGTGATGGTGCATTCCGTCTTATAGTCGCTCCGGAACTCTACTATCTTGATTATTTTGACGATTTCTCATACCAAACCGTATCTCTTCCTGAGCAGATGAAGTTCTACTCCTCTTATCTAAACAAAGAGTTAGTTGCTAATCTTGAAAAGGGTTCATCTATATTTGGTCCTGACTTTGCCGCAAACAAAAAATTCGAAGAGAAGTGGGGTACTATATATCGTTTGACAGACTTATATCAAGAGGGATATGACATCTTATTTGCAGTAAAAGATGGTAAAGTTAATCCGCTTGTAAGCTCGCAACCAATAGGTCTTCATATAAACGGAGGCCATATTAAAATGAATATTATAGACGGTGTATTCAACGAACAGACCAATGAGCTTAGCCTCAATGTACAATTCATCAACCCTTCTATGGAAGGCGACCAAAAGGTCATTAACTGCACTGAGGTTCTCTCTCTAACAGCTCCTGAAGGCTTTGGAAGTGAGTTAGACTTCGCAAATGACTTTGTATTTACAGAGTGGAAAACATTTAAAGTACAGTCTTCAATACTCAGCGGTGTCGAAAGTGTAACCGTAAATATAGGTAATGCAAAGACCCAAGCAATTCAGGATCAGTTTGACAGACAGTATAAGGATGTGTATAGCATCTCTGGCATCTACGATGCAAATAGCACCCTCTATTTCATGGTTGACATATATGATAACGTATGCTCTTACTCACAACACCTCGACTTTATCAATGGCGATTTGGTAGTTACATCAGGTAGCGTAAGCGAGGACAAGATTAAGCTCAACATTACCCTTACACTCTCCGATGGTACTGTATATACCAGCACCGAGATTCTCTCTAACGAGGCAGATGATTGGACTACAGTATCTACAGGAACTTACGACAGCGTGCTTGGTGCTATAAACGATGAGTTACAATACTCCGAGAGCACAAACCTCTACCGTATCCACAATTGGTTGGGCTCAGATGGTAATTTGGTGTTCAAATGGGATCAGAACTCCAACCTATTGGAGATTGTAGGCTTGTGCGATACAGGTATCTCTGCCTCTGAGTTTGGAGGCGAGGGCCGAATTGCAGTTTGCGATGCTAAGGGATTCTTTGATTGGGTTGCTCCTAACGAGGGCTACGGCTGGGATATACTCACGCAAGTAGGATACCGTCAGCCTTATTACAACCCAACAAACAGTACATTCTACTTCGATGTATTCTATTGCGCAATCGATATGGGCGTAGGAGTAATGCTGAACGAAAATCAAGATGGTATGCCAATACCATTTAGCGAGCAATTTGCCCTTCAGTCAGGCTCAACTTCAGATGCTACATGGAATCAGGTAGCTACCGGTTCTTACGGCACTATCTTCCAGGATCAGAACGGAGACCAATTCATTGTTACTGGCGTTAAGATGGAGAACAAAGAGGGCTCAAACTTGTATCGTCTCTATGACCCTTGGTATAATGAGGGCAACTACTATCTCAACTTCGCTTGGGACCAGCAGACTAACCTTGTTGATATCATCGGCTTCAACGACTCAGGTAACCCAAGCGATATCTTCGGTGCTCCAGCAAATGCAGGCAATGCAATGATTTGCGACGTGCTTACATTCTATACTCAGATGTTAGGTCAAAGTGTAACTTGGGCTGATTTGAAGAGTCTGTATGGTGAAATCATCCAGTCTGCATACGATCCAGCAACTGCAACATTCTCATTCGTTGTTTGCTATGCATTCCCAGAGCTTGGTGCTATTGTAAACGACTCATTCTTCATAGAGACTTATACCATCGACTCTTCAGCAGCTCCTGCATATATCGCACGACCTACTATGACCAAAGTCTCATCAAAGGCTATACCTATAGTACAGCTTAGCACAAAAGTAGCTAAAAAAATAGGCTCAAAACCTACAAAGGGCAAAAAACTTACTATCCAACACTATAACTTCACTAAACTTCGCTAATCTGTAATACTTCAAAGGGCCCTAACTTGTCTGATTGGGGCCCTTCTTGTAACTACTAATAACAGTAAACCGCCTACAGTACCACCGAGAACTGCCAGCTTTTTCGAGAAAAAGCATGGCGTGCAAAAAGCTTTTGGCGAAACTCTGTTTCGCTTATGTGCTGTAGCGTGTTGGGGATAACTTTTGACCAAGTTATTGAAATGACAAATAGAGCCTTTACACTTTCAAGCAAGCTTGAGTGTTAGGCTCTATTTCTCCTTTCACTGCCTACAGCAGTAGCCCCCAACCCAAAAACAGAATATACAAGCAACAGAAATTAGTGTCAAGTGTTTTGGTAACACGTGGTAACATGCGGTAACATGTGGTAACGCCCCTGTTACCATGTTACTTTGTTACCAAATTGTTTAGTTACTACGGTGGGTAACACCCACAGTTCAGTCAGTTACTCACTAAATTAGTGCGTAAGAAAATAATTATATTTAGTAATATATAATTATATATTGCTAAAATCTAGTAAGTCTCTCTACGGCCACATGTAGCCTCGCAACTATATATCTGTAGTCATTAGCACTGATTTACAGATAGTTACTCTTCTACATATAGCAGTAGTTACAGTACAACGTAGTTATGACTGCGTAGCACTATAAACCCATAAAAAATATAATGGGTTATAGTCTGTAGTTAGTAACATGGTAACAAAGTAACATGGTAACGGGGGCGTTACCAGATGTTACCACGTGTTACCAACTTGTTACTAAGTGTTACTGATACAGTACGGTGTTTGACGTTATGTAGGAACATGGTAACAAAGTAACATGGTAACGGGGGTGTTACCGGATGTTACCAATATGTTACTGATATGTTACTGATATGTTACTGTAGTATTATTTGCTATATTTGCAGTGGTTTAAGGGATTTTTTCTATTTTGGTTGGTTGTAATTGGGTTTTAAAGTGTCTTATTATAATAAGACAACCACAAAAGCTACAGATATGGGACGATTATTATTTATTATTTTAGCTACGTTTTTCATCTCTTGTGTTCCGGCGGAGCAGATGATTACGCCGACTACTGAGATTGCGCCTAAGGGGGAGCGTTGTTCACATTTGCGTTATTACCCTGGTATCTCTATTGGGTTACGCATGGATGGTTTTAACGACTATTTGTCTCAGATTGCCGAGGCTGGTTTTAAGTACATTGAAATCTCTATTGCGCACAAGTCGGGATTAGCTGAGCTGACCGATGAGCAGGTTATAGAGTTACTTACAGACAAGTATCAGCAGGTTATTGCAAATGGTCTTACAGTATGGTCTATCCACCTACCATTTGAGGATAGAGTGTGGACTAATATTGGTGGAGAGGAGGATATTCGCTTACAGAGCATAGATAACATTATGCGAGTATTGCGTTTATGCAACAAGGTTATTCCTGAGTGCAAGAATTATGTTTTGCACGCCAGCAAGGGTACATTAAAGCCTCGTACAGAGTCTGTATTGCAGGCTCGTAAGTCATTGGAGCAGATGATTCCTCTATCTAAGCAGTTGGGGGTACGCCTATGTGTTGAGAATCTTGTAGGCAGTCTATGCCCTACTATTGAGGAGATGGGGGCTACGATTAACGGCATTGAGGATATCTGGGTAACCTACGACATTGGCCATGCTAATTGCGTAGGAGTTGATGTAGTTGAGTTTCTCAAGTGGATAGGTCCTCGTTTGGGCACGGTACACATGCACGATACGATGTTTGCAACAATGATAGACGACCATCGTCTTATCGGTCAGGGCAATGTAAATCGCTGGGGTGAGGTCTATAGAGCACTGCTTGAGGATAACCGATATCGTGGCGTATTTATGTTTGAGCTTGGTGGCAAGGACCCTGCTCAGGTTATGAAGAGTTATAACGAGATTATTCTAAAACAATATAATGAACTATCAAAATAGAGATGAGCATGAACAAGCTACTATTTACATTATTACTTTCAGTTCTCCTTATTTCATGTGGTGAGGAAGAGTTTTCAAAGGGTCCAGATTGGGGAGAGCTGCCAACACAACCCGACACACCTTCAACTCCGGGCCAGGGAGAAGATGACAAGGCCGAAGTCTATGAGCAGTTTATCACACCTACAACTGAGCTTGCGGCGACTAACAGCAGCTTTGCAGGACTGCGTTTCGAGCCGGGTATTTCAATAAACATTGCGTCAAACAGTTTCGCCAATCAGTTGGCATCTATTGCAACTGCAGGCTTTAAGTATATTGAGATTACAATCAAACACAGCTACGGCATTAAGGATATGACAGACGAGCAGGTTAAAGCTAAGTTTGCTGAACGTCTAAACCAGGTAAAGTCTGCAGGTCTTACTATATGGTCGATCCACCTGCCATTTGAGGATGCGAATTGGACCAACGTAGCTGGCAAGGAGGCTATTCGTGTACAGAGCGTAAACAACATCATGCGAGTACTGCGCCTCTGCGTTGAGGGTTTCCCTGAGTGTAAAAACTACGTTCTTCACGCAAGTAAGGGTGTGCTCTCGCCACGTTCAGAGTCAGTTTTGCAGGCTCGCAAGTCTCTAAATGAGATGATTCCTCTATCTAAGCAGTTGGGTGTAAGAATATGCGTTGAGAACCTTGTAGGCAGTCTCTGCTACTCTATTGAGGAGATGGAGAACACTATTCAGGGCATTGACGGTGCGTGGGTTACTTACGATATTGGTCATGCAAACTGTGTAGGTATCGACGTTGTTACCTTCTTAGAGAAGATTGGTCCACGCCTCGGCACTGTACACATGCACGACACTAAGTTCGGCTCAAAGAATGACTCTCACGACCTTTTGGGCGACCCAAGCCTTGGAAATGGATGTATTAAGCAGTGGGAAGATGTATATCGCACAATGCTTGAGGACAACCGCTACCGTGGCGTGTTTATGTTCGAGCTTACAGGCAAGAATCCAAATACAGTCATGGCATCATACAAGAAGATGATAGCCGACTACAGAGCTAAGTACGAGCCTAATGTAATTGTAAAGGAGTAGCTTATGGTAAAGAGTATATTTGCGTTTTTCCTTGCCTTTTGTCTTGTTTCATGTGGCGAGGAGGAGTGGTCAAAAGGCCCCGATTGGAGCAAAGTGCCCACACAGCCGGATGTAGAGACACCAGAAGACAATAAAGAACCTGAAAAGGAGACGGTTACAATCATCGAGCCTACCATAGATATAGCACCCGAAGGAGCTGACATTACAGGTCTGCAATATACCCCTGGCATGCAAATAAATGTGGCAGATAATACATTCTCTGCACGCCTTGATGAGGTTGCTGCTGCAGGCTTCAAGTATGTAGAACTGAAGATAAAGTACAGCTACGGCCTGCATAACAAGACCGACGAACAGGCTAATGCCACCTTTGCCTCGATGCAAAAGCAGATGGAGCAGAAGGGTATTAAGGTATGGTCTATCCACCTGCCTTATGAGGATAAAACATGGACCAGCATAAGCGCAAAGGAGGAGATTAGAAAGCAATCTGTAGAGTATATCCTCAGAGCACTACGTCTCTGCGCCGAGAACTTCCCTACTTGCAAAAACTATGTTCTCCATGCCAGCAAGAGCGTCTCTGCAAGCAAAACCGCAATCGAACAGGCTCATAAGTCCCTTACCGAGATGGATGTTGTGGCAAAGAGCTATGGCGTGCGTTTCTGCGTAGAGAACTTAGTAGGCAGCTTCTGCTATACTATAGAGGATTTGATGGCCGTAATCACCCCATTTGATAACGTATATGCCACATTCGACATAGGACACGCTAACTGCAAAGGCTATGATGTAGTAAACTACCTAACATCTATAGGCCCCAAGTTAGGAACAGTGCATATCCACGACACTATCTATAAGTCTGGTAATGACGACCACCGACTTGTAGGTAACGGAGATATAGCGACCAAAAATAGACGCTGGGGCGAGGTGTATAAAACTATGCTCTCAGCAAACCGCTACCGTGGCGTGTTTATGTTCGAACCAAAAGATAACCAAACAGCAGAGGATGTAATGAAAACATTTAACGATATCCTCCAAGACTACCAATCACTAACTAACAAGTAACCTATCACCGCCGTTTAAGGCTACAGAATAGCCACAGCTCTGCCGAGTACCACCGAGTACTGCCCGCTTTTTCGAGAAAAAGCCATAGGAGTCGTTTTAACCTTTCTCACTATGCTCTTTGAGATTATTTTTAGTTTTTATCTTGCAACCTCTTTGCCAAATAGCCCGCACTATGAGTCTGCAGAGGTTGCACAATAACTTCCTAAAAATAATTCTCAAATAACACAGCAATAAAGATTAAAACCACTCCTGCAAAAAGTTTTCGGAAAAACTTCGTTTTTCTTCTATGCTGTAGCGTGTTGGGGATAACTTATTGCTAAGTTATTGAAACAAAAAATAGAGCCTTTTACACTTTCAAGCGAGCTTGAGTGTTAGGCTCTATTTTTCATTTCACTGCCTAAAGCAGTAGCCCCCAATCCGAAAACAGAATTTAAACTATAAGTTGTTTGCATTAACAAGCAAGTGGCTTAATATCGTTTTGTCAGCATGTTCTCGGATTGAGGACAAACCATCGTAGATGGTACGAGAAAAGATAGTCATCAAAGGTCAAGCTTGCTTGAAACCGAATGATTGACTATCTTTTTTCGTAATAGCCACTGTAAGGGGCTATCCTCAATCCGCTACAGCACATAAGAGAAACGATAGTTTCTCAGAAAGTTTTTGGTGCCGCTTTTTTCAAAAAGGGGCAGTTCTCGGCAGGGGCAGTTCTCGGCAGTCAAGAAGTTGCGGTACTGTAAGTGCAATGGCCTACAAAAATGTTATTTTTGGCCCAAGGCTTTTTTGAGGGCGTTGCCGAACTTCTGCGGGTCGATATTATGTTTCATCTGTCCGCCTTTGACTATAGACAATCCGCCTGTCTCTTCGGAGACTACGACCACTATGGCATCTGTAATCTCGCTCATGCCGATAGCGGCACGGTGGCGAGTACCGAAGTCTTTTGGCACATCGGACTGCGTTACGGGCAGGATACACTTTGCTGCCACTATTCTATTGCCCTCTATAACGACTGCTCCATCGTGCAATGGGGCATTTTTGAAGAACAGGTTTTTAAGGAGGGATACTGACAGATTTGCATCGACAGCAATACCGTTCTCGATAATAAACTGAAGGTCATCTTTTTGGCGGATAACAATCAGTGCGCCTGTCATATTTTTGCCCATATCGAGGCAGGCAGAGACTATTGGGGAGGTATTTATATCCTCTTTTTTTCGTGATACGGAGAACATACGAGAGATAAAGCTCAACTCCTTTTGGCTCATACCTATAAGCTGCAGGAATCGGCGTATCTCAGGTTGGAAGATGATAATCAGAGCTATAACACCGACGCTGATGACCTGTCCCAAGATAGTTGAGAGCAACTCCATATTAAGGGCACGCACCATCACCCATGCTATACAGATGATAATGATACCGAAGAAAATATATGGTGCGCTTGTACCCCTTGTAGCACGATAGATGCCAAACATCAGACTTGCTACAAGGAATATATCGACAAAGTCAATCAGTGTAAATGGTATAAATCCCATATCTACAACTTAAATACTATTTCTCGCTCTTTGCTGCGGCCTTATCTGCTGCGTAAAGCTCGTTTACCTTATCAAGAACGATAGATGTAATATCCAACTCCTCAGAAGCATCAAGGAGAGCAGTAGCATTTACAATCATCTTGTAAGCGCCATCAGAGTTAATCTCGTCAATAGCACGCTGCATAAGGTCAGCCATACGGTTCTGGAATACGATATTCTCCTCCTCAAGAGCACGGAGTTGCTTCTGTGCATTCTCCTGATAAGCAGCTACACGCTTCTGGATATCCTGCTCTTTACGCTGAGCCTCGATAGTAGTAATAAGACCCTTCTGATACTTCTCCTGAAGCTGTACCATCTCATTCTGGAGTTTCTGCTCCTTCTGAGCCAAAGACTGCTGAGCCTTCTCATTCTTGCTCTGAAGTGCTACACCCTCTGTCTTAAAAATCTCAGACTCTGCAAATACAGCGTCTGTACGAACAAATGCCAAATCCTTTGCAGCAACCTCAGTCTTAGCCTGAGCCTCAGTGTCTGTTGCAGTTGCCTTTGATGCATTGTTGCAGCTTACAGCAAATACAAGTGCTACAGCTGCGAAGAGTACTTTTTTCATAATATATTCTCTGTTTTTAGTTAAAATTTTCATTCAAACTACAAAGATAGTAAAAATTTACAATTTCTATCTCTTTCCCAAGAAATCTGTTCATTTTTCTTGTTTTCTCCACATAAATTACATACATTTGTAATATGGATAGAAGGGCAAATTGCAAAATAAATATAGGTTTGGACGTGCTTCGGCGTAGGGAAGATGGTTTTCACGACCTAAGTACGGTAATGATTCCTGTAAAAGAGTTGTACGACATAGTTAAGGTCGAAAAAAGTGATGAACTACTCTTTAATCAGAGTGGCCTTGTTATAGATTGTCCTATAGAGAAAAATCTATGCGTAAAGGCAGTGCGTCTGATGCAGAGACACTACGATATTGGCAATGTTACTATTACTCTTGACAAGCGAGTGCCGTTTGGAGCAGGTTTAGGTGGCGGTAGTAGTGATGCTACGGCTGTCATTATGGCTATAAACGATATTTTTGCTCTCAATCTACCTGAAAGTGAGATTATTGCCCGTGCGGCAGAGATTGGTAGCGACACTGCATTCTTCGTATGTAACTCTCCGCAATTATGTTCTGGCAGAGGAGAGATTATGACCCCTATTTCACTCCCTATTGCAGGGCTATGGTTAGCCGTTGTAAAGCCTATAGCCGAAGGTGTTTCAACTGCCGAGGCTTATAGTGGAGTAAAACCCAAAGAGCCGAAAATACCACTTGAGCAGAGGTTGCAGTTACCCGTTATTGAATGGCAAGGAGTTATCAAGAATGACTTCGAGTCTCACATTTTCTTATCACATCCAACAATTAAAGAGCTAAAGGAGCGCCTACTTGACGACGGAGCTATCTACGCCTCTATGTCAGGGTCAGGGTCGGCAGTTTTTGGGCTATTCACAGAGCGCCCTGAGCTTAAGTTTGATTCGTTTATTTTTACACATATAGAACAGTTATGAAAAGAGTTTTAACCCTTACACTTTTTGCCTTTGCGGCTCTCTCCGTATGGGCACAGAGTCTCAATGTAGGCTCTTACAATATTCGCATGCACTCTAAGGTGGATTACAAGAATGGAGATGGCTGGACCTCTCGTCGTGATATTATGTGCGACCTTGTAGCCTTTACAGCTTTTGATATCTTCGGAGCTCAAGAGGTGTGCCATGACCAGCTTGAGGATATGTTACAACGCCTACCTGAGTATAACTATATAGGTGTTGCTCGTGATGACGGCAAGACAAAGGGTGAGTATAGCCCTATATTCTATCGTTCAGACCGCTTTGAGCTACTTGATAGTGGTACTTTCTGGCTCTCTGAGACTCCAAATGAGGTCTCTTATGGCTGGGATGCAGCCTGCCGCAGAGTCTGTAGCTGGGGACACTTTAAGGATAAACTGACAAAGAAAAAATTCTGGTTTTTCAATACCCACATGGACCACAAGGGTAAAACAGCCCGCACAGAGGGTGCTAAACTCGTTATTGAAAAGATTAAGCAGATGTGCGGAAAAGATGCCAAAGTAATTCTCACAGGCGACTTCAACGTAGCACAGAACTCCCCTGCCTACAACACCTTTGCTCAGAGTGGAATAATCAAGGATGCATACGACCTTGCTCCTATCAAATATGCCCCTGCAGGCACTTTCAACAGCTTCAAGGTAGGCAACCACTCTCAGAAACGTATTGACCATATTTTTGTTGCAGGTTGCAATGTCAAGCGATATGGTATTCTTACATACCACTATTGGAGCGATAACGAGGGAGCAGAGAGTAATCTGACTGATGCTCCAAAAGAGATTTCGGCCCAACACAGAGGCGTACATCTACCATCCGACCACTATCCGGTACAGATTTTCGTAGAGTTCTAACAAAACAGAAAGAGGATGTCAGTTTTGACATCCTCTTTTCACATTCAAGCTGTTGTTCTACTTTGTAATCTCATCGTAGAAGTCTGTTGTAGCCCAAGTAAAGCCCAACTCTTTAGCGATATTGTATGTATAAGGGGTATTAACCATCCAGAGGAAGGTCTCGATGCCATACTCACGGAACTGCTCAATCCAATCTATATGGTTGAGAATGACGTTGATATTGTACGATACAGCAGTATAACCACGCTCCTTAACCTGTGCAGGAGTAAGTGAGTGGTGAAGGCTGCTTGAGTTAAGTACAATCTTCATATTTGGCTCCTGACGCAACACCTCATCAACAACCTCTGTATCGAATGAGAGCATATACATCTGATCGAGCATATCAAGCTCACGGATAATCTCCAAACTCTTTGTAATCAGTTCCTTCTCTCTATCGCCCTTATGAGCCTTAATCTCAAGCAGTTGAACGATATGCGGAGTCTTCTTCGCCTGCTCCAGCCACTCACGCAGAGTCGGAATCTGATGACCAAATGGAAGAACGTGAGCACGAATCTCCTCAAGGGTACTACCCTGGCAGCTCAAGCCCGGAACAATCTTATTATCGTGACGAATAACAAGTTCGCCATCTGCAGTCAGATGTACATCAAACTCAATACCGTCAAAGTTAAGTTCTTGAGCACGGCGGAGAGCATCAAGGGTATTCTCATCTGTAGTAAACTGACCACCGGTACTTGCATTGCCACGGTGAGCAAGTAGTTTTACTTTATGTGTTGGCTGCTCTGTACAAGCTGTAAAGGCCATTAGAGCAACAGCTAAAATTGCTACAATTTTCTTCATTCTATCTCTTATCCGGTAAGTTAAACACTGTTCTAATCTTCTGCACAGCCTCAGGTGTCATACCCTCTGCTGTAAAGCCGAAGTTTTTAGCTGTCATATAGATATTTGCAGCCTTGTTAAGTACGTCTGTCTGGTCAAAAGCCTCCATCATATCTGGGCCTACAGCAACAGTTCCGTGCTTCTCCCACAGCACAACATCATAACGCTTAATCTGCTCAAGTGTAGGCTCTACAAGTTCAGTTGAAGATGGCAAAGCATACGGTACTACGCCTATACCAAGTGGAGCGAAGGCGAGAGTCTCTGGAATCATAGACCACAAAACCTGAGTTAGGTGCTCTGAATCCAAAAACTCCTTTGAGTGAGAGAGAGCAACAAGCTCAATAGGATGGGTGTGAAGAGTCGCCTTATAACCACTACCGCACTCCAACATATAGTTCTGAATTGCCAAGTGTGATGAAATCTCAGATGTAGGTACAATCAGAGAGTCTGCAATAATCTCATAGCTTGAACAATCATCCAAGATACGCACGATACTTCCTGCTGCCATCGGATCACGTGCAAGGTCTCTCATACGTTTACCTGTTCCTTTGCAATAGAAGTAACAGCCCTTCAGATAAGGGAGCGTAACGCCAATTGGCAGTGCCTTACTGATTGCAGGCATTGCACGCATAGCCTCATCAACAAACTCGGTAATATTGAGGGTAAGGTTTCCACCATTACGCTCAGCCCAGCCCTTTTGCCACAAGTATCCTGCAACCTCTGCTACAGAGTCAAGAGCCTGCTTGAGTTCTGGTCGGTTAGTAAGAATAGAATTCATTATATTTACAGTTTAAGGTTTATTGTAATAGTTGGTTTTTATTAGCCCAGAACATCAACTCACTCTCACCACGCAAGTAACCCAAATAATTCTTCATTGCGTAAGCCGGAGCATCACGGAATGAGTTGATAGTAATACCGCCGAGGTGGTTGGTAAGGGTGATATTATCGTAAGTTCTGTAGAACTCAGGGATATCAGGCTCTGTCTCAAATACATCTATTGCAGCGCCAAGAAGTTTACCGCTATCCATAGCACGCTTAAAAGCCTGTGTATCTACAAGGTATGAGCGAGCAGAGTTGATAAGGTAAGAGTCTTGTTTCATAAGGTCAAACTCACGGTCTGTCATAATTGCACCATTTGAGCGAGCATGGAGCGAAACGATATCAGACTGCTGAAGCAATTCATCAAACGATACAAGGTTCACATAATCAACATTGCACTCCTTAAGGAATGGATCAGATACCAATATCTTACAGCCAAATACAGAGAGTTTGTAAGCTACCAAACGACCAATTGAACCAAAACCTACAATACCTACTGTCAGGTCGTGCATC
Organism: Alistipes sp.; assembly: GCA_017381935.1. Lineage (GTDB taxonomy): Bacteria > Bacteroidota > Bacteroidia > Bacteroidales > Rikenellaceae > Alistipes. The sequence continues at coordinate 12,468 of JAFOBG010000033.1, forward strand.
TCCTTGACTGTTGTACGGGTATTTGGATACTCGATTCTCCACTCTCCCTTCTTAAGAGCCATGTGTGCACGAGCAACATTACGAGTCTCTGAGAGAATCATAGCTACAGTAAACTCAGCAACCGCATTTGCATTATGTGCAGGGTTATTTGAAACTATAACCTTGTGTTCTGTTGCTGCATCTACCTCGATATTCTCAAGACCGCCACGGCAAGTCATTACAGCCTTCAATTTCTTAGCTACCTCAAACAAATCACGCTTAATAGGACAGAGATGTACAACAAGCAAATCTGCATCTACCATCTGCTCATACAGCCCCTCAGGCATCTCAATACCCTCAAACTGACGAGCCTCGATATTCTTGATAATATCTCGCATCTTTGACTTGTCTGGGTCTCCAAAGAAGAATACCTTCAGAGTATCACCTTCGCTAAGATATGGCTTAACACCACTCTCCATCATCTCTGTAGTGATAAAAGCATCACCAATACATACAACTTTCATATTTAATAGTTTTTAGGTTTGTCTATCAAGGCTGACAAGCAGGCACTTGTCATCGGATAAAAATCATAGTTTTAACAGTGCAAATTTATGAAAACAGAGTAGAATTATCAAGCCTTATAACATTTTAATCAACATTTTGGATATAATTTGGCTCTTATGGCTCTATCTATTTTTCATTAATATTTAATATTCCGTCTCTACTATCTATGCCACTTAAGTACAATAGCAGTTCGGGATGTGTTATAGATTTTGATATAGTGGTGTAGATTTCCATTCTCATCTTTTTCAGAGTATGAGAAGTGCTCTCCACCAACCTCATTTCTACCCTGACCTCCAAAGCGTGGGTCATCTGTAGTGAGCTCAATGGTATATTTTCCTGGACGAGGAACTTCGGTTATATAATCAGGTATAGAGGCCTGAGCGTGCCAATTAAATACAAAGAGCAGGTTACGATGAGAGAATACTAACGTCTTATTATCATAGTCTGTATTCCACCTCCACGGATAACCATTTTGCAGCACTTTGTTTCTCTTCACAAGTCGAATCATCGCCCTATCAAACTCCCCAAGCTGTGAGTATCTCAAAAAGCCATTTGTTGAGAGCGACCACAATCTTTGAGCATGAGCATAGCTCCAATTATTACCCTCACGAGGAAAATCTATCCACTCTGGGTGGCCAAACTCGTTACCCATAAAGTTAAGGTAGGCATCACCACCTGTTGCGATTGTCATCAGGCGAATCATCTTATGTAGTGCCATGCCACGCTCCACAACAAGGTTCTCCGATGCACGGTTCATGGCAAAATACATCTCTTTATCCATCAAACGGAAAGCGATAGTCTTATCACCCACAAGTGCTTGGTCGTGCGACTCAGCATAGGCAACCGTCTTTACGCCAGGCAGACGTGAAGTCATAATGCTCCACATCTCATCAAGGTTCCACTCCTCATCAGGAACATCTTTGAGCAGTTTAATCCAGAAGTCTGGGATTGCCATACCCAAACGATAGTCAAACCCTATTCCACCATCATCTATTGGGTTACACATGCCTGGCATACCACTAACATCCTCTGCAATAGTTATTGCAGCAGGGTTTATCGAGTGTATCAGTTTATTGGCAAGAGTAAGATAGAGCAAAGCATCACGATTTACCCCTTCGTCAAAGAACTTTTCACGGCAGTCAAAGTCTGTATAGCCGTAATGATGGTAAATCATCGAAGTTACTCCATCAAAGCGATAGCCGTCAAAATGGAAGACATCCATCCAATACTTGACATTAGAGAGCAAAAAGTGCTCAACTTCTCGCTTGCCATAGTCGAAGGTCTTGGAGTCCCAATACTGCTGATAGCCTGCTCCACCCTCCTTAGAGTAGTGGTGTTGTGAGCCATCAAGCTCATTTATACCCTCATTAAGATTCTTGACATAGTGAGCATGGACAATATCCATAATTACGGCAATGCCCATAGAGTGAGCCTTACGAATAAGCGACTTTAACTCCTCCGGAGTTCCAAAACGTGATGAAGGAGCAAAGAAGTTAGAGACATGGTAGCCAAATGAGCCGTAATAAGGGTGCTCTGCAATGGCCATAACCTGAATAGCATTATAACCGGCACGACGTACCTTTGGCAAAATCTTGGTTTCAAACTCACGATAAGTACCTACGCCCTCCTTTTCTTGAGCCATACCCACATGGGTTTCATAGATAAGCAGTGGAGAACATTTTGAGGCCGAGAAGTTATCCCCTGTCCAATCAAAAGGTTGCTCTACCCAAAACTGAGCCGTATAGTTCTTTGTATTATCATCCTGCACAACTCTAGTTGCATAAGCCGGAATACGGTCAAGCCAGCCATTCGCACCGTGAATATGTAGTTTATAGAGCGAGCCATGTGTCAAGCGATAGCCATACATAGCCTCAGGTAAAAAGATACTCCACACGCCATTTGCACCCTTATTTAGACGCAATTGTGTTCTCTGCCAGCCATTAAAGTCTCCAAAGATATATACATCATATGCCTCCGGAAGCCACTCTCTAAACCACCAACCACACATAGCCTCATCATATTGCCAACCGAAATATTTATATCCGTTAGCATAATCGACAATAGAGCCACTTGCACTCTCAATATCCCTCAAGCGTGATAGATAGAGGTTGTGTCTAAGATTAATTTCGGCCTCAACCGGATGTAGCCACTCATCAGCTGCCACTATAGGCAACATTTCTCGCTTATCCATACTCTATATTATTTAATATACTATACAAATATACAAATTATTTTACACATTACATATCTCTATATAAAAAGAGACAAAAAAAACAATGAGTAGCACTATGGCTACTCATTATAAAATAGAATATCAGTCAAGCGGTATTTACTCGTACTTAGCTACAACAGTGCGGAAACCCTTACTATTCTTAACCGAGAACATCACATAAATCTTATTCTCATACACCTTAATACCGGCAATATCAGCATATCCTGCAGGTGTAATACCAAGAGTCTCAAGCAGATATTGGTCAAATACACACTGAATACGGCGCTTAGGCAACACTACACGACCTGCATGGTCATAAACGGTAATAAACGCCTTGCTCTCGCCATTTTTCATACTACCCTTATTATGCTGACCCTCAACAAAATAGACATAGTCCTTATCAATATCCCATGCACGGAATGTATAGTAGTTAACATCCTTTGCCGGATCTGCAGTCTCTTTATCAGGCTTTGCGATAGTAAATGAACTTACTGACTCCAAAGCGGTCAAATCCTTACCCTTAATTGTACGAACAACAGTCTGCTCTGCCTCGCCTACAAGCTCACCCTTATAGAGAGTCTTAAGCTTAATATCAACGTCATCCATTGCACGAGCCTCATCAAGGTTATAGAGATTTACAGTTACAGCGCCAACCTTCTGAGTTACAACGCCCAAAAGATTTGCTGCAACATTAACAGCGGGATAGCAATAGCGCTCACCACCCATATAGTAGGTCTCACCTGCATAGCCCTCATTAATCTCCTTATTTGGCTCAAATGGAAAACGAGAGACTGTGCGAGTACGGCTATAAGAGCCCTTATACTTAGTAGCATTACTACCAATCCACATATAATCAACGCCATCTGCGCCATGCTCTACGGCAAGGCTATTTGCATTACCGAAGTAGCGAAGTGTCATAAACTCACGCTTACCATCCTTACGACGAACAATATAGTTCTCATGCACCTTTGTCAAACCAGGTTGGTTCTTACCAAAGCTACCAGGCTGAGAGAACCACATTGTCTGCTCATCCTCAGAGATTGAGAAACCCTGAGTTGCACGATGTGCAGTCTTAAGAGCAATGCCCTTTGTTAGGAACTGAGACTCCTTTGTCATCTTAGTCATCTTCATAACTAAAAGAAGACGAGGGTCAGTTACCTTCTCCTTCTTTGCCTTAGACTTTTTTGCCTTCTGAGCATAAACAGGCTCCTGAGCAGCTACAATAAAGAGTGCAGTTAAAGCCACAAAAGTAAGGCCCTTTAAAAATTTTATCTTCATAATAACAGGTTATAGTTTGGTTATTTAATACAAAATTAAACTATTTTTTCTCAAGTTGCAACTTTTCCCTCAAAAACTCTCCAGTATAGCTTAAAGAATTATCTGCAATCTGTTGTACAGTACCCTGAGCTACAATCTCTCCTCCAGCAGCTCCTCCATCAGGTCCAATGTCGATAATATGGTCGGCGACCTTGACAACATCAAGATTATGTTCAATAACAATTACTGTATTGCCCCTATCTACCAACTTATCAAGCACAGAAAGCAACTGACGAATATCCTCAAAATGCAGGCCCGTTGTAGGTTCATCAAGGATATAAAGGGTACGTCCCGTATCTCGTTTCGACAGTTCGCTTGACAACTTTATTCGCTGGCTCTCGCCACCGGATAGCGTTGTGCATGGCTGCCCAAGAGTGAGGTATCCCAAACCCACATCCTGAATAGCCTTAAGTTTTGTGTATATATTCGGAATTGCAGCAAAGAACTCAACGGCCACATTGACTGTCATATTGAGCACATCATTAATACTCTTGCCCTTATATCTGACCTCAAGTGTCTGCTGATTATATCGATTACCGCCGCAAGCCTTACACTTTACATACACATCAGGCAAAAAGTTCATCTCTATAGTCTGCACACCTGCGCCCTTACACTCCTCGCAACGACCGCCCTTGACATTAAACGAAAATCGTCCTGTCTTAAAACCTCGTGCCTGAGCATCAGGAGTAAGCTCGAACAAACGACGTATATCACTAAAGACGTTTGAGTATGTAGCAGGATTACTCCTCGGAGAGCGACCTATAGGAGATTGGTCCACAACAACCAACTTATCGATATTCTCCAAACCCTCTATTGAGTCATACTCTAAAGGTCGAGTAAGAGAGCGATATAGTTTTTGTGAGATTATCGGCACAAGTGTTTGATTGATAAGCGTACTCTTTCCTGAGCCACTAACTCCTGTAACACATATAAACTTACCTAAAGGGAAAGAGACATCTATACCCTTCAGATTATTCCCTCGAGCACCTCGAATAGTAATTATCTCACCGCTACCCTCTCTTACTATTGATGGAATCTCTATTCGTCTTCTGCCTGATAGATAATCCGCCGTAATTGAGTCTGAACGAAGTATATTCTCAAAACTTCCTGCCGCCACTATATGACCACCTCTACGGCCTGCTTTTGGACCTACATCGACCACAAAGTCTGCAGCTCGCATCATATCCTCATCATGCTCTACAACAATCACCGAGTTGCCTGCATCTCTAAGGGCCTTCAATGTGGCAATAAGCCTCTTATTATCCCTCTGATGCAATCCGATACTCGGTTCATCAAGGATATAGAGCACATTGACAAGCTTTGAGCCTATCTGTGTTGCAAGTCGTATTCGCTGGCTCTCGCCACCCGAAAGAGTACGTGATGCTCTGGACAACGATAGGTAGCCTAAACCTACATCAACAAGAAAGCGCAGGCGCTCTCTAATCTCCTTTACAATCTCGGAGGCGATTTTACGTTTTTTCTCTGTCAAACGACTCTCAATGTCTGCCATCCAATCAGATAGCTCAACAATAGAGAGTTCAGACAACTGAGCAATATGTTTATCGCCAATCTTAAACTGCAGGGCCTCAGACTTCAAGCGGCTACCACCACATACCGAACAGCGTTGATAGACAACAAACTGACCTCTCCACTTCTCTCCATGGCGAGAGTCCTCATCATCTGAGTAGAGGGTGTTGATATACTCAGCCACACCCTCCCATGTTCGCATCTGAATACCTCGTTGGTATGTAAAGTCAGCCAAATCAACCATTACAGGCTCAACATCTCCATATAGTATTGCATGCAGGCCCTCCTGCGAAATATCGCTTATAGGGGTATCCATCGTAAAGCCATATCGCCTACCAAGAGCTATCAAAGTTGCAAAAAAGATATTATCCTTCAGTTTCCCCAATGGGACTATACCGCCCTCTCTGATTGTAGCGCTCTTATCCGGCACAACCCTCTCCATATCAAATACCGCCTCCTCGCCAAGACCATTACAATGCGGACATGCACCCTTAGGAGAGTTAAAAGAGAATGTATATGGCTCTGGAGCCTCAAAAGCTACACCTGTTGTAGGACACATAAGGTGGCGAGAGTAGTAGCGCATGCTATCATCCGTATAGTCATGCAGAGCCATTGTGCCCTTACCTTGCGTCATTGCATCAACTATAGAACGCATCATACGCTCTCTCATATCCTGACTAACTGTAAAGCGGTCTATAACAAGTTCTATAGAGTGTGTTTTATAGCGGTCTAATCTCTCACCTGCAGAAAACTCTCTAATTTCACCATCTATTCTGGCATAGATATACCCCCTCTTGGAGAGCGAGTCAAATAGTTCTCTATAGTGTCCCTTACGCTCCTTTACCACCGGAGATAAGAGCGCAATCTTACGACCAAAGTAGTGATTAATTATCAAATCGCAAATCTGGTCATCAGTATAATACACCATCTCCTCTCCCGTATGAGGCGAGTATGCTGTCGATACGCGGGCATAGAGAAGTCGCAAAAAGTCGCCTATCTCTGTTACCGTTCCTACTGTAGAGCGTGGATTTTTATTGGTTGTCTTCTGCTCAATGGCTACAACAGGGCTCAATCCCGATATCTTATCTACGTCTGGGCGCTCCATAGAGCCTATAAACTGACGAGCATAGGTAGATAAGGTCTCCATATATCTACGTTGACCCTCAGCATATATAGTATCAAAAGCAAGAGAACTCTTTCCGCTACCAGACAAGCCCGTAATAACCACAAGAGCATTACGAGGAATCTCAAGATCTATATTTTTGAGGTTGTGCACACGAGCACCCTCTATTTTTATTATATCATTGTCCATTATCTCAACATATTATTCGCAAACCCTTACCATAAGTTGTGCAAAAATATCGTGCAAAGATAATAAACCGACCAAATCTGCAAAACAAATAAGGACAATAATGAGGGTAAATGACTTTATAAAGCCCTTTCCCAAATGCGAAGCATAGTGCGAAGCAAGAAACGAGCCGATGATATTACCTACTCCATGAGGCAGGCCAAAAAGGTAATCTATTTGGCCATTAATCATAAAAACAGCCAACGAAAATGGTGTAGCTACAAAAATCACAAAGTTTTTAATGGCGTTTGCTGTCATAATATCCATACGCATAGCCCACAGTGTAATTGCAAGAATAAGATAACCGATGCCTATATAGATATACCCCCCATAAAAGCCGATACCCAAAAAGAGCAGATAATGCCACGGCTTAATCTCAAGATTATGGCCCTCCTTAATCTTAATACGACTATCAAAAATAAGGTAAAGCAATATAACGACAAGTATCACCCCAAAACATATCTTAAACACTCTATCGTCAATATGCGTAGCAACAAGAGAGCCGGCTATATTACCTAAAATAACAGGTATTGAGAGTAATAGACCATGTTTTATACTAAACGACCCTTTACGTAGAAATGTAATTGTAGCCGTAAGATTCTGTAAAAAGACAGCTATACGATTTGTACCATTAGCAATAGTTATAGGCAGACCAAGAGCAGTAAACATCGTTACCGTTACTACAGAGCCTCCTCCGGCAAGTGTATTTATCGCACCCACAAGGATACCCGACACTATAAGAATTATAGTAATACTCAAATCTAACTCCATAACCCACCAATCTCTTTTTTGAATATTTCGAAACTCAAAAATAACATTTTTTTCGAAAAGTTACAATGTTTTGCTTATTTTTGCAGAAAATTTTAGCAAATGAAAGTAGGACAAATTCAGACACTAACTGTAAACCGTCTTTCGGATTACGGGTTATATTTGGCAGACGAGGAGGGTAACGAGGCCCTGCTCCCAAACAGATATGTATCTCTATCTCAGAAAGTTGGCGACAGCGTAGAGGTCTTTATCTATCACGATTCAGAGGATAGAATTACCGCAACTACAGACTCTCCCACAATCACCGCAGGTAAAGTGGCATGGATGAAGGTGGTAGATAAAAATATCCACGGAGCATTTTTAGACTGGGGCATTGCCGGCAAAGACCTATTTTTACCAAACCGAAATCAGCAGGGTGGCATAGTTATTGGCAACTATTATCCTGTTTATATGTATGTTGACGAGGTTACAGGTCGTTGCGTTGCCACAAACAAACTAAAGAGTTTTGTAAACAATGATGATATTGTAACAGTTGCAAAGGGTCAGCAAGTAGATATTTTGGTTGTATCAGAGAGTCCTATAGGATACAGAGTTATTGTCGAAAATCGCCATTGGGGCATGCTCTACAAGAATCAGATTTTTAGACCACTCTCACTTGGTGAGCGTACAACAGCTTATGTTGTCAAGATTACAGACGAGCGTAGAATAGATCTCTCTCTACAGCGTCGAGGATATGTTCAGGTCAAAGATAGCGCAGAGCAACTCTACGATGCTATTGTCGCAGCAGGTGGCTCATTAGCCATTACCGACAACAGTTCTCCTGAGGAGATTCAGCAAACATTGCAAATGAGCAAAAAACTCTTCAAGCGTTCTCTTGGCGTACTTATGAGCCACAACCGTGTTATTGTCGATACAAACAGTATTAAAATAGCAAAGTAGATGGCAAAAATCACAACGGCCGAGCGTGTATCAAAAGATGCGTCTGACAACTACGTCTTTCAACGTTCTGTGCTTGCATATCACCATGCAGCAAAACTAATCAGTGGCAATGTACTCGAAATAGGCACAGGTACAGGGTATGGTGTAGAGGTATTAGCCCCTCACTGCGACAGATTTACTACTGTTGATAAGTTTATTGCCCCCAACATAGCTCAGCTGCCAAATGTAGAACAGCTACAGATGACAGTCCCTCCACTCGGTTTCAATAGTGGAGTTTTTGACTTTGTTGTATGCTTTCAAGTAATTGAGCACATCAAAGATGATATTGCATTTGTTCGTGAAGTGGCTCGTGTATTAAAGCCAGGCGGAAAATTCATCGTCTCAACCCCTAATGCTCCAATGTCGCTCACTCGCAACCCTTGGCACATCAGAGAGTACAATAGTGCAGAGTTACAAAATCTACTCAGCATAAGCTTTAACAACATAACCATAGGAGGCGTCATTGGCAACCAGAAGGTCATGGAGTACTACGAAAAGAATAAAGAGGGGGTAAAACGTATCACCCGCTTTGATATACTCGACCTGCAACACCGCATGCCAAGAGTATTACTACAAATACCATACGATATTCTTAATCGCCTTAACCGCCGCCGATTACTTAAGAAGAATAACGAACTGACCACATCAATCAAAATGTCCGATTATAGTGTAAGTAGTGAAACAGAGAATAGTTTTGATTTGCTATTCATCGCAAAGAAGTAGTTGTTATTCTATCTATTAGCCTTATAGATTTTAGACGGTTAGTGCATTTGCACTAACCGTCATTGTTTTACGAAAATTTGCACACCCTCCATCTTCGCACTCATTTGTCGTCAGAGTGCGTTAGAGATGGTGTATCGTGAAATATCCCCGGATGGGACATACTCGACGTATTTCCCATTCGGGGATATGAGAGATGTGCCATATATGACACGCTATTACAACAAAATTACTTTGTTGCAGCCTCCAATCGCTTCATCATCACAAACATAAAGAGTGCTGAAAGCAGACAGAGAACGATAAATACTGACCAAACAACTGTAAGTGAGATACCTCCCCAGAGGAAACCTCCAACAGATACAAGCCAGTTACCGATTGCTGTTGCAACGAACCAACCACCCATCATAAGGCCCTTATACTTTGGAGGAGCTACCTTAGACACAAATGAGATACCCATTGGCGAGAGGAGCAACTCTGCAAAAGTAAGTACAAGGTATGTAGAGATAAGCCAATTTGGATTTACAAATGTAGCAGCATCGCCTGCAACCTCCTGAGCGTCAGGAGTAAGAAGACCAACAGAAGCAAATGCCATAACTGCGAAACCTACTGCAGCAACAAGCATACCGTAAGCAATCTTACGAGGAGCTGAAGGCTCCTTACCACGCTTAGCAAGGCCACCAAAGATTGCAAGGCTTACTGGAGTAAGAGCAACTACATAGAATGGGTTGAACTGCTGGAAGATAGGTGCGCTAATTGCAACAGAACCTGATACATTAAGACCCTTGTAAACCAAAACAGCTACTACTGCTACAAGAATTGCAAGAGAGGTAAACTTACCAGATTTGCTTTCACTCTGGAATACAGAGAAACCAGCATATACGCCAATGATAACAAGAACAAGATTCCACACATTAAACAGCATACTCTGAAGGCCCTCAGAACTCTTTGCTGTAAACTCATCAGCAAAATATGTAAGAGTCAAACCGTTCTGGTGGAATGCCATCCAGAAGAAGATTACAACAGCAAATACAAGGCAAAGAGCCACAACTCTCTGCTTTGTCTCTGCCGGAGAGAGCTCCTCTGTAGCAACAGTTGCTGCCTCACCCTTCTTTGTCTTACCACCCTCAACATGACGGAATGTAGGACGGAAGATGTAGTAGATAGCAATTGAGAGGATGAGTGATGCGCAAGCCACTGCGAAAGAGAAGTGGTATGCATCGTTTCCTAAGAAACCGAGGCTCGACTCTGCCCACTCCTTAATCTTCACGGCTGCAGTAGGTGCAAACAGAGCACCGATATTGATAGCCATGTAGAAGAGAGAGAAACCTGAATCACGCTTTGCTGCATACTTAGGGTCGTTATACAAATCACCAACCATTACCTGCAAATTACCTTTAAACAAACCTGTACCAAGGCTGATAAAGAGAAGAGCCGCAAGCATTGCAAGCATTGCAAAAGTATCACCGCCCAATGGCAATGAGAGGAGCAGATAACCTGCAAACATGATAGTAATACCGATAGTTACCATCTTACCGAAACCGAACTTATCTGCAAGCATACCACCTGCCAAAGGCATAAGATATACAAGTCCGAGGAATGTAGAGTAGATAGCACCTGCTACACCGGCATCAAGGCCGAAGTTTGCACGAAGGAAGAGTGCAAAAACTGCCAACATTGTGTAGTAACCGAAACGCTCGCCGGTATTAGCCAGCGCAAGAGCGTAAAGTCCTTTAGGATGTCCTTTGAACATAGTTTATTATAATTGTTAGTTAATAAAATTGCAAAAATTGCTTTCAAAGATAGCACATTTCTTTTACAAATCAAAATATAGATAAAATTTAACTTTTGCTTGAGTGAATTTAGAGTACATTATTAGAGAGTGTGGAGTTTGTTGTGCAATAGTGATATATTAATCGCATAATTTGTTATATTTGCGATTGTAAAAGGGTAAGTTATTCTAAACAAGGATTTTATGAGGCGTATTTTAGTTATGATATTGCTACTGTGTCAAGGTATGTTAATATCTGCGCAGACACCACACAAAGCATTGAAACAACTCTATAAAGCAACCAACGGCAAACATTGGCACCGCAACGAGGGTTGGATGACACGCAAGCCTCTTTGCCAGTGGGAGGGAATAACCTGTAACGACAATGGCGAAGTTATCAAAATAGACCTCTCAAAAAACAATCTTCAAGGAGAACTGCCCGATGTTTTCAGGGCATTTCCATCGCTTGAACAGCTCGACCTGCGCTCGAACTTAATCAGTGGCAAACTTCCGCCTTCATTGGCACAGATAAAGAGGAGATGCCGTATTGATGTACGTGATAATTGTCTATCAACCACCACCTTATATGTTCCTCGTGAGAATATTGACAAGGTTGCTCGTTCGATAATTTGCTATCCTCAGCAGGAGTCGCACTACGATTTTCGACTCTTCGTGGATTGCGATATTGACAAAACAGCTCCGCAAGGCTATCGCACTGACGGCTACTGCCGCACCTACCAAAAGGCAACCGATGGGGCAGGTATCGATATTTTCATCGTTGGCGACGGCTACGATAAGGCAGAGTACGCCATAGGAGGAACGGCCGACTATTGGTTGGAGCGTGCAGCAGAGGCTATATTCGAGATTGAGCCATATAAAAAACTACGACACCTCTTCAATGTCTATATCATCTATGCCTACTCATCCGAACGTGGTGTGGGGCTATTCGACAATAAGCGAATATCACGCTTTGGCTATTGGCAACGCAAGCCGACACAGATGTCAAATGCCGGATTTAATCGACAAGAGGTTTTAGATGTCTGCAAACAGGGATTAGAGAGTATCGGCAAAAATACCCCTTCAACATTGTATGTAAATATGGTCGTAAACAGCACAAACACAGGTTTGTATCGCGGAATGATGTATTCACGACGAATCAACGACACCGATGGTGAGTATATACTACGAGTGGCCCTCAACCCTACACACCCAAAGAGTTTTAACCCACTCACATGGCACGAATTCGGAGGTCATTGTTTTGGTTGGATGAGGGATGAATATGCACCTAAAGAAGGGGCACCTGAGAAACTCTATAAAGGCAATAATCTCTCGGCAAATCTCGACACCGAATCAGATCCTAAACTTGTGAAATGGGCACGATTTATCGAGGATCCACGCTATACGCACGAGAAAATAGGGGTATATCGTGGCGGATATAAGCGTTACCACAATGTTTTTCGTGCTACCGAGACAAGTATCATGCGACAAGGTGGCAACTATCGACTCCGCTTTAACGCCCCTTCACGTGCTGAAATCTATCGCAGAACAATGGAGTTAGCCTACCCTGGTTGGGAATTCGACTACGAGGAGTTTGTCAAGTTCGACCTTAAGTAGAGTAGCGACCACCACTCATCAAAAGTGGAGTTTGTTGGTCAACAATGATAGATTAATCTATAATTTACTTTTATCTCCGTTCATAGTTATCCAGAGCCTTAGCCATCAAAGAACGACCTTTTTCAGATATCTCGGCAGCCTTTGCATAGTCTGCTATATCCTCATAGGCATCAAACGGCATACGGACAAGTATATCGGGATTGTATTGTGCAATCATTCTCTGTGTCTGGTGATAGTTCATAATACTAAACGAGCGGTTGATAATACTCATATATGTATCTCCAAAATCGCTATCACTACGAGCCTCCGCAATATCTCTAAACTCTCTTACTCGGCCTATAAGTTCCATAGCTCTACTTCCGGCTGTTCGTAAACGCTCCATAACGCCAACCTGATTTTGACTCTTAAAATCAGAGACTATATCCATGGCCTGCTCTTTGGTTTGCTCATAGAAGGCCTTTTCTGCCATAATCTCAACACTCTCCCGCAACATAACACCTCGAATTGCCTCAATATCTATATGATTGGTATCGAAGGCAACAAGTATATCATCGCTCTTACGCACCACTCGATTAAGTGGCAAGCAGTTAACCATACATCCGTCAATCATTAGGCTCATATCTCTTTTTACCGGTCTAAAAAGCGAAGGTATAGAGATTGATGCACGAATGGCATCGAATAGTTTTCCGCTATCAAAGACAACCTCCTCGCCTGTGCATAAATCTGTTGCTACTGCACGATACGGCATAGAGAGTTCCTCTATATTCACATCCGGCACAATCTCCTTTATGGATTGGATTATCTTATCGCCCTTGACAATATGATTTTTACTTAAAGACAAGTCCATAAGCGAAAAGACGGACCAGCCATCGAGTGATGTTATCCAACTTTTAAACTCAGCGAGTTTTCCTGCTGCCAACACACCACCTACAAGCGATCCCATAGAGGTACCTGCAACCGAATGTATAGTATAACCTCTTTTAAGCAACTCCTCAATAGCGCCAATATATGCCAAACCTCTTGGGCCTCCACTTGATAAGACCAGAGCAACCTCCTTTTTCATATCCGTATTTTTTAATTTCCATGTCGAAAATTACAAGAAATGGAGATAATTGACAATTTTTTCCTCTATTATTTTACATCCGATTAATAATTTATACCTTTGTATATATTATGAACGCTTACAAAATTATAAAATACGTAAGATATATTGTCTGTACTATTTTATTCTCCACACTATCTACAGCAACAGTAGAGGCAAAAGAGGATTTGTCGCACTCTGTATCTATTCAGGTCGGTGGCGCATACAACAATATTACGCACTACTATATGAGAGGAGACAACCCAGACTCCCGCAGGCTTGATAAGCTATCTACCCTCTCTTTAAGATACTCTTTTGCACATAGTCCACAGAGTCGTATTGGCAGAGCATATCCAACTGCATATCAAGGCATCGGCATTATAGCAAACAGTTTTTTTTCTCACAAATCTTTAGGAACACCTTTGGCTGTATATCTATTTCAGGGATGCAACATTTTAGACTTCTCGAATAGTTTTTCCCTCGGATATGAGTGGAATATAGGTCTCTCATGGGGTTGGGTACCAAATGATGCACATAGTGCATATTACAATGCAATGATTAGCGTCATGTTGCCAATAAAGTGGAAGATCTCTCCACAGTGCGAGTTAAGTATTGCCCCACTATACAACCACTTTTCAAATGGAGACACCTCATTTCCAAATCACGGCATCGACTCTTTTGGAGCTCGCATTGGCTTTACATATCATTTCGAGCCACAAAAGGTTTCTGCTCCAGGATTTGACTTTTTCGCTCCTACTTTAGAGGCTGATGCAAAATTTAAAGAGCGCACAAGTTGGGATATTGTGTTCTATGGAGGGTGGCGTGCAGACCGTTTTACTTCAAACGGCAAATTTATACTAATCAACGAGCCTATACCGAACTGGGGCGTGCAAATAAACCCGCTATACCACTTTAACCACTACTTTAGCCTCGGCGTTTCGTTAGATATATTTACAGATATGAGTGCCAATCTATATGACGCTGTTTTAGATAACGAAAACAATCTTATCAGTTATTCTCGTCCACCACTTTGGCAACAGACAGCAATCGGGGTATCACTACGAGGAGAGATACGTATGCCTATCTTTGCTGTCGGTGTAGGAGTAGGTGCAAACATTATACAGCATGGATACGATATGCAGAGGTTATACTCTATCTTTTCACTAAAGGCTTTTGTAGGTAAGCGTACATTTTTATACTTAGGATACCGTCTTAGCACTCTCAAATATACACGCAACGTAATGTACGGCTTTGGTTTTAGATTTTAAATAAGACAAAATGAGGTGTCCAGTATGACACCTCATTTTTATATTACTACAGAGCTCTATAACATTCAAACCACGGATTTTTTAAATTTTCCTTATTATACTCAAGCGATTTGCAATCCGGCAGTGAACGAGTTACACCGCCCGCCTCAGAGAGTATTAGTTCTGCGGCTGCTGTATCCCATTCATAGGTCTGAGTTGTACGAGGATAGTAGTCTATCGCTCCTTCCGCAAGCAGGCAGAACTTATATGAACTACCCTGCTCTATAATCTCAACATTGCCCAATTGTTCTCTCTTAGCTGCGATATAGTCAGCCGTCTCTGGAGTTTGATGAGAACGAGAAACCGCTATTCTATACCCCTCATGAGCCGTCTCTGCCAAAGGTAAGCGGCTGCGAGAGGCGCAAATATCGTCATAAGAGTAGCATGCATTTGCATCAGGTGCAACATCTGTAATAAGGTAAGCCCCCACATTGCGACTTGCCACATAAGCCTTCTGCAAATAAGGAACATATACGACAGCACATACACACTCTCTATCTGCCATCAGTGCTATATTGACCGTAAACTCATTATTACCTTTAATAAACTCCACCGTGCCATCAAGTGGGTCAACAAGCCAAAACAACTCCCAATTACGACGTTCCTCATAGAGCATCTCTCGTCCCTCCTCTGAAAGTATAGGGATGCGAGTCTGACCCAATGTCTCTTTTATCTTATTATGAGCCAACCTATCGGCAAGAGTTATAGGAGTCTTGTCGCTCTTTACGGTTATATCGTAATCATCTCTATTTTTATAGACCTCCATTATCTCCCAACCGGCACGAACTGCTGCATTAAATGCTCTTGGGAGCAGATAGGCTCTAATATCATCAGACAACATAAAAGATATTTTTAATCACTTTTTCAAAGATAGTAATTTATTTTTGTATTTCATAATTTTAAACGCTAAAAAATCCCAAAAATTATATCGAGACCTCTCAATAAGCAGGCAATGGCTATTTTCTGCAACTTTTTCGACAATAAGCGGTTCTGCAATACAAATACTCCTAGATCGTTTTAGATAGCCAGACTTTGAGGCAAAACCGCCAGATTTACGAAGTTCTACACGAGATACAATCTCTACTCCATCTTCGCCAACCTCTATACGGTCCACCTTACTCATATTCTGTGAAGCTATAGCCTCAGCAACCCGACCCACAGCATAGGGCAATAATCGGTATGACGAGGGAATGACAAACAGATAGTCAAACGATGCGTACTTAGCCGCAATATCCAACTGTTGTCTTAAATCGTTAATACCCGCAACATCAACAACAAGCAGTCGAGAGTAGATATATCTTCGTGAACGATATACCACATTGTCAGCAAGTGTTTGTGAGAGCATATATCGTATTTTAAGTTGTTCAAGCATATTTGGACGTTTTGTAGAGTCAAGCATCACAATAACCTCCGACTGCGGATATCTACTATCAAGCAAACCCACTACCGTATTTATATTTATAGGAGAGGGCGAGAGTAGCGAGATACCTATCCCCCCTACAACATCTATATCCGAGACGGCAGAGAGCGCAAAAAGCCGAGTCCTTACAAATGTTCGATAAATATATGTAAGCCAATATCCAACAAGAAGGACTACAAAGAGTATAAAGGCTATTAAAATAGTGGCAATCATACAACATATCCGCTACAAGAGTCATCACTACAATCTGCACTCATATAAGCCAAAGCCTCTAATGCATCCATTCTCAATTCAGGTTCTCCATACTCCACTAAGTGCATCAAATCCTTACAAGACTCATAGATACCGAAACGACGCACCATAGCGATACCGAGAAGTTGCATATTATAGTTATTCGACAGCAGCAACGGCGTATATGGTATTGGGCAATATCCACGACCGATAACAGACAACATCTCTGCAATATCTCTCCTCGACAATCTCTCATCCAGTTCTGAGATATACCTAACAGCCAACTCCGGAACTGCCGCCAACATACATAGCAGAGCATAAAATCTGACATCAGAAGAGCTATTCTTCATATATTTAGAGACCTTTCCAGCAACCACTTTGCTGATAGGCAATCTGGCTAAAAGGGCAAGATAGTAGGCCTTTTCACGACTGCTACTACCCTCTATCCTTTTTAACAGATAACTCTCAATATGATAGTATCGTAAAATAATCTGCATAGTTTCAACCGCATCCTCAGCCGTTCTATCAGCTACAAAGACCAAACATCTAACAAAACTCATCTTTGCAATACCTCGACCTATTATCATTACCTCTCCTTCTCCTTGTGTTATAAATGACGATATGCGCTCGATAGCTGCCATTTCAGCCCTAACCGACCGCAAAGAGAGGCGTCTGTAAATAAGTAGTATAGCACCTCCAAAGATTAGATAGAAGAGTGTAAAGACAATCATCGTCCACACACTTTATGCCTCAACCTCGTAGGAGAGAGTGGCAATAGAATATACTCATCTACCCCACAGTCCAACAGTGCCAAAACAATACGTTCATCCATAATCGAACTAAGTACCATAATTCGAGGAGAGCAAGCACAATGTATTTTGATTCGTCTAACCGCATCGCTTCCATTCATAAAAAGACGATAGTCCTCTATTATCACTTTATCAAACAATTTCTCCGAACACCTTCTAAACAACGCCTGACGAGAGGTTACGCTCTCAACCTCTACATCACTACATGTAACCATGCCTACAATCATAGCTCGCATACGGAATGATGGAGAAAAAACTAAGACCTTTATCATAAATAACCCTTTCTGCAAATCGACACTCCAACTACCAAAAATATGCCAAAGGGGATTTAGCTCTTCGCAGTTTGGTTTGTAGAGAGAATTTTGAGTATTTTTTTTGCACAAATATTGCACAGTCAAAAAATAATCTTTATCTTTGCGGGCATTTTGTGTTGAAATGCATTTAAAAAACTAATAAACTAAATGTTTGTAATTGTAGAGATTGCAGGTCAGCAGTTCAAGGCTGAGAAAGGTCGAAAACTCTATGTACACCGTCTTGAGGGTGAGGTTGACTCTACCCTGAGTTTCGACAAGGTCCTGCTCGTGGAGAACGGCGGTCAGGTTAAGGTGGGCGCACCTGTTGTAAAAGGCGCCTCAGTAAAGGCAAAGATTCTTAAGCACCTGAAGGATGACAAAGTCCTCGTGTTCAAGAAGAAGCGCAGAACCGGTTATCAGAAATGCAACGGTCACCGTCAGTATCTG
The DNA here is from genome assembly GCA_017381935.1 of Alistipes sp. Classification (GTDB taxonomy): domain Bacteria; phylum Bacteroidota; class Bacteroidia; order Bacteroidales; family Rikenellaceae; genus Alistipes. Next base: position 30,851 of record JAFOBG010000033.1, read on the forward strand.
TCGCAGATTTTAATTGAAGAGATTGTTGCATAACCTTAAAATTCGTTAGAGAAGTATGGCACACAAAAAAGGTGTAGGTAGTTCGAAGAACGGCCGTGAGTCAGAGAGCAAACGACTCGGCGTAAAGCTTTATGGTGGTCAGGTAGCTAAGGCAGGCAACATTATCGTTCGTCAGCGTGGTACTGTTCACAATCCAGGTGAGAATGTTGGTATGGGTAAAGACCACACCCTCTTCGCACTTGTTAATGGTGTAGTAGTCTTCACTAAGAAGGCTTCTGGTAAGAGCTATGTTAGCGTAACTCCGCTTGCATAACTTTTGAATTTGTTTGCAGACAGATTCATAAAACACAAACATCAAGAAAAAAGCACTCCAAATTTGGGGTGCTTTTCTTATTTTTTACTATCTTTGTGCAAACCTAAAACAAATAAACCGATGAAAAAAACCATTCTTTCCCTGTTGCTTGCGATGTTTGCAACAGGTACACTTTGGGCATGGGGCGGCCAAGGACACTCCACTGTTGCCTACATTGCCGAAAAGCATCTTACACCACGAGCGAAGGCTAATATTGAGAGCTATCTTAATGGTCGATCTATTGTATATTACGCAGCGTGGATGGATTTTAACAGAACCGACCCACCGATGGACGTTACCAGAGATTGGCACGTTGACTATTGGACAGACGATATGCGTACTGACGCCAATGGTAATCCTGTTCCGCCATACTCAGTATCTCAAATTAAGCGAATTGTATCAGAGATGAGCGATTTCCGTTCACTGAGCGATTCTCTTGTAAATATCAACATTAAGTTCCTCGTTCACCTTGTAGGTGATATGCACTGTCCTGTACATATTGATTTTCCTACCTCTCGTCCTATGAAGGTTAAGGAGGGTAAAAACACCATCAAGGTACATAAGATGTGGGATGGTCGTGTACTCGATAGCAAGCACAATGGTCTATCGCCACAGCAGATGGCAATCGAGCTTGACCGCTACTCTGCGACCGAGATTGCAGCCTTCCAAAGTGGCACTCCAGACGATTGGCACATTGAAAGCGTTGAGTACTCAAAGCGTGCTATTGATATGATTCCTGCAAACAAGCAGGTAAGCTATGAGACCTACTTCAACAAGGTCATTGATATTGCAGAGAACCGTATAACACTTGCCGGCTATCGTCTTGCAGCTATCCTTAACTCAATATTTGACAAATAGTATGAAAAAGTTTATTATCATCATAGCAGCACTTTGCTGTACATATAACGCCTCTGCGTGGTCTCGTCATATTCACGCAGGTATTGCAGCTATCGCTCATGACAACCTTACAGAGGAGGCAAAAAAGAATATTACCGAACTCCTTGACGGTAAGAGTATTATCTACCACGCACAATTTGTGTATGACAACGCCGACAATGAGGCTTACAAACATACAAAAGTGTGGAAAAATGTAGCTTTTACTGACAAGAACAAGATTCTCAAGGCAAAGAAGGCTGCCAAGCATGAGAATAAAGATGTTCGCAATGCGCAAGCTTTGGAGGGGCTTATCAGTTCACTTAATGCCCTTCAATCAGGAGGTCTTACAAAGGAGCAGACTCGAGACAATATGCTCTATGTGATTACCATCTTAAGCGACCTTCACTGCCCTACTCACTACGTATTTACAGACCTTCTTGAAAAGCGTAAGAGTTTCTACTACTTCAATGACAAAAAGTATAGCTACCTCACATATTGGGAAAGTAACTCTGTACGTGGCACATTCAACTGGAAAACAAACGAGTTTGTACACCAACTCTCTCGCAAAACTCCAGAACAGGTGGCTGATATTACTAACGGCTCTGTAACAAGTTGGATTATAGGCAATGCGCCACTCTACCGCAGTGTCTATGATCTTCTTAATACAGGCACCCGTTTTGACGGCCAAACACTACGTCTATGGCAGAACAAGATATATCCTATCTCTACCGAGCAGGTCGCAGTAGCAGGCTATCGAATTGCCGCTATACTCAACTCACTCTTTGATTCTAACGCACCTCAAGTAAAAATTAAATAGTTATGAAACGTCTCATATTAACACTTATAGCAATACTTACTATCGCAAACATTACCGAGTGTTTTGCTTGGGGACGCGATGGCCACGCAACAATCGCATACATTGCCGAGCGACACCTGACACCGAAGGCTAAAGAGAATATAGAGAAATGTATTGACGGCCGATCTATCGTCTATTACGCCTCTTGGTTAGACAATCACCGTGCAGAACATAAATCTTGGGGTAAGTTGAGCCATGTATGCCACTACGACATTCACTCTTTTGAATCTATCGGTAAGCCCCACAAGTACATGAAATCAACAATCAATAAGCTCAAGAAGTACCGTGAGCTTACAGATTCTGCTCGTAAGGTTACAATCTACCACTTTGTACACTCCTTTGGCGACTACCACTGTCCAGGACACGTAGCTCTATACGATCGCACTGGCGAGAAACCAAAGAGAATACATACCTCAAGCTACGACTTCTATCTCAATGCAAAGAAGAGCCGCTGGAACTACCATAAGCTTTGGGATGCAGGAATTATTCAGATTCTCCATCCTGATTGGGGCTACATGGATTGGGCCCACGCTCTTGATAGCTCTATTTCACAGGAGTATATTGATAAAGTAACTGCCGGCACCTGGGAGGATTGGCTACAGGATGTTGCTAAAACTACACATACAGTTTACAACATCTTCAACCGTGTCCCGAAGATTAAAAATGCCGAAGATGCACTAGATAAAGACCTATCAGTTGTCGATGGTCAGATGCTTAATGAATTTGGCGAGTATGCTTCCGAGCAGCTACTTAATGCAGGCTTGAGAATGGCAAAGATTATTAACGAAATATTTGGAGAGTAATGAAACGATTTACAACACTTGCAGTAGTTCTTCTACTTCTTCCTCAGATTGCCTTTGGCTGGGGTAGATTGGGTCATAGAACTATTGCCGAGATTGCCGAGCGCAACCTTACACCAAAAGCAAAAGCAAATATCGAACGCTATACTAAGGGAACTCCTCTGTGGAAGTACTCACTCTTTGTAGATGAGTATCGTAATCACCCTGACTATAAGGAGGCTCTGGATGGCCTACACGCCTCTATTGCAGATAGCGACTGCACCTCACCTCAGATTGTTCGCAACCGCTATCGAGACGGTAAGGATGGCGTTACTGCTATGTACACATTCCGTGAGCAGCTAAAGAACTACAAAGAGCTTCCTGACTCTATTGTTCTCTATGCAATCAAGTGCATCACACATATTGTTGCGGATTTCAACTGTCCAAGCCATGTTAGATATGTGGACAATGCAAATAAAGGTGGCTTCCTCGCTATTTTCAATGGCAAAAAGGTTGGTGTACACCGTTTCTGGGACACTTGGCTTATCGAATCTCTGCAGAAACAAAGGGGTCAGAAAATAAACCACCAACTATACGCCGACCATCTCAACACTCTGTCAAAGAAAGAGATTAAGAAGATTACCAAAGGTTGGGCGCAAGAGTGGTTTGAGGATGCTGCACGCAGTTGCCGTCCTGTAATCTATTGGGTAGATGACAGAAAGATTGAGACACTAGACAAAGAGTTCCTTGACAAGGCAGCTCCGCTTGCTGAGTCTCAGATGCAGAAGGCTGGATATCAGATGGCTGCAGCACTTAACACTATTTTTGGAAAGTAATATGAGAAAGACTATTCTACTACTTACTCTTGCCATTGCCATTCCTCAGCTCGCTATGGCTTGGGGATATATCGGCCATAAGGCTATTGCTGAGATTGCCGAGCGCAACCTCACACCAAAAGCGAAGGCAAATATTGAACGCTATACTAAAGGTACTCCGCTACACGAGTACTCTCTATGGATGGATGAAGTTGTTAGTACTTCGCCTTACAATAAAGCCCTCGCAGGTTGGCACGCATCTATTGCTGATGTTGATTGTACAAGTCCTAAAATTGTCCGTGAACGCTATCGTAAAAGTCGTGATGGCGTAACTGCTATGGAAGATTTTCGAGAGCAACTAAAGGATTATAAATCTCTTAGCGACTCAACTGTACTCACCGCTATCAAGTGTATCGTCCACATTGTAGCCGACTTCCACTGCCCTACACACATGCGTTATGTAGATTTGCACAACGAAGGTAAATATCCGGTAGATTTTTTAGGTAACCGTTGGGACTATCATGCAGTATGGGATACAGGCATTGTAGAGGCTTATCATCCTCAGTGGAACTTTATAAAGTATGCAGAGCATCTTAACGTCCTCTCAAAAGGCGATATTAAGAAGACCACAAAGGGTTGGGCTCAAGAGTGGTTTGAGGATGGATGTCGCAATGTTCGTCCGATAATCTATTGGGTAATCAATGACGGTAAGAAAATCCAAAAGTTAGACCAAAAGTTTGTAGATAGATGCGGTCCACTTGCTGAGTCTCAGATGCAAAAGGCTGGCTATAGACTTGCTAAGGCTCTAAATATAATCTTCGAAAAATAGATATACATATATTAATATAAATCACTAAACCTATGAAAAAACTTCTTATTTCAATTCTTGCACTTCTTCCGATAAGTGCAATGGCGCAGTACAATCCTGAGACTCTGCGCACCCCTGTAGCACAAGCAGCTCAGCGATTAGAGATTGTTCTTCCACAAGTAAATGGATACAACATCTATAAGGCTGACCTACACACCCACTCTATCTACTCTGATGGTGAGGTAACTCCTGCATTCCGTGTTCGTGAGGCATTCTTTGACGGCCTTGACGCTATTGCTATTACTGAGCATATCGAGTATCGCCGTATTGAGGGTAAAATGCTTAAGTTTGTCAAAGGCTACACTGGAGGTAAAGCCCTTAAGGCTGAAAACACAGACCTTATCCGTAACGAAATTACCGAGTCTGGTATCAAGGCAGACCTCAACTACCCTGTAGAGGAGGCTATTAAGGAGAGTAAGAAGTATGGTGTACTTGTTATTCCTGGTGCAGAGATTACACGTGAGCCTGTAAAGATTGGCCACTTCAACGCTCTGTTTACTAAGGACAACAACACTATTTATGATCCAGATCCACTCCAGAGCATTCGAAATGCTCGCAAGCAAGGTGCTCTCATTCAGCACAACCACCCAGGATGGCGTCGTACTACATGTGCAAAGACCGAGTTTGAGCTCGTTGCTTATAAAGAGGGTCTGATTGACGGAATTGAGGTGGCAAATGGTGGCTCACTTTATCTGCCTATCATTGATCGTGCAAGAGAAGACAACCTCTTTGTTGCTGCAAATACAGACATCCACCCTACAACAGCCGAGTACTACCGTCTTAAGGGTCAGTTACGTAACATGACTCTCATATTTGCAAAAGAGTGTACTCTTGAGGGTCTAAAAGAGGCGCTTGAGGCTAAGCGTTCACTTGCCCTAAGCGGCGGTTATATCTCAGGCGACGAGCAGCTGCTCAAAGATTTCTTCCTTGCATCAATCAAGCATGAAGTTATCGGCACTGATAAGAAGGGGACTCGCAAGGTTCTTGTAACAAACATGTACTCTCTTCCACTTGAGTTTAAGACCTCTAAGAATGCAAATCCTATCCTGTTGCAGCCTCGCCAATCGGTTCTACTAAACGTAGCTAAAGATAAGAGTCTCAACCTCACTCTGACAAACATGCTCTGCGGAGACATGGTCAATCCAAAGGTTAAGATTGAGGTTAAATAAAAAACTAACTCTAATAAAAAGAGCTCCAAAATAGGAGCTCTTTTCATTTATTCATATAAAATTAAGCACATTTTTTTTGCATATATGATTATATGTACTATATTTGCATATAATTATAGGCAAAGTCATGATGAAATTGTTTAAATATAATATTTCAGTATCTTCACTCCAATTCGGTGGGGGGGGGATTTGTTGCCTATTAATCAATAAGTTACATCATTTAAGACACTATAAAAGGCTATAGAGTAAATTCTATGGCCCTAACCATTTTGCACATATAACATTTATAATTAACATTTTATAATCAAACTATCATTAACTAATTATTTAACAAGCACTATGAAAAAACTTTTTCGTTTAATGATGGCTGCAGCTGTTATCTTCAGCGTAGCTTCTTGTGCTAAGGAGGATATCTCTACTACACTCGGTAAGGGTCAGGTTGAGGTAACTTTCACAGCAAATCTTGCTGACCTTAGCACTCGTACCATCGGCGATGGCATGACTGTTGACCAGGTCTATTTGGCTGTTTATGAGAAGGGCGGCACAAAGGCTTTGGAGTCTTCTAAACTCAGTGGTACTGCTGTTGTAAACGGCAAGGCTACTATCAACGTTGTTCTTTTGAAGGACAAGACTTATGAC
>JAFOBG010000034.1 GCA_017381935.1 Alistipes sp.
ATTGACTAATACGACTTAAAACTATTCAAACCAATAAAATTACGACTATGGTAATTAGCTCAATCCTCGAAAATGACCTATATAAATTTTCGATGTCATACTACTATCAAGTACATTATCCTAAGGCTTGGGGAGCCTTTACCTTTCATGATCGAAACAACACCCAATATACCGAAGAGTTTGTATCTACACTAAGAGAGGAGCTAAACTCTCTTGCAACGCTCTCTTTGCAACCTACAGAGTTTGATTGGGCAGTAAAGACTATCCACTATATTCCTCAATGTTTTTGGGAGTGGCTATGTTATTTCCGTTTTGAGCCCGACAAAATCAAAATATGGCTTGACAATGAGCACCACCTACATATTGAGGTGGCCGATATGATGTACAAAGTTACATTCTACGAAATCCCTATTCTTGCCATAGTCTCAGAGCTATATCATCGCTATATTGGCGACGGATACCAAACTCGTAGTGAATTGGTTGCAGCAATGACTCCAAAAATGGAGGCTAAAGTCGCTATCGCCTCTTGCCACAACCTATACTTTGCCGACTTTGGCTTACGCCGACGTTTCAACACCCTCTCTGAGCAGATTATGATCGAGTATATGACAGAACACTGCCCTACCTTTGCCGGCACCTCAACTGTCTATTTGGCAATGAAATACAACATAAAGCCTATCGGCACAATGGCGCACGAGTGTTTTATGTTCCAGGCGGCTGTTCACACCCCTAAAGAGGCCAACTATGAGGTTATGGAGCGTTGGGTGGAGGTCTATGACGGTAATCTGGGAACAGTTCTTACAGACACATATACGGTTGATGCGTTTTTAAGAAACTTCTCAATGAAACTTGCCAAACTTTACGATGGTGTACGCCACGACAGCGGCGACCCGAAAGAGTTCGGAGATAGAATTATTGCCAAATATAACTCCTATGGCATTGACCCTATGAGCAAGACTATTGTATTCTCCGATGGACTCGACTTTCAGGCTGCAGCCGACATTAAAGAGTATTTTGCAGGCCGCATCAAGGTAACATTCGGTATTGGCACAAATCTCACTTGCGACATACCAGGCGTAAAACCTATGAATATTGTCATGAAACTCAAAGAGTGCCGCATAAACGAGCGTCAGCCTATCTATGGTTGCGTTAAGCTGAGTGATGTTACAGGCAAGGCTATCGGCACAAAAGAGGATATAGCTAACTATAAATATCAACTTGGCATAAAAGAGAATTAACACTATGAGACCTTACACTATTTGCCACATGATAGCCTCGATTGACGGACGTATTGATTGCGATATGAACGAGCAAATTGAGGGAGGAAACGAATATTACGACGCTTTGGAGCAGCTCTGTTGCCCAACAATGCTTATGGGACGTGTAACAATGCAGATGCACTACGCCCTACCTGAGCCTTTTGTTGCCAAAGACATAACACCAATAGGCCATCAAGCACTTCATATTGCACAAAAAACTACGGCATACTGCATAGGAATTGACACCCACGGCTCGCTCATGTGGGGCGAAAATGAGTTTGATGGCCAATCTCTACTTATCATAACTGATGAAAATTGCCCTAAATGCTATCATGATCGGCTGACAGAGCAGGGTATTTCGTGGATTGCAGTAGGTAAAAACGGTATAGACCTAAGTCGTGCGATGGAGATTCTATATAATGAATTTGGTGTTGAGCGTCTGGCAGTTACGGGTGGAGGTCATATCAACGGAGCCTTCTTGGAAGCCGAACTGATTGACCAAATCAGTTTTATGGTTGCCCCAGGCATTGATGGTAGAGCAGGTATGACTGCTGTTTTTGATGGTATAAAGGATATAAACCGTCCTGCAACGCAACTATCTTTAGACTCTGTAACGCAACTTGGACAGACAGTCTGGATGAGATATAGTTTTAAGAGATAATCAGTCTTATTATACTTTTATTGTTCTTGTCATTATGAATAAAAAGTATCGCCAATACATAGGCTTAGCTGTCGCTGTCCTTATGTATTACATAATCCACGAAGGGGCACACCTTTTTGTTGCTTTAGTTCAAGGAGTCTTTAAGCAGATTAACTTTATCGGACTTGGTGTACAAATAGATGTATTCCATGAGCAGATGACAGATAGACAGATGGCTATTTTCTGTCTTGCAGGGGCTGTAGCCACACTTATTGTCGGTTGGTTGATGGTACTCTTTGTGCGACAGATTTGCGCTATAAAGGCTGATGTTATACGTGCTTGCGGTTGGTACACCTCGCTTACTATGCTAATGCTCGACCCAATATACTTGAGTGTTTTCTATCGCTGGGTAGGCGGTGGCGATATGAACGGTATTGCGCTACTGTTCCCTGAGTGGATTGTCTCTATTATCGCCATAATAGTTGGCTGTGTAAATGCTCTGCTCATTTGGAAAGTACTCTATCCGACATACACAAAATCATTTAGAGGCTGTTAGCCATTTATCAAGAAAATAATTATCTTTGCGTTAATATAATTCATTAAACATGAACAGACTACTTCTACCCATCATCGCTTTAGCAACTATGACTTTTGTAGGTTGCCACAACTCTTCAGCATCTTTCCCCCATGAAGCTGCAGACCCAACCCCACTTACAGATATAGACAAACAGACTTGGGAGAGAGTCCCTACAGGTCTTAATGCCCTTTGGGGCTCTGCAGATAGGATTTACTCTCGCTCTATTGTACCTCAAGCATTAAGTGATAGTTTCTCTGTAACAGCTTGGAAAGGCGAGAAGGTGTCTGCTCAAATTTTAATATGGAGTAAAGACGAACTTAGAGGGGTAGAGTGTTCTATATCCGACTTTAAGACTGACAATGCTACACTTCGCTCCGACATCGCACAAGCACACTTTGTGGGCTATGTACTTGGCGACAAATCGGACAAGAGTTGTCTATGCGGCCGTCCTAATGGGCACACTCCTATCTTGCAGGCTGACATGTTGGATAATGTTCACACTCTCAACATACCGGCAAAGAGTGTACGCCCTATTTGGATTACAATCAACATTCCTCAAGATGCTAAAGCCGGCACATACAACGCAAAGGTCAAACTCTCACATAGCGGTTGGGGCTCAACAACTTTGCCTTTAGAGGTCGAAGTGGTAAATGAAACTTTAGCAGAGCCTAAAGATTGGCGTTTCCACCTCGATTTATGGCAGCACCCTTCTGCTGTAGCACGTACTGAAGGAGTTGAGATGTGGAGCGAAGAGCACTTTGAGGCTATGCGCCCAATAATGCAGATGTTGGCAAATGCCGGTCAAAAGGTAATCACTGCCACACTCAATCGAGACCCTTGGCGCTATCAATGCTTCGACGACTACGAGCCGATGATTCGTTGGACTCTATACGACAACGAGCAGTGGGAGTATGACTACACGGTATTCGACAAGTGGGTAGAGTTTATGATGTCAATAGGTATTGACAAACAGATTAACTGCTACTCTATGCTACCATGGGGCGACTGTATTCTTGACTATCAAGACAAGCGCAGTACAAGTACAGGCCGAAATCGCACTGTAAAGGCTATTCCGGGTACTGCAGAGTTTGAGGCGATGTGGGCTCCGTTCCTTGTCGATTTCGCAGCGCATCTAAAAGAGAAAGGATGGTTATCGAAGACAAACATGGCAATAGATGAACGCTCTCCGGAGGATATGGATGAGGCGGCTCGCCTGATTGCGAAATATGCTCCTCAACTCGGCTTTGCCATTGCAGACAACCACAACTCATACAAGCGATATGCAAACATGAGAGATGTCTGCGTAGGACAAAAGCAGGCTGCAATGTCTCTTGAGGAGATTGCTACTCGACGTAAAAATGGTGATATTTCAACCTTCTACGTCTGCTGCAGTACACTATTCCCTAATGTCTTTACAAACTCTGAGCCTTATGAAGCTGAACTTCTCGGGCTATATGCCATTGCATACGACTATGACGGCATGTTACGCTGGGCTTACAACTCTTGGCCTGCAAATCCGACATACGACTCTCGATTCCGCTATTGGGCGTCCGGAGATACATTTATTGTCTATCCCGGTGCTCGTTCCTCTATACGCTTTGAGAGACTTATTGACGGCATAGAACTGTTCGAGAAGGTTCATACGCTTCGCAAAAAGTATGCAGATACACCATCTGCGCTGGAACCTTTGGAGGCTCTGTTTGTTCAAATGCGAGCCCTCAACGTCAACGACAGCTCTTACAATTGGCCTGACTTTATAGCAAAGGTAAACCAAACTATAAACAACCTGGCTCGATAGTATAATGGCAATAACTATATCTACTCTTCGGAATATACTACACGAGCCGGCGCAGCACTTCAAAACGCTCTCTATTGTTAGTAGAGAGCATGATATTATTGTCTCGCACGGAGTGATTGAGGTAGCTATCAGTATCGCCAACTTCCAAAGAGCCGTTATAGCCATTCCCATATCGGCTACCGATAGACAGAAACTGATACACTCAAAACACTATACTTTGCTCAAAAATGAGCTCAGCTATACAGACCAATCAGGAGATATCAACACATACGATATCTTCATACGCATACTGAACAACAATGAACCGATATGCTATAACGATATAAGCATAGAGGACATCCCAGAGTATCTTGAGGATATAGAGGCTCTCTATTCGCCATACTCCACAAGCAATGATACAGAGAGACCGTGTTCATCAAAAGACCCTCAACCGACACTCGATTTCTACGAAGATAGAGCAATTATAGAACAAGATAAGAAGTTCGGAGTCGTTGATACAACATATCAGATAATCATTGAACCTCTGTACGACAATATCACATACAATACAGAAGCATCAATATTTATCGCATACGACAATAGTTCAATAACATACTTTGACTATAACGGCAATATAATAGACCCTAATATACCTCAACTGAAAGAGTTGATAAATAGTAGATTTAAATAATCTGGCACTATCCCCAAAAAATTGGGTATAATATCATACTAAATTGCAAGAAGGGAGTATCATAAACTCCCTTTTTACTTGTAGCATTATTGTTTTTAACAATACTTAAGAAGAAAAATTCATTTTGCATTTTAACTTTTTATTAGTATCTTTATCTTATAATAAAATCAATTTGTTAACTATGGGATTAAAGCTCTACTCTTCAAGGCTTGAAATAGATGAAGGCACTGCTGATTTTATCAAACAACAGATAGATAGTGTGCCATCTAATGCCATTTGCGGAGTGGTATTCTGCGGAGTAATTGAGACAATGGAGTATGGTCAGCTTTTATCTCTTCTAAAAGATACACTCTACCAAGCCCTTGGCAGAAGAGTTCCCGTAACACTTATACCCCAACATCTTCTACCTCAAGGCGGACTGTCGATGGATATTTATACCCTTGATGAGGCTTCTGAGATAGAGTTTAGTGAACAAAACGATGTCTGCTATGGTATAATAAGCAATAGTGAAGAGTCTCTACTCTTTGTCGAGGGTATTCCGGCCTCAGACTTTACTCAGAGTGTTCGTACTCAGAGCAGTGAAGTATTTGGCAGATTAGAGAACATTCTCACCGCAAACGGTTTTGCAGCAAATGACATCGTGCGTCAATGGAACTATATCGGCAATATTGTCGGTTTTAGAGCTGGTAAGCAGAACTATCAAGAGTTCAACGATGCACGCTCGCTCTTCTACGGAGGGGTTAAATGGCATAATGGTTACCCTGCAGCAACCGGCATAGGAGTTTGGGGTGAGGGCATAATTATAGGTGCTATAGCCTTTAAGAGTGCTGACAAGCTATCTAAAGCTATCTACCCTATTGACAATCCATTGCAAGTGGCGGCACACATCTACTCTAAGAGTGTACTTATTGACGATGCTGCAGAGGCTATGAAGAGTACCCCTAAATTTGAACGAGCCAAAATAATCAAGACCCAGAGAGGTGTTTGCTGTTTTGTATCGGGTACGGCAGCCATAAGGGGTGAACAGAGTGTAGATAGCACCTCTGCCAAAGAGCAGACTATAAAGACAATTGAAAACATAGACTATCTTATTTCAAAAGAGAATTTAATACGTTATGGCTGCGAGCCTTATAATCTACAATATACTCAGCTACAGGTCTTTATCAAAAATAAAGAGGATTACAATGAGGTAAAAGCCGTGGTTGAGAGTGTTTTCCCGGGGCTACAAGTGGTCTATAGCGTTGCAGATGTATGCCGAAGTGAACTTCTGGTTGAAATAGAGGGTATTTTAATATCGTAAGATTATGAAAACTATTCTGTTGACTATTGTTTGTCTGTTATTTACAACAATAGAAGCTACAGCGTCGGACAGATGCCGAGATGATGTATTTTTAAGGAGAGCTTACCTTACATTAACGGGAGCTCTGCCTTCTCCACAAGATTGTGTCAAGTTTATCGATGATACCAACCCCAACAAACGTGAAGAGTTGGTTGATTTCCTGCTTGAAAGCGAGTTGGGGCTAAAATATATGCAGATGCATTGGGGCGATATTCTGCGTATCAAGTCGGAATTCCCAAGCAACTTGTGGCCAAATGGTGTACAGGCATACAATAGGTGGATATATGAGCAGTTGCTCAACAATGTACCATACGACCAGATGGTAAGAGACCTACTGCTCTCCAAGGGTAGTAACTTCCGTTCTCCTGCCGCCAACTTCTACCGTGGGTTTCAGAAGAGAACTCCTAAGAATATATATGCCAATATCAATCTGCTCTTTTTGGGCAACCGCAATTGTACTGACAATGGTTACATTTGCTTCTCGCAAATTGCTTACAAATCCACCAAGGAGTGGAAAGAGGAGATTGTATATATCGATATTCACAAACCTCTACCGTGGCAGAAGGTCTCTCTTGAGTGTGGTGCAGAGTTTAGGCCAGCTTTAGGCACCGATTGGCGAAAAAATTACGTCTCATGGCTTACATCACACGACAATAGACGTTTTGCCGAGGTTATGGTAAACAGAATGTGGTACTGGGTATTTGGCAAAGGCATTGTAAACGAGCCGGATGATTGGCGAGAGGATAACAAACCTTCTGACCCTGAGTTGCTAAAAGAGCTGACAGACTACTTCTTGCAGCATAATTTCGACATGAGAGCTCTGATGAAAAAGATTCTCCTATCTGATCAGTTCAACTCAAAGATGGCCCCTGAAGGCTCTTATATTCCGCAACGACTCCCTGCTGAGGTTATTGTAGATGCTATAGCCTCCGTTACAGGCATTTGGAGCACATACAGCAGTCGTGTACCGGAGCCTTTTACCTTCTATCCACCAAAAACAAGAGCTACACATTTAGGCGATGCTACAGTCTCTTCTTCGGAGTTGGAGTTATTTGGAAAGGTCTCACGTGATGTATCTTTAGAGAGCCAAAGAAACAACACTATCACTTCTCGTCAGTTACTCTATTTGATGAACTCTTCTGTTCTTGAGAAGCGCATCCGAAAGAGTCCTATACTTCAGAAGATATACATAAACTCTCCAACTATAGAGGACCTTGCAGATGCAATCACACTCAGAGTCCTCTCTCGTAGAGCCACAAAAGAGGAGATTACCCTCTACAAAGAGCACATGGAGCAGGACAACCTGCCTCAGATGGAGCTTGCAATTGATATTATGTGGACTCAAATCAACAGCAACGAGTTCCTTTATAACCATTAATTTTGACGCTATGAGAAAGATATTTCTGACTATAATATTGCTCTTTACGCTATGTCTTACCTCTCAGGCTCAAAGAGCGAAGTCTGTAATTTTGGTATATTTGGACGGAGGACCTGCCCAAACAGACACCTTCGACCCGAAACCTGAGGCCGGTAGAAACTACCACGGCAACTATAAGGGTGTGTGCAAGACCAACGTCGAGGGTATTGAGATTGGTGAGAAGTTGCCTCTGCTTGCCGGTATGGCTGACAAATATTCGTTAATCCGAAGCATGACCCACGGCAGTAATGCCCACGAGACAGGCCACTACGCCATGATTACGGGCGATACGTCTGGCGGAGCTGTTGTCTATCCATCATTTGGAGCTGTAATATCCTATATGAAGAGAGATAGCTATAAAGGTGTTCTACCTTGCTACATCTCTGTAACAAGTGCTAATAGCCGTTTCAATGAGGGTGGATTCTTGGGTAACGAGTATAAATCCTTCGATACAGGCGGGAAACCAGAGGCTGAGGAGTATGAAGTCGAGGGCTTAGTAAATCAATTTGCTGACCGCAAGAGGATGGATAAACGCATGGAGCTACTCTCTAAGTTTGAGACTCAGCCAATGGATAAGTGCACCATAGACTCACTGAGAGCTATAAATATGGAGTTTATCTGGGGCGAGAGCCGTGAAGTATTTAACCTTGACAATGAGCCCGACTCTATCAGACAGAGATATGGCAAATCAAGACTCGGACAGTCATGTCTTGTAGCACGAAGGCTTGTTGAGGCGGGTGTACCATTTATCAATGTCCGCATGACCGGTTGGGATACACATAAGAAGCACTTCCAGAAGATGAACTCTATGTTGCCAAATTTAGATAAAGCTCTATCAGCCCTTATTGCTGACTTAGACTGCAGAGGTCTGTTAGATAGCACTATAGTTCTATGCGGTGGTGAATTTGGGCGTTCTCCAAAGGTATTGTGGGAGGCCCCTTGGAATGGCGGTCGTGCCCATTTTGGTACTGTTTTCAGCTATCTTGTAGCCGGTGGTGGTTTCCATGGTGGCAAGGTAGTAGGTAAGAGCGATAAGACAGGAGAGAAAGTCGCAGAGCGCCCTGTTCGCCCATGTGATTTGATTGGTACAGTTTATCTGCTTATGGGCATTGACCCTTATGGAACGCTACCACACGTATCTGAGGGTGATTTGCCAATCCTCCCTTCGCTCAAGAAGGATAGTTATAACGACGGATTACTTTATGAGATTATTGACATAAAAAAGCCTGACCATGAGAAGTAGTAAAAATATCATATTAGCCATTCTCTTCACCCTTTTGGCTACCCCTCTCTATGCACAGAAACTCTCTTTGGGCTATCTATATCCCGCAGGAGGACAAGTAGGAACAACTGTCGAAATAGAGGCAGGAGGTTTGAATATCAACAAATCGACAAAAGTCCTCTTTAACCATCCGGGCATACAAGGAGTCGTTGAGCCAGTTAAGGAGAGCGCCGCAGCAAAAAGAAAACGCAGAAGGCTAAACGACCAGAGTAGCCCACAGCTTGCAGATAAGGTAAAGATACGAATCAGTATTGATGCTAACGTGCCATGTGGCATGTATGACCTTCGTCTGCAGGGGCCAAGTGGCGTATCGAATATGCTTCAATTTGAGGTAGCGTCATATCCCAACTTTATGGAGATCAAAAAATCCACCCTCAACAGACCTAATAGGGTTGAGACACTTCCTCAAGTATTATGCGGTTATGTTACTCCAGGTGGCGTAGATTACTTTACCTTCTCAGGCACTGCTGGTCAGAAGATTGTTGCCTCTGTTAAAGCTCGTCTGCTTGTTCCTTACATTGCAGATGCTGTCCCAGGATGGTTTCAACCGGTATTGAGGATTATTGACTCCCAAGGTCGAGAGGTTGCCTACTCAGACGACTACCACCACTATGTAGATCCTGTAATTATCACCACTCTCCCAAAGGACGACCAATATACACTCATCATACACGATGCTATCTACCGAGGTCGTGAGGATTTCAACTACCGCATACATTTAGGAGAGATACCTTTCGTTACAGGTCGCTATCCGGCATACGGAGTGGCCGGTAAAAAGGTAGAGCAACATATAGAGGGCGTCAATCTTGATGCCACAACGGCAAAAATAAAGGTTAAAAAGGAGGGATACAACTCTCTCACCTATACAAGTAATATTGGAGTCTCAAATACTGTACCTTTTTACACTCTGCCAAAGGGTATAAAGCTTATCCAAAGCCCAAAGGAGGGTTCATGGCTTAACCTGGCTTCTGCCATATCGGACTCTCTTACCTCAGAGGCGAAAATAAAGCGATACAGACTCTATTCTGAGGCTAAAAGGCCTATCGTTGTAGAACTTATCGGTCGAAGAAACGGCTCTAGAATAGACGCTGTAATGCGACTGCGAGATAGCACAGGAAGGATTGTTGCAGAGGTAGATGATACTGAGGACCCAACTCAGGGCCTAATGACTTTCCATGCCGACCCGGTGCTTAAATATACTCCAAAGCGCAATGAGACAATGATTATTGAGGTCGAGGATCTTCATCAAGGTTATGGCAAAGATTACCACTATCTGCTCAGGCTACATAACCAGCTACCCTCATTTAACGCCTTTGTTTCGCCTGCTAACATTACAGTTCCTGCAGGGGGTACATCCTCGTTCCGTGTAGATATCGCCGGAAAGGTTAAACGTCCTGCAAATCTGATTATAGAGGGTCTTCCTAAAGGATTTACAACAAGTAGCCTTTCTATCCGTCGAAGCAATAAATGGAATGTCTCCATAACTGCGCCAAGAGGAGCTGCAGTAGAGCGTTTCCCTATTGAGGTAAAGCTCGACTATGCAGTACCGGGAGGTGAACGTGCACAAGCAGACGTATTGCCGGTTGATAATATGATGCAGGCCTTCTACTACACCCACTATATAAAGGCGGCAGAGTTGGCTGTAGATGTATCTAAGCCTTCACCTTATCGTATGTCGCTGGGCTTTAACACAGAAACGGACATAACATTTACCATGCGAGATGATGTTATTCCGATAAAGGTGTTAATCGATAGAGACCCGGGCTTTAACGACCCTATAGAGTTGATTTTGGCACATAAGACCAAGATATTCACTCTTGAGCCTATCACTTTAGAGCCTGGCGAAAATGAGAAAATTATCTATTTAAAGGTAAATTCTGAGAATTTAGAGAGGTATAAGGGGCGTAAAAAGAATATGCCTTATTGGCAAATGAGTATTGCAGGAACTGTTAAGGGAGAGATTACCAA
Source organism: Alistipes sp. (assembly GCA_017381935.1). Classification (GTDB taxonomy): domain Bacteria; phylum Bacteroidota; class Bacteroidia; order Bacteroidales; family Rikenellaceae; genus Alistipes. The sequence continues at coordinate 10,951 of JAFOBG010000034.1, forward strand.
ACAGGGCAAGCGCACCTTCCAGAATGCAAAATACCGCGAAATAACCCCTTACTTTATCATCAGGCTGACTCAATAGATTGCTCAGACTATAACAAAAGAGATTAGTAGAATCTACTAATCTCTTTTTCTTATCTAAGATTAAGCATTTGTAGAGAACAAATCGTATCGAGAGATTATACCATCACTATTCTCTTGTCTCTGCTCTTCAATAATCTTCTGGGCCTCAGAGAGGGAAATGGTTCTCTGTTTTTCAGGAGTGGAGTCTATATAGAAATTATATAGTTTGGTAACAATCTGCTCTACATTGTTATTTTTATGTTTAGCCGATTGATGCAAAACGATTTGCATCATATCATCTTTTGTGATATGGCCATCTATTCCTGCACAAGCTATTAACTCTCTGAATAGCTGTATTACAAGGTTATATGACTGCTCCGAGTAGTGGAACTGTATGCAGGTAAACACATATTGGCAGTAGTACCTAAATAGCACCTTCTCCTTCTCTATTCTTGTAGCAGAGCTGTTGCAAGTACAGACATATGCATCCTTAACATATTTGTATATGTAATCCAAAACACGATAACCAAACATATTCTCTGTTCTTCCGAATACGTTGATGTGAAATAAGACACGAATTATATTATTCAGCCTCATCTCAGGGCTATTTGTTGCATATTTATCATTAAAGAGGACCAATATCTCCATAATCCACTTCTCCTGCAAGTCCGACCAACGATACAATTGAAAGAACTCCCACGATATGTGCATCAATCCATCCGAGCCACTATAATCATACGGTTCGTGCCCGATTAAGGAGAGATACTTTTTCTTAATTCGCTTATTTCTCTGATAGATAAACGATTTTGGACCAAAACTCTCTTCAAAGGCCTTTTGTGTATCGTTGTTAAATCTATTAAAGTAGGTAACTATATCCGTTGATATACGCTTCGATGTTCTAAATCCGTTATTCATCCCCACTATACGATCACACTCTGCCCCTGGAGGAGTGTTGTCCTTATAATATAAACCGATAAATTCATTCTCGTATATCTGCGATTTTACAGACCTATTTTCTCTAAGGATAAAACCGAAGAAATAGTATATAGCAAACGACAAACAGATTGTAAGTCCTATAAATATTGTCATGCGCAGATTAGCATCTGTCAGATAGAGAGTAAATAGTGCAAGTGTATTTATGATAGCAAAAAGTATAAGCAAAACATACATTGGGATAATACGAAATAGCTTGTAATTGTTTATCAAATATTTCCCATAATCAACACCAATAATAGTCTTTTTTTCTGCCAAAGAGGTCAAGCCAATGATAGTCATATTGATAGATATCATTGTAAGTAGTATATTACTATCAAGCAGCAAGTTCATAATTAACGGGTTTTTAGTTTACACAAAGTTACTGTTTTTTTCGATACTGCATTGAAAATAGACAAACAATAGCGAAAAAGTTTCGGTTTTTTCTCTTCTTGTTTTGAGATTATGCGTAACTTTGAGGTAAAATAGAACTGTTATGACTCCACAACAATTTATCGAGAAGTTTCGTGAGGCGTTTGGCAAGGCTGTGCCAATGCCTATTGCATTTTGGTACGGTGATACAGCCGTAAATCCCGATAGCCGTGTGCCACGATGTATGATTGGCGCAATTCGCAAGGTGTGTGAGGGTAAACCTCTTACACTCACTGCTGAGAATGTGCAGTGTGGAGGTGGCGGGCTCTACACCGCCTTTCTCCCGATGCCCGAGCGAGTACCACTATTTGTATCAGAAACAGAGCACTACAAACAGGCACCAGAGCAGGTGAAGGAGTATGTTGATAGTCTCGATATTGTGATAACCGACAAGCCCTATCTCAACTTTGTAAGTGTAGATAAATTAGAGAATTGGGAGGGTGTTGAGGCTGTTGTTTTCTTCGCTACGCCCGATGTACTATCGGGGCTTTGCACTTGGGCGTTCTACGACAACGATGCCGACGATGCCGTTGTAACGAAGTTCGCATCGGGCTGCGCAGCAATAGTTTCGTTTGCCACAACGGAGAATCGCAAGAGCGGTCGCAGTTGTTTTCTTGGGATGTTCGACCCTTCGGCACGGCCTCTTGTTCCGAAAAATGAACTGACTTTTGCCGTGCCAATGAGTCGCTTTACGCAGATGCTGACGACAATGCCTGACTCGGCACTCTATCAAAAGGCCTTTTCAGCCGTTAGGCGTAGGATAAATGGAGAGATAGGATAGCTTAACAAGTGAGATATGGAGAGCAAAGAGCAGAAATATGGTGAGCCATACTCTGGAGATTCAAAATTTGTGGCCAAGTGTAGAGCGTTATTTACGATTTGACAAACTCGAACAACGCTAAATTAATCTCCATTTATCATGTCTTACAACCCCGATTTTGTACAATATATCATAGACCAGACCTCTGATGCTGGGGCGATTGCCACTCGCAAGATGATGGGCGACTATTGTCTCTATTACGATGGCATTATCATCGGTCTTATCTGCGATAACTGTCTATATATCAAGCCAACAGAGACAACAAAGACATTATTGCGAGAGGTTATACTACGCCCTCCGTATGATGGAGCAAAGGACTATTTTTATATTACCGACGCGGATAGTATGGATTATTTGACGGAGATAATTAGAACAACCATGGCCAACCTACCCTCCATAAAATCCAAGAAAAAGTAAAAATAACTATATGAAGGTAACAGCACTCTATTTTAGTGCCACTTCCACCACAAAGCGAGTGGTTGAGGCTGTGGCAAAAAACTCTCAAACGAGGTTACGGCCTACGATATAACCAACGATACATCAACCGACAAGATTGCAATTCCTGCCGACGAGCTTGTCGTTGTCGGCGTGCCTGTATATGCAGGTCGTGTGCCAGCGATGGCGGCGGAGCGTCTGCGTCGTTTTCGTGGCGACAACACCCCTGCGGAGGTTGTGGCCGTCTATGGCAATCGCCACTATGACGATGCCGTTTTGGAGTTGCACGATATTATGACCGAGCAAGGCTTCCGCACCGTCTCGGCTGGAGCTTTCATCGCACAGCACTCCATCTTTCCTAAAGTTGGCAAGGCTCGTCCCGATGCGGAGGATATGGCTGATATTAAGGCTTTTGCAGAGAAGAGTGCCGAGTTGGTTGCAAAGGGATTTGGCGATATATCACTCCCCGGCAACCGACCATATAAAGTGCCCGGCGGATGCACACACCACTCTAAATCCACCTTATTCTTGTTTCTCAGGATAGGATTCTATATACATCTTTTCTATGACTCCTTGTGGATCAATAATATATACTCGTGGAACATAGGTCGTTGCATACAAATTGAAGATAGCTCGATTATTGTCGGCAATCATATCTACGGTATAGCCATTCTTGCTGCAATACTCTTGTAGTTGAGTTGTTGTGGCATCCCGTCCGACGGCGAGTACCGTCATGGCCATATCTCCGCTATGTAGATCATCCAACAGTGTCTTGCAATCGGGGCAGGTGTGCGAAAACAGAATCAGCATCATATACTCACCTCGATAATCCGCAAGAGACACCGCCGTTCCATCGAGAAGTGTTGCACTGAACAACGGTGCATTATCACCCTCATTAACGAGGCTACTCTCCTCGTACGTTGGCAAATCTTCAATTACGAGCTCATTACACCCCGTAAATGTAGACGCTACGATGGCAACAATAATAATACCAAACTTTCTTATATTTACCATACAAAACTCTCCCTCAAATATCCACAATAAATGGTAATATATTCTTTCTATTTGCGTACAATCATCGCAAAAAGAACAAGATTTTTAATACTCACCGAGTCTTCTCGCACCACAAATATACGACGATTTCACGAATATTTACCGCTTTTATAGTTCATAGTCGAAGAAACATCACATTTCCACTAAAATTTCTACCATTTTTACTTGGAGGGGGGTGGTTTTTTTGTATAACTTTGTGCGTTATTACATACATGTATTTACATGTATTTGCGTGATGGTGTAAAGATTTATCAAACTACTAACAGGTAATACGATGAGGAAGGTTGCACTTCTTTTAGCATTTCTTGCATTCGGCGTTGCTGCATCCAACGCCCAAAATGTGGCAATCAAGACAAACTTGCTCCACGATGCGACACAATCTATTAACCTTGGTGTCGAGGTCGGCATGAGCCAGCGGTGGACCATCGACATATCGGGGAACTACAACTCATGGAGCAAGGACTCCAGCGTTAAGTGGAAGCACATCTACATTCAACCCGAGGCTCGCTATTGGTTCTGTGATAGCTTTGCAGGTCATTTCGTAGGTGGTCATCTTATCTATGGAGCTTTCAATTTTGGCAATCTCAACAACAATATTTCATTTCTTGGTACAGACCTCTCTCCTCTTTCGAAGTATCGCTACCAAGGATTTGGTTATGGCATAGGCGTCTCGTATGGCTATGCCTTTGTATTGAGCAAGCATCTCAACATAGAGCTTGAGTTAGGCGTGGGCTACATCCGTGCCAACTACCAGCAGTATGAGTGTGATACCTGTGGACGATATATAGGCAAGGGACTACACAACTATTTTGGACCTACGAAGGCAGCGGTCAATTTTGTTTATCTCTTTTAATGCATTGATATATGAGAAGAGTTTTAGCTATTTTAGTGATAACCGCCACCGTTATTGTTAGCGCATCAGCGCAGCGCTATGATGGGGTTACAGTTGACAGATACTCTATGGAGCGCATTGGCGATAGCATACGCCTTGATATACATTTCAACACCACTAATCTCGACATTAGCAACAACGAGGTAGCGGTAATAACCCCAATGATTGTCAAGGGCGACAAGAGTATTACCCTACGCTCATGTGGCATATACAGCCGTATGCGTGATATTTACTACACTCGCAACGAGCATCTTGCCCCTACGACCGATGCCGATATGCGCTTTAGAGAAAGAGGCGTACCTGAGATGATAGACTACCATGTGGTCCTGCCATATACCGACTGGATGGAGAATTGCTCAGTGGTTATCGCTCGTCATGGCTATGGCTGCTGTGGTAGCAACCTATGGAACGAGAGAGAGAAACTAATAGAGCGTTTCCCCTACGAACGATATATCCCTGAGATGATATACCTGCACCCTGAGGTTGAGGTTGTCAAGACACGCACTCTTCGCGGGTCAGCATATATCGACTTCCCTGTAAGTCGCACAGAGATATATCCCGACTATCACGACAATAGAAACGAGCTACACAAGATTACGGGGACTATCGACTCGGTTAAGAACGATAGCGATATAACTATCCGCCATCTATCTATCAAGGGTTTTGCATCACCTGAGAGCCCATATAAGAATAATACCCGTTTGGCAAAGGGGCGTACTGCATCATTGAAGGCCTATGTTGAGGAGATGTACCACTTTGGCGAGGGATTTATCGACACCTCGTACGAGCCCGAGAACTGGGAGGGACTCGAGGCCTACGTTGAGAGCTCGGCACTCCCACACCGAAACGAGATATTGGCCGCAATACGCTCGGATCGCGAGCCGGATAACAAGGAGTGGTATATTAAGTCTAATTGGCCTGATGATTATCGCCACCTGTTAAAGGTATGCTATCCTAAACTCCGCCGTTCGGATTATGTTATTGAGTATGAGATACGCAGCTATACAAAACCTGAGGAGATAGAGGCCGTAATGTTTACTGCACCCCAGAAGCTCTCACTTGAGGAGTTTTATATCCTTGCACAAAGTTATGAGCAGGGCAGCAAGGCTTATAACGAGGTATGGGAGACGGCTATACGCATGTACCCCACCGATCCTGTAGCAAACCTTAACGCCGCAAATACAGCAATGATTAAGGGCGACTACGACCGTGCTATGCACTATTTGGATAAGGCAGGCGATAGTGCCGAGGCATTATACGGCCGTGGTGCTTTGGAGGTGCTACGCGAGGATTTCGACGCTGCACGACCATACCTTCTTGAAGCAGAGCGGTTAGGCATAACTAAGGCTCGCGAGGTTTTAGACAATCTTAGAAATCGCTGGATTGTAACAAGTGAAGATACTAAGTGGTTATGACATTAAGCAATATAAAAACAAACAAACAAACAA
>JAFOBG010000010.1 GCA_017381935.1 Alistipes sp.
AGTACCGCAGCTTTTTGAAAAAAGCCGCCCCAAAAACTTTCGGAAAAACTTCGTTTTTCTTCTATGCTGTGGCGTGTTGGGAATAGCCCCTTATAGTGGCTATTACGACAAAAAACAGAGCCTTCACACTTTCAAGCGAGCTTGAGTGCTCAGCTCTATTTTTTCTCGTACCATCTACGATGGCAAACCCAACCCGAAAACAGAATTTAAACTATAAGTTGTTCTGCGTCAGCCTATACTACGTTAGCAAGGCACTGAGTCTGTTCAGCGCACCATTTTATTGTCAGAGTGGCGGAAATAACAAAGTTCAATTAGAGTGTCGCCCAATTTTGTTGGCAAAAGGTAGTAGTTGCAACGCTCGGTAAAAAATCCCAGCGATGGATAGTACAAAACGTACAGCCATTGCTGGGACTTTTTTATTAGCGGCAGGAAATGTACCGCTATCACAATAAAATAAAAAAAAGGAGGGGCAACAACTAACCCCCCTCCCCCAGAAACACGCCATTCCTTAATGTATCAACCAGAAGGGAGTTCCTTTAGTGAAATATATTTAGTGTATATAAATTATACAATTTTAGAGCTAATGCTCCTCATTATTTGCCCATTTTGCGGAGCAGTTTTTTTGGATAGTTAGAGCAGATGCACTTCAGTTTATCGGCACGGCTTATATAGTAGTCCATTTGCTGGTCTGTATCGGCATTAAAGACGCTGAACTCGATACCACGAGAGACGAACTCGTCGATAGTGCGTTTTCCGCCGCTAAAGCCGTCGTTCATATACTCAAGTGAGAGGTTTGCCCAGCGGTATGCATACTTACAGCCTGCGCCAAGCTGCTCATAGACTGATGCAGCCTTATTAGCCATCCAGCCGATAGGAATCTGAGCTGCTTCGCAGAGTGGTGCGCAGCCCTTCATAACCGACTCGTTACCTGTGCAGATAAACTCAATCCACTCCTCTGCTCCCATCTGTTGAGCTATCTCGATTGCACGACGACAAGCGTTGATGCAGTACTGTGCTCGTTTATCGGCTGCTACGGTTGACGGGCCTGTGATATTCTTGATGTCAAGGACAAGTTTTGTACACTTACCCTCGGTTACGGCGACTGTCAAATACTCTTTAAATGTTGGCAATACCTCGCCATTTGAGAGCACGCCACCACGACGGAGCTCTTCTACGGTATTCTCCCACGGATACATACGGTTTATCTGGCAATTGCTATCTGCATGTGCTACGATAACGTCATTATCCTTTGTCCAATAGATATCGAGCTCTGAGCCATAGCAACCGAGCGCAATGGCGTTACGCAATGATGCAAGTGAGTTATCTGGTGTGCCTCCATACTCCTTTACTGCACCACGGTGTGCCACAACAATATTGTCTGCTGCCTCGATAGGCTTAACTACAACCTCCTCTTGTTTGCCATCTTCATCATCTACAGGTGGCTTATAGCCTGGTCCCCATGGAGAGTCAGGACCATCCTCAGTTCCGCAGCCCACAAAAAAGAGTGCAGCTGCGACAAACGACAAAATTGATAACTTTCTAACCATGTTTTTGTTTTTGAAAAAGGGGTGGCAGCAATTCTGCCACCCCTTGATTATAGATTATTTATAGTTCTTAACGCAACGGAATGGGCAAACAGCCTGACCGATATCAAGATTCTCAAGAGTAGTAGTCATTGTAGCGTTGTTCTTGATAACAACATTGATACGACCACCACCTGCGCTTGGATAGTCAGCAGGCTTACTACCAGCCATTGGCAGTGGAACCCACATCTGAGAACGATTATCCCAACCCTGGAAGCCCTGAGTCATATAACGGAAGCCGAGTGGATAGTAGTCAAAGCCGAACTCATCAGCGCCCTCATCTACATAATTCTCGCCCCAATACTTAGTATTACGCAACCAACCAGTAATGTTAGGAACACCATAACCAGTCTTTGTAGTACCAATCATCTTGCTGTAGTTACAATCAGCCTCTGCAACAGGATATTTGTGAGTACCAACCTTTGAAGCCTGAGACATTGCGTAGTAAAGGTCGAGCCAGTCAGCAGCGTTGGCAATGTGCCAACCGTAAGGGCAGATACCCTGAGCCTGAACCTTAAGCATTGGATATGTTGTCTCGTCAGCAAAAGAGTCTGTAGTATAAGATGAACCTACGATAGGCACCTCAGCGATAGTATAAGTAGTACCGCGAGCATCGGTGTACTTTTCACCTACAATCCACGGACCAGTCTCGTAACGAGCGTAACCGATACCGAAACGAGCCTCGTAACCGAGCATCTCTTGGTAAGTGTAGATACGACCGTGATCGGTGTAAGTCTCAAGGTTACCAAGACCGCTCTCCTTAGTCTCATAAGCAGGGTTAAGTATAGCTGCATCGTTCCAAACAGATGGGAATGCACCTGCAGAATAACCGCCAGTACCATTTGCGCCTGTAGGGGTGTGCTTAACCATACCAGAACCGAGTTTTGGATTAATATCGCCACCATCCCAAGCCATATTGCGAATCATCCAAACCTTCATAGAACCATCACGAGCGATGAACTCCTTTGTAGGATAGTTACCAAGCTCAGAATCAGGCATTGCGTACTGGGTTGTAATGCGCTCCCAAGACCAAGTAAGGTCGTTGAAGTTTACTGTCAGTGCACGAAGACCATTTGCATCGATTGCAGGAGCTGTGTAAGTAGAAGTTGCAGACTCAAGAACAGCAACCTTACCCTCAGCAGCAAGAGCATAGCAAGGGTAAGAAAGCTCACGAGAGTTCTTGTTAATAAGAATCTCGTTCTTATCATCCTCGCAGAAGAAGTTTGTCAGAACGAATACGCCATCAGTCTCAGTCTTCTCCATCTGAACAGCATCCTTGATTGCAATATCGCCAGCAGCGGAGCCATAGAGGAAGTAGTGATCCTCAGCAGCGAGCTGTACAACAGGAATTGATACAGAAGCAAGTGAAGTTGCAGCAGTACCTACGGTGATAACCATAGTAGCATTACGGCCTGACTCCTTATTTGTCCACTCAGCAGCAGTAACCTTTACCTTACCTACCTCAACAGCCTCAGCAGTGAGCCAAGTAGCAGCAGAGCCATCGCCATTTGTAAATGTGAACTCAACAACATCACCCATATTGGTTGTGTACTCCACAACCTCAGAGCCACCAGCTGCAAGGAACTCAACATTCTTACGAGAAGTTGTAACCTCTGCATCAGCCTTCTGGCCAAGCTGAGTAAATGTAAATGGAACTACAGTACCATCAGCTACAGTAACTGTAAGCTCGAAAGTACGCTTGTACTCGCTATTTTTAGCAATATTAAACTGAAGACCCTTTACCTTTGTAGTATAGACAGTCTCAGTATCGAAAGTACCGGTAAATGTCTGGTCAACATCTACCTTCTCAATAGTTACCCAATTGGTAGCAGAGGTAATCTCAGCCTCCCAACCAAGGTCAGAAAGCACGCTACCGCTATTAATCTGAACTGCAGCAACATGTGTAGTTGCATCAGCAGTAAACTCTGTAGTAGCAGGCGATAAGCTTACACGAGTAGCCGCATCACGCTCTGTAATATCTACCTCGCGGCAAGACGACAAGCCCAAAACAGCCGCACAGAGAACTAAAAATTTGATATATTTCATAATCTTTACTTTTTATTTGCGTGTTAGACTAATTCCAGCCCTCAGTTTGAACAAGCTTATAGTTCTTATTACGAGCTGAGTTAGAGATAGGCCACAACAAAATGTTTGGATTTGTTGACTTCTGCTGTTTCAGATAGTCGTTATAATCCCAAATAGTGTCAAGACGGATAAGTGCCCACCAGATAACACCCTCAGCAGGGAACTCAAGGAAGTACTCGTTCTCAAGTGCCTTAAGAACTGCGCTTGGTGCTGCATCTGTATAGTAGTTATCCTTACCATAAGCACGCTTTGCAATAACATTGAGGTAACCAAGTGCTTTTGTGTACTCCTTCTTGTAGTATGCAAGCTCTGCAGCCATCATAATACCGAGTGCAGTACGGTAGTAAGGGATATCGCAATCCTCAATACAGATTGCACCACTCTGGTCGCCGATATACTTATTTACCCATGTAAGGTTGCCTCCGCTTACGTGATAGTTACCATCACCGAGATTTGTAGCAACTCGCTTATCTCCCTCAACATCACGGCTCTGACGAAGACGCTCCATGAATGGAGGCTGGTAGCCCCACCACTGAGTTGACTTCATAGGTACAGGCTTGTTCTGATATGCAGGAGCTACAGATGAGCCACCGAGGTAGAAGTACTGGTAGAAACCACCTGTAAGCTTCTCTGCCTGGCTGTTGAAGAGTGCAAAGGCAATCTCCTTATTCTTCTTATTTGAGTTAACAAATACCTGACCGTAGTCTGCAAGTAGAGCACCGCTTGTAAGGTCAAGAGCAGCAAGAGCATCCTCTGCAAGGGTAAGATACTCTGCTCCGCCATTCTGGTTGGTGTACATCCAAAGTGCATACTCAGCCTTAAGGAGGTTTACAGCGGTCTTAGTTGCAAAGTAGCAGTCAGAACCGAGGTACTCTGCATTAGCAAGTGCAGTCTCAATATCCTTACCAATCTGAGCATAAACCTCAGCCTTTGGAGCACGTACAGGGTAGCACTCTGGCTGTGATACTGACTCGATTGGTACAAGGTTCAACGGTACATCACCCCAAAGACGAGCTGCCCAGAAGTAGCAATATGCACGTGCAAAAGAGGCCTGACCAAGAGCAAAACCACGCTCCTTGTCTGTCATCTGAACAGTTGGAGCATACTTAAGTACTGCATTTGCCTGGTCGATAGTTGTATAGAGGGCTGACCAACTGGTAGAGGCATTAGAGCCATTCATTGTGCTATTTACCACACCAATCATATCGTTATCCTGTGCCATGTTAACTATTGAGGCTCCCCACATATAGGTTCCTACACGAGCCTCACCCCAATAGAATACGTTACAATTATTATGCACGAAGCAAGAACGCATACGCTGGTAGATGCCATAAGTGGACTGTGTAACATCGGTTGCATCCTTCCACATGTTGGATGCTGAGAGTCGGTTGTCCTGCATAATATCAAGGTCGCCGTGGCACGAGGTAGCAACCATAGTGCAAGCTATTGCAGGCAGGACGAGTCTCATTATATTTTTAAGTTTCATACTCTTTTTTGTTTTTAGAAATTACAATACCCGTTAGAAAGTAAGCTTTACATTGAACAAGAATTTACGAGCTGGTGGGTTAAATGTACCGCCTGAAGCATCAGCATTGTTTGATGAAGAGTACATATTTGAACCACTCTCACGGCTGATACCGGTCTCAGGGTTAGCACCACCACTCACACCTGTCAAGTAGCAAAGAGTATTACCTGTAACACCTACAGTTACCTTCTTGATACCAATCTTCTTTGTCCAGTTCTGTGGAAGGTCATAGAAGAGGGATACATCACGCAAGCAGAGGAAGTCTGCACGCTCTACGTTAAAGTCTGATGCACGGCTGAAGTTACGGTTACCATAGTCTGCGTCGTTAGGGAAGAAACGTGCGTACTTATAGTCGCAACCAGGTGCTGTCCAACAATCGTAAACCATCTTATCAATATTTGAGTTACTGTAACCCAAAGTATTCTGGAAGAAACGAGTCTTCATGTAGTTGTAGATAGAGTGGCCGATTGCGTAGTCAACATAAATTGAGAGGGTGAGGTTCTTATACTTAAATGTATTGTTCAGACCACCGGTTGAGTGAGGAACTACGTTACCGAGGTGGAACATATCCTCACCATCAATCTGCTCAGAACCATCAGGACGACGAGCTGAACCATGACGGTTAACCCACTCATAGTCTCCGATATCCTTACGACCCTTGTAGATAGCATCTTCCTTGTCAGAGAGCTTATCTGAACGACGATGACCGTGTGCCTGGCTATCATAGTAAGCTGCATCTGCCTGTGCCTGGTTCTCGATTACGTGAGAAATCTTGTAACCCCAGATACGACCAAGCTCCTCGCCTACTGCTGTACCTGCAAAGCGGTAACCTGTCTCAGACATTGTGTAACCACCGATACGATATGCCTTCTTACCGGTCTTGTTACCGTACATATCAAGCTCATCGTATGCATACTCCTCAGGAAGGCTCAATACCTTGTTCTTTGAGAAGGTATAAGTGAAGTCTGTTGTCCAAGTGAAGTTCTTCTTCTGGATATTTACAGAGCTAATCTCTACCTCGAAACCGTAGAAGCGTGCGCTACCAACGTTTGCCTTTACAGAGCTGAATGAACCTGTATCAGGGAGGGTAATTGAGAAGAGCATGTTGTCTGTACGCTTGTTATAGTAGTCAACTACAAAGCGGAGACGATCCTTAAAGAAGCCCATATCAAGACCCAAGTCGAGCTGAGTAGTGGTCTCCCACTTCATACCTGAGTTCATCATAGCTGATGGAAGCATGGTTGAGTTTCCAGCATAAAGGCTTGATGCGAATGCTCCGTAAGTGTCATAAAGGCCGATAGCGTTGTTACCTGTCTGACCGTAAGATGCACGGAACTTGAAGTTGTTCATCTTAGTCTTGTCTGCATCCCAGAATGGCTCCTCAGAGATAATCCATGCAACAGATCCTGCAGGGAAGTAACCCCACTGATTGCCCTTTGCGAACTTTGATGAACCATCGGCACGGAATGTGAACGATGCTACATACTTGTTAGCATAGTCATAGTTTACACGGCCGAAGTAAGAGATAAGAGCCTGCTGCTCATCCTCGTTAGATGCTGTAAAGTTTACACCTGAGCCAAGGATAGGCACCTTGTCTGATACTGAACCGGTTGCATTTGCAGTAAGGTACCAGTAGCGCTGGTGCATATAGTCGTAACCAACAGTAGCGTTTACTGTGTGAACATCATTGAAGGTCTTATTGTAGTTAACGTAAGCCTGGAATGTGTTACGCAAGGTCTGAGTACGAGTCTCGGTTGTAGAACGGTCTGAATATACGAAGTTCTTATGGCCCTCGAACTCACCACGGTTGTAGTAGCTACCACGATACTGGTTGTCGAAGATTGCATACTGTGCAGTTGCTGTAAGGCCGTCGCAAATCTTCCACTTAAGGTTGAAGTTACCTGTCATACGGGTAGTTGCAGCCTCACGGTCGAAGAAGTTCTCATAGAACCAAGCAGTCTGCTGGAACTTGTTTGTACCACCGGTAATGTAGTTACCCTCTGTGTCAAAGTTACGAGTTGTAGGACCCATCATAAGACCTCGACCGATAGAGGTGAAGTAGTCGCCGAAAGGAACCTGACGAACTGAACGAGAGAGGTCAAATGTTGTTGAAGCCTCCAAGTTCTTAGTAATCTTAAAGGTAGTATTACCGTGCATTGTAAACACGTTATAACCTGTACCTGCGATGTAACCATCATCCTCAAGGTAGCTTACAGATGCTGCATAGCGAATCTTGTCGTTACCACCGTTTACACCTACATACTCCTTGTGCCAGAGTGCTGGAGAGTACCACTGGCTCTGGTAATCTGTATCACGGAAGGTAAGATACTTTGTAGGGTCGATAGGGTCAACCATCCACTGCCATCCTGGCTCTACCTCCTCACCTGGATTGAGGTAACGAGTGGTAAACATAGATGTTCCAAGGGTATTACCTGTACCTGCTGCATTTGCGCCTGAGAGAGCTACGGCACCCTCACGAGCCTCCAACAGTGCAGGACGAACCCAAGAGAGGAACTCTTTTGCATTCATCAAATCCCACTTTCTTGAAGCCTCAGCCCAACCTACCTGAGCGTCGAAAACAATCTGTGGACCCTGACCTATGGTACCCTTCTTTGTTGTGATAAGTACTACACCATTAGATGCACGAGCACCATAGATACCTGCTGATGCAGCGTCCTTCAAAACCTCGATAGACTCGATATCGTTAGGGTTGATGTCATCCATTGTACGGAGCACACCATCAACAATCACGATAGGGTCGTTAGACATGTTAATTGAAGAACCACCACGGATAAGGAAACGTGGAGCAGAACCTGAAGCAACGTCTGCAGACTGAACACGCAGACCGGCTACCTTACCCTTCAATGCATCACCGACATTTGATACCGGAGAGTCGAAGAGCTCTGCACCATCAATCTTTGAGATAGCAGTAGTAAGGGTACGACGAGACTGTGTACCATAACCTACAACCACAACCTCATCCATAGATGTTGCTGCCTCCTTAAGAACTACATCGATTGTTGAGCGACGAGCTACCTGCTCCATTACATCGGTAAAGCCGATATAAGAGAAACCGAGAGTCTCATTGCTCTTTGCTGTGATTGTGTAGTTACCGTTCATATCGGTTGTAGTACCATTTGTAGTACCCTCAACCCATACAGTAACACCAATCAGCGGGTTACCAGCGCTATCCTTAACAGTACCTGTTACAGTAGCGCTACGGCCAGGGGCAGTTGCTGCTACAACACGCTTGGTAACAATAATGCTCTTGCCATCAACTGTTGCATCAACATTCTGACCAGCAAAAATCTTGTTCAGAACGCTTGACAACTCTTCGTTGTTGGCGTCAATTGACACAGCGGCGTCCATGTTGACATCGCTGAGCTTAACAGAAATTGAATAGCCCTGCTTCTGAAGCGACTGAATCGCCTGCTGAACAGTAGCATCCTTCAACTTCAAGCTGACCTTCTGAGCCTCTGCTGAGAGAGGAAGTGCCAGCATCACACACATCGTAAGCAGAAGAGTCCACAAACGACGATGAGAGGAAACTTTTGTTCTCATAGTGTTAAGTTTTGATTAGAAATTAGGTAATTATTAAAAGTGGTTATCACTTCCTATTATTTATTATATAGGTGTATCTCGCCATTTTTCCAATAGTAGCTCATGCGACCACTCTGCTCAAGGGTAGAGAGGATACGGTCGAGCGACTCATCGTTCACAAAGGCTGAGTAGTAACGGTCCTCAGCAAGTGAGGCGTTATCAACAACTATACGCACATTAAATACTCGCTCTAACTGAGAGGCGATATCTCCCAATCGCGAGTTGACAAAGGTAAGGGTACGGGCCTTAAAGTTGTCATTAAACATATCTTGAGGCACATTCTCACAAGAGACTCTGCCTGTACGCTTATCGAGCTTTACAAGGTCGCCAGGATGCATCCTTACCACCCTATTCTGTACTAAGCCCTTAGTCTGCATATCTACAGAACCCTCAAGGAGCATCACCTCAACCTCGCTATTGGCATCATATGAGCGAACCATAAACTGAGTTCCATGCACTATAACATCTATCTGCTCGGCAGAGATTACAAAACGGTGTCTCTCATCCTTAGCAATATCGGCATAGGCCTCGCCTGACAGATATACACGACGAACATCATCTGTAAACTTGCTTGGATATATCAGCCTTGAGCCCGCCGCAAGCTCCATTACAGAGCCATCTGCAAGTTCAATACTACGAGACTCGCCCTTACCAACATAGACCTCCTGCCACTCAACACGGCTTGTGTTTGAGGCTAAAATCTTAACCATAGCCGTAAGAGCTACCGCAACTACAATTACTGCCGCTGCACGTAGAATTGACCTAAATAAACTCATGCGATGAACTCGAGACTCACTACGGCCAATACGCTCCCAAACAGCCTTATAACTCTGCTTAATAGCCTTTTTATCCTCACTTGGTGTTAAATTCTCCCACTCATTAAGAAGCACTTCATCCTTAACCGCCCTATCAAAAGGGGAGGCAAACCACTCTGCAAACTCACTCTGCACCTGCTCTGGATAGCTGTGCAAGAGGTATTGTTTTATCACTCTTCTACTCTTGGACATCTTTTGCCTTTTTTATTATATAATTAAGACACATATCTAAGCTCAAACACCCAACCTATTATATATATGCATCATATTTTCTTACAAAACGGGTAAAAAATTTCCTTTCCTTTCCTTTTTCTTTCAATTTCGTAAAAAAAAGTTGTCGATTTGCTTTCTTTATTTTTGTTTTTATGCTAATTTTGTAGCCAAATCCACATCATTTGTGGACTAATAGATAAGTGATACACACTTTACAGAAATGAAGAGCGAATACGATGTAATCATCATCGGTGGCGGTGCTACCGGTGCAGGTGTAGCCAGAGACTGTGCCCTACGCGGAATTAGTGCGCTTTTAATTGAGCGAGAGGACATTGCAACCGGTGCAACAGGTCGTAACCACGGACTTTTGCACTCAGGCGCACGCTACGCCGTAAATGACCATGAGAGCGCTGAGGAGTGTATAAAGGAGAATATGATTCTCCGGCGCATTGCTCAGCACTGTGTCGAGGATACGGGAGGTATATTTATCTCTCTGCCTGAGGATGGATTGGAGTTTCAAGCCAAGTTTATCGACTCTTGTCGTGCTGCAGGCATCTCTGCCGAGGCTATAGACCCAAAGGAGGCGTTACTGCTTGAGCCATCTGTCAACCCTTCCCTTATCGGAGCTGTAAAGGTTCCGGACGGTTCTGTTGACCCATTCCGTCTTACAGCGGCAAATATTATGGATGCCCGCCTACACGGAGCAAAGGTGCTCACATACACTCGTGTAGAGGAGCTGATTATCGAAAATGGCAGAGTGGTCGGCGTAAAGACGCTCAACACCATTTCGGGCCATAGAGACGAATATCGTGCTCAGATTACTGTCAATGCCTGCGGCATTTGGGGTCGAGACCTTGCAGCTAAGGCCGGCATTACAATCAATATGTTGCCAGCCAAAGGTGCTCTGCTCGTCTTTGGCCACCGTGTAAACAACGTTGTTATCAACCGTTGTCGCAAGCCTGCAGATGCAGATATTTTGGTACCAGGAGACAGCATTACTGTTATCGGAACAACTTCGAGCAAGGTTCCTTTCGACCAATGCGACAACATGTACGTAACTCGTGAGGAGGTTGAGCTATTGCTCAGAGAGGGTAGCATGCTTGCCCCTGCGCTCAACCATACCCGTATTCTGCGTGCCTATGCAGGTGTAAGACCGCTTGTTGCTTCAGATGACGACCCAAGCGGCAGAAGCGTCAGCCGAGGTATCGTTGTACTCGACCACGCCACAAGAGATGGCGTAGAGGGCTTTATTACCATCACAGGTGGAAAGCTGATGACATACCGTCTGATGGCTGAGTGGACTGTAGATCTTATCTGTAAGAAGCTAAATATCAACGCTAAGTGTACAACTGCCGAGGCTCTTCTACCTGGCTCTTCAACATCAACAAACAACGAGAACTGTAAGCGCACAGCAGTATCCGTTAATAGGTCGAAGGCCTCGGCTATTTATCGCCACGGCACAAATGCCGAGAAGATAGATCACTCTACAGCAACCAAGCGTGCCCTTGTCTGCGAGTGCGAGCAGGTTTCTGTTGGCGAGATTGAGTATGCTGTAAACTGCCTTAACGTAAACAACCTTGTTGACCTACGCCGTCGTACCAGAATGGGTATGGGTACTTGTCAGGGTGAGCTTTGCGCTTGTCGTGCAGCCTCTGTGATGGCTTCAGTGGGCAAAAAGTGCGCTGCAACAGCTAAGGCAGACCTTAAGAACTTTATCGCCGAGCGCTGGAAGGGAATGGCTCCTGTAGCATGGGGCGACACTCTACGTGAGGGCGAGCTGATTAGCTGGCTCTATGACGGAGTGTGCGATTTATCAAATTTAAAGAGTGAGTAGTATGAGATACGATACAGTTATTATTGGCGGAGGTCTGTCCGGTCTTATCTGCGGCATAGAGCTTGCCCGCAAAGGCAAACAGGCGGCTATCGTCGCTACAGGCCACAGCACTTTGCACTTCTCTTCAGGTAGCTTCGGCCTGTTGAGCAAAGATTCAAACGGAAATGCGATAGACAACCCTTTAGAGGCTATCAAAGCACTCGATGCAAATCACCCATACTCAAAAATTGGCGCCGACAGAGTGGCCGAGTTGGCAGATGTTGCAACACAGTGTCTCAACATTGCCGAGATTGCAACAAATGGCTCAACTGACAAAAACCACTTTATCGCAACCCCTCCAGGAACACTGCGTTGCTGCTGGCGCTCTATTGACGGCATGCTAACAAGTGAGTGTAGCAACTCTTTTGACTTTAAGAGCGTTGCACTGTTTAACTTCGACGGCTTTATCGACTTCTATACAGAGTTTATAGCCTCTCAGCTCAGAGGCTTCTCCCTTGAGGTCTCTTGCCACAGCGTAGAGATTCCTGAGTTAGTTGTTCGTCGAGACAACCCTACCGAGATGCGCTCTACAACTATCGCTCGTGCATTGGACAAGATAGAGAATATCGAGATTCTGGCAAAGGCCATCAATGACAAAGCTGGAGAGGCTCAGGTTGTTATCCTCCCTGCCGTGCTTGGCCTATATCGCAAAGACACTCAGGCGCTGCTTGAGAAGGCTGTAAATCGCAAAGTACTTACCATCAACACCGTACCTCCTTCAGTGGAGGGTATCAAGATGGAGCGTGCACTAAAGAGCGTCTTCAAAGCTATGGGCGGTACTATCTTTACAGGCCACACTGTAGTTAACCACACTGTAGAGGATAACACAATTACAAGCATCACCACCTCCAAAGATGTTACCGTGAGTGCAGAGCACTTCGTATTAGCAACAGGCAGCTTTATCGGTGGCGGACTGGACTCCACTCATCAAGAGGGCATCTTCGAGCCTATTTTCGGAGCCGACATAGAGCAGAAAGAGGAGCAATATACCCTTATAGATATCTTTGAGGCTCAGCCTTTTATGTGCAGCGGCGTGGCTACAGACAACTCCTTCAAGGTACTCAAAAACGGTACTGCAATAGATAACCTATACGCTTGCGGAGCTATCCTCTCCGGCTACAACCCCGTAAAGGAGGGCTCAGGCGCCGGCGTGGCAATGCTCACAGCTATAGCAGTGGCAGAAAACATTTTAAACAGATAGGCGATGAAACAATATAGCGAACACAACTTTGAACAGTGTACCAAGTGTACCGTCTGCACCGTCTATTGCCCCGTAGCTACGGTAAACCCTCTCTACCCAGGCCCAAAGCAGGCCGGACCAGATGGAGAGCGTCTGAGACGAAAAGGCCCTCAGTTCTTCGACGAGAGCCTCAACATGTGTCTTAACTGCAAACGTTGCGAAGTGGCATGCCCTTCCGATGTACGCATTGGTGATATTATCCAGAGCGCAAGAATAAAGTACAGCGCCAAAAAGCCAGGTCTGCGTGAGTTCACACTCGCCAATACAGACCTTGTAGGCTCTATGGCTACCCTCGTAGCTCCCGTAGTAAATACTACCCTGGGCCTTAAACCTGTACGACAAGTCGTCGAAAGCGTGATGAATATCGACCACCGTCGCATATTCCCGAAGTACTCTTTTGGCACCTTCGAGGGCTGGATGCGTAAGCAGAAAAAAGCTCAGGCTCAGTACCAAAAACAATTGGCATACTTCCACGGTTGCTATGTAAACTACAACAACCCGCCTCTCGGACAGGCCTTCGTAAAGGTCGCAAATGCCCTGGGATATGGAGTGCAACTACTCGACAAAGAGAAGTGTTGCGGAGTGGCCCTAATATCTAACGGATTTATCAAAAAAGCTACAAAGCAGGCGAAGTCTAACATAGAGTCTATACGCAAAGCTACAAAACAGTCCCTCAAAGTGGTGGCTACATCCTCAACCTGTACCTTCACACTCAAAGATGAATATCACCATCTGCTCGGACTCGAAAATGGCGACATTAGAGAGAATATCGACCTGGCTGTACGTTTTATCTACAACCTGCTCTCAGATGGAAACCATACTCTTAAGTTTAACCCCGAAGCTCCTCGTATCCGTGTGGCATACCATACCCCTTGCCACCTCGAAAGACTCGGCTGGAGCCAATATTCAATAGAACTACTTAAACTAATACCGTCAGTAGAACTCATTCAACTCGAATCTCAATGCTGCGGAATAGCAGGAACCTACGGATTTAAAAAGGAAAACTATAAAACATCTCAAGAGATTGGCCAACCACTCTTCAACGCTATCGAAGAGTCAGAGTGCGATATAGTCGCTACAGACTGCGAAACCTGTAAGTGGCAAATCGAAATGTCAACCTCGAAAAAAGTCCTCCACCCTATCGAAATCCTCGCCTCAGCTTTGATGTAGTTAACTGCATTGAGTACTACTACAGTACTGCCCCTGCCGAGTACTGCCCACAGTACCGCAGCTTTTTGAAAAAAGCCGCCCCAAAAACTTTCGGCGAAACTCTGTTTCGCTTGTAGTCTGTAGCGGATTGAGGATAGCCTCTTACAGTGGCTATTACGATAAAAGATAGTCAATCATTCGGTTTCAAGCAAGCTTGACCTTTGATGACTATCTTTTTTCGTACCATCTACGATGGCAAACCCAATCCGAGAATATACTGACAAAACGATATTAAGCCACTTGCTTGTTAATGCAAACAACTTATAGTTTCAATTCTGTTTTCGGGTTGGGGCTACTGCTGTAGGCAGTGAAATGAAAAATAGAGCCTAACACTCAAGCTCGCTTGAAAGTGTAAAAGGCTCTATTTTTTGTTTCAATAACTTAGCCATAAGTTATCCCCAACACGCTACAGCATAGAAGAAAAACGAAGTTTTTCCGAAAGCTTTTTGCACGCCCTGCTTTTTCTCGAAAAAGCGGGCAGTACTCGGTAGCGGTGTTATAGTTTGATTAAGTTTACAGTTTTTCCAGTTTTACGGTAAAGTGGCGCATCAGTTCAGTTTCCCAGACGATTTTCACGCCACGTGTAATTTCGTGGCGGCGGTCAAATACGTTTTTCAGGGCTACGGCGATAACGTCCATGTGGTTATTTGTATATACACGTCGAGCTACGCAGAGGCGGAGCAGGTCGAGGCCGCCGAATCGGTTTTCACGGGTTACGGGGTCTCTATCGGCGAGGATATATCCGATTTCGCAGCCACGCACGCCGGCTTCGAGGTATAGTTCTACGGCGAGGGTTTGCGCTGGGAACTCCTCTTTAGGCACGGCAGTAAGGACCTTAGATGCGTCAACGAAGATAGCGTGTCCACCTGCAGGGCGCTGATAAGGGATACCGAACTCATCAAGGCGAGCAGCGAGGTACTGCACCTGACGGATACGTGTATCGAGGTTATCGAACTCTGTATTTTCGTTAAGTCCGATAGCCAGGGCCTCCATATCACGGCCGTTCATACCACCATAAGTGAGGTAGCCCTCAAATGGGATACAGAAGCGTTTTGCGCCCTCATACCAATCTTCGTGGCGAGTAGCGATAAAGCCGCCCATGTTTACGATGCCGTCCTTTTTTGCGGACATTGTCATTGCGTCTGCAAGTGAGTATATCTCGGCAACAATCTCCTTGATAGTCTTATCGGCATATCCCTCTTCACGGGTTTTGATGAAGTATGCATTCTCTGCAAAGCGGGCAGAGTCGAGCACTACACGCTTGCCATACTTATCTGCAATGGCACGTACCTCTCTTAGGTTAGCCATAGATACAGGCTGACCGCCGGCGGTATTGTTTGTGATTGTTACGATGATGAAAGGCACCTTTTCGTGGTGCTCAGCAAGTGCAGCCTCAAGCTTCTTAGGATCCACGTTACCCTTGAAAGGGATTTCGAGCTGAGTATCCTTAGCCTCGTCTATAGTGCAGTCGAGAGCTGTAGCCTTACGAGACTCGATGTGGCCCTTTGTTGTGTCGAAGTGTGAGTTTCCGGGAACGATGTCGCCCTGCTTTACAAGGTGGCTGAAGAGTACATTCTCAGCGGCACGGCCCTGGTGAGTAGGGATAACATACTCAAAGCCTGTCAGGCGGGTAATAGTCTCCTTGAGGTGGAAGAACGATGTTGAGCCGGCATAGCTCTCGTCGCCCATCATCATTGCAGCCCATTGGCGGTCTGACATAGCACCTGTACCAGAGTCGGTAAGGCAGTCAATATAGACCTGATCTGCACGAAGCTGGAAAAGATTGTAATGTGCATCTTTCATCCACTGCTCACGCTCCTCACGTGTGCTCTTACGAATTGGCTCAACCATCTTGATTCGCCATGATTCTGCAAAAGGTAATTCCATAATTTTGTCTTTAATGTTATTAGTTATTAAGTTTTTACATCTAATTTTACATCTATCTCCACAAAATTATAAAATTTTGCACGGTTTTAGCAATTATTTCACAAAAAAAACGCAAATATACGTTTTATGTTTTGCAACTACAATATTATTGCATATATTTGCGTTATAAAAATAAACAATATTAATACATAAGAGCTATGAAACGATTTTTTATTCTAACAGCGCTGCTATTGCCGACACTATTTACAGTAAGGGCAGATGAGCGAGCTATTGATTTGGCAGAGCTACCAAAGGCGGCACAGGAGTTTTTAAGCAGTAACTTTGCGGGAGTGCCTATAAAGTATGCAACAGTTGACCGAGAGGTTATGGATACCGACTACGAGGTACGCCTTGATGACGGCACAAAGATTGACTTTAACGGTAAGGGTAATTGGACAGAGATATCCAACAAGCGTAGTGGTATTTCTATAAACATCATCCCTCCGAAGTTGGTCGATTATGTGCGCAAGGAGTACCCTCAGGCAAGTTTTATCACTATCGAGCGAGATAAGAATGACTACGAGATAAAGCTCTCGAATGGGGTTGAGTTGACATTCAACTTGGATGGGAAGTTGATAGGTTTTGATGATTAAAACCACATTTATTTATCGAAAATCAGATTTCCGTTGATGTAAAATCGTGATTCGTTGAATTTATTTTTTCGAATCTAAAAAACACTCTACATTTGTAATGCGGAAAGGATTTTTTTGATACGCCATATCATTTCCATTCATAACCATTCTTTTCATATTGGCGTATCAGGTGTAATGTTTTGTTAAAGGGGAAGTAATATTCCGGTAGGGGTCGCTGATTTCAGCAGCCCCTATTTTTTATCATTTTTCAGCAGTCCCTATTTTGGCTGCCGACCACTACTATTTTTTGGCTCTCAAGTTTTGAGCTTGAGCAGCCTTTTTTTAAGATTTTTTTAAGATTTTTAATCTCTCTAAAAATTAATAATATTATTATATATTCTTGTTATTATATATTCTTGTTATTTATAGTTTGCCCATTTTAACGGTTTATGGATTGTACGGTTGTTTGCCAAATCGTTTGCCAAATAACCTTCTTGAGATGATGTTTTGTTGCTGACAGTAAGAACTTTACAGCCGTTTTAATCAATGACATGCTGAGTGCTAACTTATTTGCCAAAATGTTTGCCAAACCACCTGCCCATGATAAATGGTTGAAAATCAGCAAGTTACACAGCTTTAAAAAAGACGCTGAGAGAGCTCGCAAACTGCCTAAAAATTGCGATTTAAGAGGACAAAAATAGGCTGACTTTTTCGTCTCAATTATGCATAAAAAAGATAAAAATGAGATAAAAAATAGGTCGAGAAAAGTCCTGTTTTTTCTCCATATTTTGACCAATAAGCTACAACTCCAAAGCCCCACTTTTGGCATCATTAAAAAAAGATAAGAGCTGAGTGTTGGGCAACAGTCAGCTCTCCGATATTAGGTTAGTTAGGTTAATGAGCAGTGGGAGAACCCCACATTTGTATTACAAAAGTACTATCTTTTTATTAAAAAACAAACTTTTTGATAAAAATTTTCACAAAAAAGTGCGAAAAAGTATATTTTTATAATAAAAAGTGAAATAAAAGGTGAGTAAAAAGATATTTTTTAATAAAATACCAGGTGCATAATTACTAATAGTAGCAGGGCTCCATAGAGGTAGTTTGCGCTTTTCTGGCTCATCTTGTCTATTGCAAAGGCGCAGACTACAGCAGCATGCACGGCAATTACAGGTAATATGGTAATATCGCAGCAAGGGATAAAGAGTGCGCCGATACCGCAAAAGAGCATTATTATCTCCATAGCATAGCTCTTTCTGACAGCTATAAGTTGGGTATATCTGTATCGTATGCCCATAGCCATACCACAGAGTAGCAGTATTATTATAATAAGTGTAGTAGCTATAGTAAATATTGGTATCGGCTTAAGGGGTATTGTGTAGTTGTTGGATGTAATGATTTGGAGCAGTGAAAAGACCACATCTGTAATCTCTCCGCCGCAATACCAATATATATAACTTATAGTAGCTATTGGCAGAGCATAGCCGACAAGGGCCAATATTGTCTGACGAATATTGAATGGCGCTGCAAAGATAGAGAGGACAAGCGCTCCGCCAAAGACGATACATGGTGGATATACTATTGTTGCTACACTGAGGAGCAGTGAGCCGATAAACACACCCTCTTTTTGGCCGAATTTGGCAAATGAGCGTATGAGATACATCGTTCCCAATCCGACAATCAGAGCTGCAGCCGAGGCGGTAGTAAGATTTGGACTTATCAAAACTCCGCAGCCTATAAATCCGAATAGCGACATGGGCAGAGTTCCAAATCCGCCGAAAATACCCATCTTGACCGCTGTGCGATTTACCACTATGGCGGTGGCAAAGAGCATCAATACCGAGATGGCGGCTTGCCATAGCTGGGGCATAAATTTGGAGAGGCTTACCTCTGCCGGAAATGGATTTATGTAGAGTCGAGCCACAGTTGCCAATGTTGTAAAAAGAAGCAATGTTGCCGCAAAAAGGCTCGTTTGGCGTGTTATTGCAATCATAGCGAAAATTTTGGGTAAAGATAGTTTTTTTTCAAGAAATAATGAATACCTTTGTGGGTAATATTTATTACACCTTTTAATAAAACGAGGTATTATGTTACAAAACTGCTACCAAACAGAACTACTTGAGGCCGGATGTGATGAGGCCGGACGTGGATGCCTTGCAGGCCCTGTATTTGCGGCGGCTGTTATTCTGCCACCAGACTTTTATCATCCTCTTTTGAACGACTCAAAGAAGATGACACAAAAAGATCGCCTACTGTTGCGAGATATTATCTGCGAGCAGGCTGTTGCATGGGTCGTTGAGGGTGTTACCGCTGAGAGGATAGATAAAATCAATATCCTCAATGCCTCTATTGAGGCTATGAATAAGGCCATTAAGGGGCTCAATCCGAGACCTCAGTTCCTGGCAATAGACGGTAATCGCTTTACCAATGTGCACGATATACCTTATAAATGTATTGTCAAGGGCGATGCGAAGTATGCCAATATCGCCGCAGCATCAGTGCTTGCAAAGACCTTCCGTGATGAGTATATGTGCCAGATTGCTAACGATTACCCTTGCTATTATTGGAAGAAAAACAAGGGCTATCCAACCCGTGAGCACAGAAAAGGTATAGCCAAGTTTGGCCTCTCTCCATTTCATCGCAAGACCTTCAGTTGTCTTACTGACGAGGAGCTAACCCTCTTTTAAACAATGAAAACTATAACTGTAACTAAGCAGGTCCCAATTGTCGGGAGCTACGATGTGGTCGTATTGGGCGGCGGCCCTGCAGGCGTCATCGCCTCAATAGCCGCAGCTCGCCATGGAGCAAAGGTCGCCTTAGTTGAGCGCTTCGGCTTTCTTGGCGGCATGGCAACAGCAGGCCTGGTAATGCCACTAAGCGTGTTTACATACAATAACGAGCGTGTTATTGGCGGTATCCCGTGGCAGTTCTTGGAGCGCCTGGAGGCTATGGGTGGCGGATATATCGAAAAACCACTTGGCAATGTAGCCTTTGACCCCGAACTATACAAGCTCTGTATGCAGAGAATGGTCCTCGAGGCAGGCGTTACCCTCTATATGAACTCATATCTCTCAGGTTGCACTATAGACGAAAAGAGAGAGATAAAAAGCGTAATTATAGAGAATAAAAACGGCTCAGAGGCCCTTGAGTCTAAGTTCTTTATCGACTCTACGGGCGATGCCGACTTAGCCGCTATGGCCGGCGTGCCAATGCAAGAGCAGGGGGATGCCCCACTACAACCCCTCTCAACATACTTTATACTCTCAGGCGTCGATACCTCCTCCCCTTTAGTGAGCCAGGCTATGCACCACAATAAGCAGGGCGTAAACTGCCACTGCCTGCCAATTAGAGAGTATCTGCTTGAACATGCTCAAGCCCTTAATATCCCTGAGTTCGGAGGCCCTTGGTTCTCAACAACCCTCCACGAAGGCTGCGTGGGCGTAAATATGACCCGCACAGCAGCTAACGCATGCGATAATAGAGACTATACAGCCGCCGAGTGCCGCCTCAGAGAGGATGTCTATCGTATGGCCGAAATACTGAAAACAAACTTCAAAGAGTTCGAAAATAGCTTCGTCTCCGCAATAGCCCCACAAGCCGGCATACGTGAAACTCGCCGCATAAAAGGCGTGCATACAATGAGCGCAGAAGAGTATCTGTCAGGATATAAATATGAGGATAGCATCTCCCGTGGCGCCCACCCAATAGATATCCACGCCACAAAAGGTAACGCACAAACAACACAGTTCCTTAAGCAAGCCGCCTATGTGCCATACCGAGCCCTGATAGCCGAAACATTCCCTAACCTGCTCGTGGCAGGCCGTGCCCTATCTGCCGATAGAGCCGCCTTCGCCTCTATGAGAGTCCAGGCAAGCTGCATGGGTACAGGCCAGGCCGCAGGCGTCGCCGCAGCCCTCTGCGTGCAAAATAACTGCACCGTGCAACAAGTAGATATCCCTCAACTCATCGCTACCCTCCGTGCCCTCGGCGCTAATGTGTAACTAATACTACCTACAGTACCACTACAGTACCGCCCCTTTTTGAAAAAAGTGGCACCAAAAACTTTCGGCGAAACTCTGTTTCGCTTGTAGTCTGTAGCGGATTGAGGATAGCCCCTTACAGTGGCTATTACGAAAAAAGATAGTCAATCATTCGGTTTCAAGCAAG
>JAFOBG010000035.1 GCA_017381935.1 Alistipes sp.
AACCAATATGACAATTTCCGAAGTCGGTATCTCGTGCGCTTTTACCAATATCTCCCACTTCATTAAACTCTTCAAACAACGGTTTCATACAACCCCAGCCGTGCTGCGTAAGAATATTCAAAATCATTCTTAGACGCCAATCATAGACAAATAGGGCACAACAAAACAGTTGTGCCCTATTGCTTTAATACTTTTGTCAACGACCTATTCGATTACAATCTGAGCAAGCATAAAGTAGTGGTCGGATGGGTACATATCGCCCTTGTGGTCGGTAATGATATTGCAACTTAAGGCCTTTGCATTGCCTTTAGTTAGGATATAGTCTATACGACCTTTGCCTGGCTTTTCGGGCATATTTTTGCCTTTAAAGCTATGGGCTGTTCTGCCAAACTCCACTCCGTCGTGCAGAATGTCGTAACAATCGGTCCAACCATTTGATACAAAGTGTTTTACCTGCTCCTCGTACTTGCGAGAGTTAAAGTCGGCACAGATAATTTGTGGGAAGTTATCTTGATATTGGGCAGCCTCACGGACTATCATCTTTGCCTGATTTACTTTTGCCTCTTTAGATTTGTGGTCGAGGTGAATATCTATCAATCGGAGCTGTTTGCCTGTATTTTTGTCAAGCACTCTTACCCAATTGGCATGGCGTGCACGGTTCGTATTCCAACTTATGCTGCCGGCAATAGTAGGGTCGTCGGAGAGCCAATAGCAACCTGCTGAGATAAGCTGGTAGCGCTCTTTAAGGAAGAAGATTACATTCTTGCCTATAAAGTGGTAGCCCTCAGTATATGGGTCCATCTCCGGCCCCTCAAAGCCGAAAGCCACATACTCTTTAAGCTCATTTTTGCAATACTCGTAAGAGTCGTAGATAACCTCCTGCATCATTATCACATCAGGTTTATAGCTACGGATAACATCTATCATATACTCTTTGCGATTATCCCACTCGTTAGGAGTATTTTTGTCGGCATCAAGGCCTGTAACTCGGATATTGGCACTCATTACTCGATGGATAGGAGACTGAGGTTTTTTTGCCTCAGTAACTCCTGCTACCATCGTAAGTAAAAGTATAATAATAAGACGTTTCATACTATCTTAAGTAGCCTCCATTGTCAAGCAGAGCCTGCTGAACGAGCTTAACATCGACCTGTGAAGGGGTTACGCCGCACTCAAGGGCAATGCGTGCTGCTGTACCTGCAGCCTCGCCCATAGCCATAACGGTTGACATTACACGGGTAGCGGCCATAGCTCCATGGTCCATAGACGAGCAACGACCGGCAACAAGCAGTCCCTCAACTCTCTGAGGAACAAGGGTGCGGTATGGGATATCATAAGAGCCCTTGCCATAGATAAGGGTGCAGTCGCCGCCCTCTTCGTGATGTAGGTCAATAGGGTAGCTGGCAACTGCAATAGCATCGTCGAATCTACGAGCCTCAAGAAGGTCGTCAGAGGTCATTACATACTTTCCCACAATAACTCTTGTCTCACGAATACCTGTAAATGGAGATACGGTCTCAATCCAAGCATTCTCAAAGCCAGGGATGTACTCTATAAGGTAGCGTGCCACATCGTACATCTGACGACGGCACTCATGCTCTACGGCAGTATAGCTTGCCGGGTCGGTAGCATCACCGCCAGAGACACGGGTCATATTTACCCACAGCTCGTCATCCTTAAGACCTGTCATAAAGATTGTGCGGGCAACGGTAATGTTAAAGCCACGTGAGATTGCATCGCTCAGCTGGTCTCGGTAGCCCACCATTGTAAAGTTACCCTCTCGGAACTGCTCCGGTGGCATAATATCCATGCCGTACTTGTCAGAGTGGTTGACAACATTGTCTCTAACCTTGTCAATATCCACACCACGCATAGAGAACATAAGGGTTGGTGGTTGCATACGACCCTTCTCATCGCCCTTGTTACACTCAACACCTGCACGGAAGGCCACATCGCCATCGCCTGAACAGTCGATAATTGTCTTTGCAAGGATAGCCTCACGGCCCGCCTTACTCTCGATAATAACACCCTTGACAGTGCCATTCTCGACGATAGTATCGACAACATTGGTGTACATAAGCACCTCAACGCCATTCTCATCCATAATCTCCCAACAGAGTGTCTTTACCGCCTCAGGGTCAACCATTGTCAGGGATATATGGAGCTTGCAACGCTTGTGGCCTGTAGCCATGCCACGCTGCTGTAGGCGCTCTACGAACTTGCCTGTTGCACCCTTGATAATTTGGTTTCCGTCTTTGTCGAGCATAGAGAGGATAGGAAGGCCCAAAATAAGGTTTCCTCCCAAAAATCCACGCTGCTCAAGGAGCATAACCTTTGCCTTACCACCTTTGGCAGCAGCCTCTGCAGCCATAATACCGGCAGGACCTCCACCTACAACGAGTATATCTACTTCTGCACGAACATTGGTTTGACGTGCCGGTTCAAAATATGTCTTCATAATATTTACTCTCTTTTATCCTAAATAAGCACCATTTTTAAGTAGTTCTGTACGCACCTTGTCAACATCTACCTCTGAAGGCAGAACATTGTCGGCAAGAGCTACTCTTGCAGCTACGCCTGCAGCCTCACCAAGAGCCATACATGTACTCATTACACGGGTTGCAGCCATAGCCTCGTGGTCCATAGCCGAGCAACGACCTGCAACGAGCAGTCCCTCAACTGTCTGAGGTACAAGAACGCCGTAAGGAATCTCGTAAGCATCCTCGCAGAAGAGCATAGTACAGTCGCCACCCTTTGCATGGTGAATATCGACAGGGTAGCCTGCAACAGCAATAGCATCCTCAAAGCGCTTCTGCTCAAGAATATCCTTTGCTGTCATTACATACTTACCAACAATCACACGGCTCTCACGAATACCCATAAAGGCTGCACTGCGCTCAAGCCATGCCTTTTCAAAGCCAGGAACAAAGTCTTTCAGATATGCCATAACCTCGTACATCTGCACTCGTGCGTCGTGCTCCCCCTTTGTATAACTTACAGGGTCTGTCGAGTCAACGCCCGATACACGGGTCATGTTTACCCAAATCTCATCCTCTTCAAGACCTGTAATAAGGATTGTGCGGGAAACAGGTACTTTGTAACCCTTCTGCTGTGCCTCAAGGATTCTGCCACGCAGACCTACGGTGATGAATTTATCTTTGCGGAACTGCGATGTTGGCATAACATCCATATCGTACTTCTCAGGCTCGTTGCAGATTGCATCACGGAGCTTCTGAGTCTCCACACCTCGCATGAGGAACATCAGGGTTGGAGGCTGCATACCGCCATTCTCATCACCCTTGTTGCACTCAACACCTGCACGGAAGGCCACATCGCCATCGCCTGTACAGTCGATAACTGTCTTTGCAAGGATAACCTCTCGACCGGCTTTGCTCTCGATAATAACACCCTTAACCTTGCCATTTTCAACAATGGTGTCGGTAACAAAGACATAGAGAAGTACCTCTACGCCGGCATCATCCATAATATCCCAAGCCACGGTCTTTGCCTGGTCAGGGTCGATAATGGTGAATGACATGTGGTTCTTGCAAGGGTAATGCTCGCTTGCGGCATTTTTTGCCCACATGCGGTCGATAAACTTCTGAGCACCACCCTTTACAACCTGATTGCCCTTAGGACCGAGGAATGAGAGGATAGGCAGACCTATAGTAAGGTTACCACCCATATAACCACGTTGCTCAAGGAGCATTACTTTGAGGTTCTTGTCTTGTGCTGCAGCTTCAGCCGCCATAAGGCCGGCAGGGCCTCCACCAACAACAAGCACATCTACTTCTGCACGTACTTTTAGCTCTCGTGCGGGTTCCAAAATTGTTTTCATTGTCTATTGTGTGTTAAATTAAACTCTCTGTGAATTTACCTGCAGCACGATACATCTCATGACGGCGCTCAAGTAGTTTTCTGCGCTCTGCATTCGGAGTGTATGTGCGGATAATTGGTTGGCAGAGTGCTGCCTGTGCCGCCTCGATAGTAGGATAGATGCCCGCTACAACAGATGCGCAGATTGCAGAGCCTAAAGCGCAAGACTGTTTAGTTTTAGAGACGTGAATATCCTTGCCGATAGCATCTGCAAGCATCTGCATTACAAATGGGGCCTTTTGAGCAATACCGCCAACGCCGATAAAGGAGTCAAAGACAATTCCACGCTCTGCAAGGTGGTCAACAATGGTCTTCATGGCAAGAGCTGTCGCCTCAACAATGGCGTAGTAGAGCTCAGGTGCTGTTGTTGAGAGTCTCAGCCTCATAAGTGAGCCCCAGAGCATCTGGTTTGGATCAGGAGAGCGACGACCATTAAACCAATCGGTTGCAAATGGTGCATCGAGACGTGGGGTAATCTGTGCCGCATCCTGACCAAGTTTTACAAGGATATTATCCAGAACCTCATCGACAAGCGCCTGACGGGTTGCAGGGTCTATTTTTTCACTCTTTGCAAGAATCTCTACTGTCGGATAGGCAAGAGTTCTGCGAAGCCATGCGTATGCATCTCCAAAGGCAGACAGGCCAACCTCAAAGCCCACAAGGCCGGGGATGATACAGCTATCAGCCTGGCCAAATACGCCGTCGATAATTCTGCCGCCCAAAACCTCGTTAGGGATTACAAACATGCAGCAGCCTGATGTGCCGAGATTTATCATTGCCCTCTTGTAAGCCACACCTGCGCCGATTGCCCCCTGGTGTGAATCGACATTACCACAGCCGATAACAACATCTGTACTTAGACCAAGCTCTGCAGCCCACTTATCGCTAATGGTGCCATAAGGCTTGTCGCAAGTATATTTATTGGCATTAAGGGTTCGCAAGATAGGAACAAGAGCAGGGTCCAACTCCTCAAAGAAACTCTCAGGTGGGAAACCGCCCCAATCCTCGCTCCAGAACATCTTCTGAGCAGCGTTGCAGTGGCCCATGCGAGCCTTCTTAGGGTCTGTAGTGCCGGTAAGGGTTGCAGTGATAAAGTCGCTACACTCAATTACCGAGTGTGCATCACGACGCATCTCTGCATTTGTGCCAAGCAGGTGCATAACCTTTGCCCAGAAGCACTCGGCAGAGTAGTGGTAGCCCGAAACCTGTGTGTAGTCTATCTGGCTGCGGTGGCAAGCCTCCTCGATAGCTGCAGCCTCGGCAACGCCTGTATGGTCTTTCCAGAGGACAAACATTGCATCGGGGTTATCTTTATACTGCTCCTTAAGAGAGAGAGGTTGCAGATTTTCGTCGGTAAGACATGGGGTACTTGCTGTTGTATCTACAGCAATGGCACGCACATAAGGGGCTATATCCTTGTTGTTATCCAACACCCCATGCAGAACACTTTTCAGAGCCTCGATATAGTCAAGCGGATGTTGGCGGAAACGGCTCTCCAGAGCGTTACAATACTTGCCCTCAGCCCAACGGGCGTAGTTGTGTACAGTCTCGGCAATCTGCTCGCCTGTATGAGCATTGACAAGTACGGCACGAGCCGAGTCGGTACCGTAGTCTAAGCCAATTACAAAATCTTTTTTCATATAGTGTAGTTTAGTGTTATTTCATACTCTTAGAAAAGGCCTTAGGGCGAATCATAGTCTGTTTATACTCTCGGCCAAAGCTATCTGTAACAGTAATCTCAAGCGTTGTGTCAGGAGCAGAGGCTACAATATGGAACATGTGTGCCGTAGGGTCGGCCTTGAACAAGTCTTTTTTCAGATTGCGACGCCATACAGACTTTGGAATACAGTAAGCAACTGTATATTGCGGGTTCTCCATAGGCTCATGGACTACCTTGAGAGGTTTGCCGTTCTCTGTTACAGAGACTGTCCAATCTGGTGCCCAATCCCAAACGTGGATTGCTACACGGTTATCCTCGACTGTGGCGAAGTCTGTTCGCTGCGGGTTGTTCTCAAGGAGGACTCGCATCTCGCCATTTGTACGGTAGTAGTCGCGCACGGTATTGAGGTCAAAAGCTCTGAACTGATACTCTGCTCCACAATCGGCTGCTGTAAAGTACCACTCTATATTCTTACCC
This sequence comes from Alistipes sp., assembly GCA_017381935.1. Classification (GTDB taxonomy): domain Bacteria; phylum Bacteroidota; class Bacteroidia; order Bacteroidales; family Rikenellaceae; genus Alistipes. The sequence continues at coordinate 6,014 of JAFOBG010000035.1, forward strand.
TCAACAGGGAATACAGTAAAGCCAGCCGGAGCACCGTCAGGTGCAAGATGTGGGCCGCCATGTGCCGCTGTAAACCACCATGCACCGCAAATAGCGCTTACATTGTGGTCGATAGTGTTTGCCAAAACGGGATACTCTTTATTTACAGCGCAGTGAGTTGTGATAAGTTTATGGGTGTGTCCTGTAAGGTAATGCACACTCTCAAAATCCTTAAAGGCCTCTGAGAAGTAGAGCGCAGGAGGCAGTGAGCGACCACCCTTTTCATCTGTATAGTAGCTGTATAGCTCTGTTGAGTTGTGCTCACTCTTCATGCGGTAAACAGGGCAGTGCATACCCACAACAATCGGGGTTGTCTTATCCTCTATCATTGCAAGGTCTTTTCTGAGCCACTCCATCTGCTCCTCGGTAACGATGTGGTCATAGTTTCTGGCACCTGCCATATTCTTACCCGGCTTCATATTTGGGCGCTTCTCGTTACGGTAGCGCAGGTTGTCAAGCATAATGTAGTGTACATCGCCAATATTGAACGAGTAGTATGTAGGGCCAAAGGCCTCTCGATACTTCTTTGTTGCGTTAAAGTCGGTATTCTCGTCAGGCTCTGTTGCTCCATCGTTGTCGTGGTTACCCATTGTATGGAAAATAGGTGTAGGGTAGCCAATCTTGCTTATTGTTGTGCGGAAATCCTTAATGTCGAACAAAAAGTCGTACCAGAAAAGGTCGAAACTGCTATCGCCCATACACATCGTATAGACCGGAATACCCTCTTTGCGATACTTCTCAACTTCGGCTCTGATTTGCGGCATGACGATAGTCTCAAGCTGCTCTATATCGCCTAATTGGTGAGAGATATGGATATCGGTAATGGCGAGCATAACATGCTTTTTATTATCTACAGCCTTGAGTGTAAAGTCATGGCGCTCAGCCGTTTTGCTATCTGCTGTGAGCTTTGCCCAATATTGTGGTTGAACATCTCCTTTGGCAACAATGGCCTCATATCCGCTTGGGATAGTAATAAAGACATTGCCGTTTCTCTTCTCTGAGACGAGGTTATAGACCCCTTTTTTGTCGGTCTTTACAATGGAGTAGCCGTCAGAGACTGCAACACCAGCAAGTGGCTTTCCGTCGCACTCAACTGTGCCATATATTGTAGCCCCCTTTGCCGCTTTTGCTTTGAGGGTAGAGACGAAGGTGCTCTGTGCCGATAGGGTAATGGCACTACAAAGAGCACAGAGGGTAAAGAGTATCTTTTTCATAATCTGCTATTTCATGTGAAGGTGGAATGGTTTTGGGCGCTCCATAGTTTGGTGGAACTTATTTCCGAAACAGTCTGTTACAGTAACCTCAAGGGTCGAAGTTGGCGAAGATGGGGTTACATGGAACATGTGAGGGTGGCGAATCTTCTTCTTACTTGATGAAGAGTTGAGGTCGAAGAACCAGAGTCGCTTTGGAATCTCGTAAGAGAGTACATACTGTGGGTTTTCAGCCTTTGCACGGGTAACTGCAAGGGGGGTACCGTTCTCTGTAACCTCTATTTTCCAATCGTTTGCCCAATCCCAAACGTGAATCATAACCTTGTTACGGAACTTCTCCTTTGAGTAGTCTGTGCGCTTAGGGAAGTGGTCGAGGAATACACGCATCGGGCCCGAATTCTGATAGAAGTCGGCAACGCCGTTCATATCGAAGCAGCGGAACTGATTGTCAGCCGAGAACTCGGTAGCCTTGAAGTACCACTTTATATCACGCTCATTGATATTGAAAATCTTGCAACCTGCAGGCTCGCCTGTAACGGCAATCTGAGGGCCTCCGAAGGCAGAGGTGTGCCAACGAGTACCCGACACAGCGGCTACAGTATGCTCTGTAAAGTTGGCAATATCGGGTTGTGCAGCGTCATCTCTACCATAGCAGCAGCGGTTGCGGTGAGTGTGGCCTGAGAGGATATGAACAGTTGCAAAATCCTTAAACAGAGATACAAACTCATCTCTCTGCTCTGCCGGCAGGCGGCAATCTACAGGGGCGTTCATATAGTCCTTGTAGCGAAAAATAGGGCTGTGGACACCAATTACAATAGGGGTGCTCTTGTCTGTTACAGTCTCCAGGTCTTTACGTAGCCAATCAAGTTGAGCACGAGTAAGGGCTGTTGTGTGGTTGCGTGAGCCGACAAGTCCCTTGCCCTTCTTTGCATCTGGGCGAGGCTCGTTATGGTAAATCTGGTCATCAAGCATGATGTAGTGTACCTTACCGATGTTGAAAGAGTAGTATGTAGGGCCAAAGGCCTGGCGATACTTTGCAGAGGCGTTCCAATCGGTATTTTCATCACAAGGGGTTGCGCCATCGTTGTCGTGGTTACCCATTGTGTTGAAGAATGGGGTAGGATACTCTACATCCTTTAGTGTATTGCGGAAGTCTCTGATATCGTAGAGGTAGTCGTACCAATAGGTGTCAAAACTACTATCGCCCATGCAGAGGGTATAGACATGAATACCTGCACTCTTGTACTGCTCCAGCTCAGCCTTGAGGCTTGGGATAAAGGAGTTGGTAAATGTTGCAACGTCATTTAGTTTATTGGCAAGGTGTATATCTGCAACGGCTACAATGACGTGGTTGTCGTTGTCAACCTGTCTAAGGTTAAAGTCATGACGCTCGACAGTAGTAATGTCAGCCGTAAGGACAGCCCAGAGCTGAGGGACAACGTCGTTTCCCTCTGTTATTGCCTCGTAACCGCTTGGTATAGAGATAAATACATAACCATTTTTCTTCTCTGAGGTAATGCTATACACTCCACTCTTATTGGTCTTTACAACCTGATAGCCATCAGAGACAACAACGCCAGCAAGTGGCTTTCCGTCGCACTCTACAGTACCATATATTGTAGCCCCCTTTGCAGGTTTAGCCTTGAGGGTTGAAGTAAAGCTGCTCTGAGCCGAAACGCTAATGGCAAGGCAGAGCATTGCGATAAGGGTTAATATCTTTTTCATATCGGATGGTTTTTATTTCATATTTGCTGAGAATGGTTTTGGACGTACCATAGTTTGATGATACTCCTTGCCAAAGCTGTCTGTTACAGTAACCTCAATAGTCGTATTTGGCGCAGAGGTAACAACATGGAACATGTGAGGGTGTAGCTTACGCTTGTTGTTCTTCTTGTCGAACTTTATTCTCCACAAAGTGTTTGGAATGTCGAGGGCTACAATCATCTGAGGGTTCTCGGCCTTTTTGCGGACAACTTTAAGCTCTTTGCCCTCCTCGGTAACCTTGATTTTCCAATCAGGGGCCCAATCCCATACATGAATCATCACGCTATTTTCGCTCTCCCACTCGGCATAGTTTGTTCGCTTAGGGAAGTGGTCGAGAAAGACCTTTACCTCGCCATTTTTTGCGAAATACTCTTTAACGGCGTTCATGTCAAAGCAGCGGAACTGCTCTTGTGCGCTGAACTGAGACGGTTTGAAGTACCACTCGATAGATTTGTTGTCGATATTAAAAATCTTGCAACCTGCAGGCTCGCCTAAAGAGCCGAGCATGGGGCCTCCAAAGGCTGAAGCGTACCACAATGAGCCCGATACGGCAACGATATTATGGTCGATGATGTTTGCTATCTCAGGTTGGGTTGTATCATCCTTTCCGAAGGTTACTCGGTTGCGGTGAGCATGGCCTGAGAGGATATGTACGGTGCTAAATGGCTGTAGGAGTGCAGTAAGAGCCTTGCCACTCTGCTCGTCAAGGTTGATGTTAATCTTGCCATTCATGCCATTCTTATAGCGGTAGATAGGGGAGTGAACGCCGATGACGATAGGAGTTGTCTTGTCTGTAACAAGTGCCAAATCCTTTTCAAGCCAAGAGAGCTGCTCCGGAGAGATATCGTAGCTATAGTTGCGAGAGCCGACAATGCCCTTAGCCTTCTTGCCACCGGGCTTATTGATGTAGTGGATATTGTCGAGCATGATGTAGTGAATCTTACCTATGTTGAACGAGTAGTATGTAGGACCAAAGGCCTTGCGATACTTGGCTGTAGCCTCAAAGTCGGTATTCTCTCCATGAGGGGTTGCGCCATCGTTGTCGTGGTTACCCATAGTGTTGAAGAGAGGTGTAGGGTACTTTATCTGGGCAAGGGTCTTGCGGAAGTCGCCAATGTCGTAGAGGTAGTCGTACCAATAGATTTCGTGGGAGCTGTCGCCCAAGCAGAGTGAATAGACAGGGATGCCTGCCTTTTTGTACTGTTCAATCTCCTCTCTGAGGCCTGGCAAAAAGATATCTCGGAAAGAGGAGAGGTCGTTGTGGTGGTTGGCGATATGGATATCGGCAAGAGCGACAATAACGTGCCTATCATTGTTTACAGCCTTGAGTGCAAAGTCATGTCGCTCGGCTGTTGTCGGCTCTTGGGTTAGTGCCGCCCAAAACTGAGGCACAACATCATCTCCGACAGTTAACGCCTCGTAGCCACTTGGGATAGTGATAAAGATATTACCGTTTTTCTTCTGAGAGTTCATTGCATACTGACCCTTTTTGTTTGTCAGTACAACATTGTAGCCATCCGATACAGCAACGCCCGCCATAGGCTTGCCGTCGCACTCAACTACTCCATAAACGGTTGCCCCCTTTTTAGCCTTAGCCTTAAGGGTTGAAGTAAAGGTGCTCTGTGCCGAGGTGCTGATAGCAACAACGAGCATTAGGATTAGGTTTAGTAATCGTTTCATTTTAGGTTTGGTTTATTTTGTGTCAATTTTTCTACTTAAACCACTCGCTATAAGGGCGTTGTGCCAAATATGAGTTGCGGTAGTGGTAGTCTGTTGTAACCTCTTTCCATATCCATTGTGGCAGTTGAGGCTTCTCATCGGTGCTCCTTAGCTCCACCTCTGCTACCACAAGGCCTGAGTTTTTACCTGTAAACTCATCCACCTCCCATGTGTGGTCGCAATGTTGAACTAAGTGGCGAATCTTCTCTACCGTGCCATAGCAGCGCTCAAGCAGCAGCTCTGCACAGCGCATCGGGATTTGGCTCTCGGCCTCAAAGCGGCTCAGTCCGCCATCTTTGCTCTTACCCTTGAAGGTTATAAAGGCCCTCTGCCCGTAAATTCTCACTCTGGCCGTAACTCTGCGGGCGCATAGATACCCTTGTGCAATACGGGTAGAGCTGTAGGCCTGGGAGCGAAAGGTGTCGTTGCTCACTAAATATTTGCGCTCAATCTCTCTCATCGTGAGGCGGTTTTGTCAGCGTCGGGATGTACCACACCACGACAATCAAGAGCCCACTTGCCTTGCACTCGCAACACCTGCTCAATAATATCTCTTACAGCTCCTGCTCCTCCGTTGTACTCTGAGACGTAGAGAGCTTCATTGAGCACCTCCGAGCATGCATCTGCAGGGGCTACAGGAATGCCCACCATACGCATACACTCCAAGTCGGGAATATCGTCGCCCATGTAGATTGCGTTCTGTAGATTGACCCCCGTTTTTGCGGCAAAGTCGTTCAGGGCGGCAATCTTGTCCATGCAACCTAAGTAGTTGTGCTCTATGCCCAGACGGCGCATGCGTGATTGGAGGTTGTTGCCAAAGCCACCTGAGATAACACAGATATTATATCCGTGCTGTACGGCATAGGCTAAAGCATAGCCATCTTTGGCGTAGTAACAACGGATAAAATCACCCCCTTCGATTGGGATAATCTTGCCGTCGGTCATCACCCCGTCAACATCAAAAATCAGAGCCTCGGTTTGGGCAATTATCTCTTTGAAGTTTCTTTTATTCTCCATATATTTTCGCTCAGTTTGTCGTAAATAGTTCTCAATAGCTTTTTGTCTGCAAGAAGCTCACGGTGGCGCTCCATAGTGGCTATATCTCCACGCACTGCAGGGCCTGTTTGCACCTCAGAGGGGTTGCGGCTCTCGATTGCCTTTGCTGCAGTCTGTGCAATTAAAGGGGCGATGACCTCAAACCCCAATCCCGCATCGGCTAACACCTCGGTTGCTGTGGCGTAGATGTTATTGACAAAGTTGGATGCAAATACGCCGGTCAGATGAATTTTTGAGCGCAGCAGAGCATCGGCTTTGGCAACATTATCTGACAGAGTGCGGGCAAACGAGGTTACTATATCCAAGGTCTGCTCATCCTGCCCCTCGGTAAAGATAAATAGCTCCCTAAAGTTGACTATACGGCCCGCTGTGAAGGTCTGAAATGGGTATATTATCGCCCTGCGGGCAGTTTTTGGCAAATCCTCAAGCGTTCCGCAGCCGGCAGTATGCGCCACAATTGCCCCCTCAGGGATAGGTAGAGCCGCAGTAACCTCGGCTATAGCTCTGTCGCTTACGCAGACAATATATAGCTCAGAGGCTTTGAGCTCCTCTTTGTTGCTACACCATTGCGAGCCTGCTATCTGAGCCACAACTTGGCCTCTTTGGCCATTTCGTGCATAGACCTGCACCACCTCATGCGGGCTTGTGGCAAGCGCTCTGGCAAAAGCCTCGGCAACATTTCCGCTGCCTATTATCGTTACTTTCATAGGTTTCATTTTACAAAGATAGTAAATTTATAGTAAACAACTTCTAAATTTATAACAAATAAATTTATGTCTAAAAGAGATTCAGCTGATTTTGTCTCTTTGGAAACTTTATTTTCAAAAATAGAGCTCCCTTTGCGGAATTTTTTCTAACTTTGTAAAGTCAAATTCTATTTCTGCAAATATTAAAATTTTAGCGATATGAAAAAATTCTACCTTTTTGCTGCTATTGCAGCTCTTTTCGCTGTATCATGTACGACAGATATGACGAAAGATGTCGAGTGTCTGCCGATAGGTGAGAATCAGATTTTTGTCTCTTTTGAGGAGCAGAGTGATACACGTATTCAGTTAAACGAAGAGTGCAAAACTGTTTGGACAAAGGGTGATTTGATCTCTGTGTTTGAGAAAAATAGAGCCAATGCTTGTTGGAGA
>JAFOBG010000036.1 GCA_017381935.1 Alistipes sp.
GGATCAGGGTGGTTCATACCCTACACTTGCTCAGAACGGTTCAGTGACATACGTTCCTATCAACGATTCAGATCCTAACAAGTACGGATTCAAGGACAAGCACAACCTCCTTCCTTATCCAGGCGTAGAGATCCGTCTCAACCCTAACATCACTCAGAACCCAGGTTGGTAGTAAATACGTCACATAATACATAGAATAATATTATGAAACTAATCCATAAAATATTTGCTGCAGCAGCCTCTATCCTGGCTCTCAGCTCATGCGTGCAGGATGCTATCGGACCTCTCACAGGCGAATATGCAAAGCCAGTAACCTACGAGCTTAACACACTCGTAAAGAATGAGGTGACAGTAGATCAGAGCACACGCACATTCAACGTTGTCCTTACAGATAACGCTGCTACACTCGACATGAAGTTTGTGGGAAACAAGTATTTCCTTCCAGACAACGGCTATACTGCAGCAACTGCTGATGCTGCCAAGAACGGTACTTACATCGTAGGTAACGGAGGTTCTACATTTACAGTGAACGGCAACACTGTTGGCGTTGACTCTGGTACACTTAACGTAAAGCAGACTGATGGTGTTTACACATTCAAGGGTACACTCTGGCTTGCTGACGAAAGCGTTATCGCTGTAAACTCTGCAGTAGCTATCGTTTACGAGGCTGATCCGGAGCCAGTCAAGCTTACAACACTCCTTTCTGCTACAAGCAACGTTGCAAGCGGCACTAACTCATTGACAATCAACCTTGGAACTGACGGTATCTCTTCTACTACAGACCCAACTACCTGGCAGACTGTATGGACAGGAACAGGTAACTACCTCGCACTCGACATCTACTCAGCTGACGGATACCTCCATGAGGGTACTTACACTGCTTGCGCAGTAGGTGGTACAATCAACGAAGGTGAGTTCGGTATCGGTTGGGATCCAGGTGACCTCTGGGGTATCGGTATGGTATTCGAGAACTGGGGTACTTGCTGGTGGGATGTTGCAAACGGCGCAGCAGTAGTAAACCAGAAGGTAACTGAAGGAACCGTAACTGTAACAAGAAAGGGTTCTAAGTGGGTCATCGAGCTCGTATCCGGCGAAGGCAAGGGTATGCTCTGGACTAAGTTCGAAGGTGCTATCGAGGCTGTTACTGACCCTGCTCTCGGCGGTGGCGGAAACGTTGATGACACTGACTATGTAGAGCTCACTAACCTCCTCTCAGCTACAAGCAACGTAGCAAACGGCACCAAGTCTCTCACTCTCAACTTAGGAACAGACGGCATTTCATCTACAACTGATCCTGCCACATGGCAGACAGTATGGGAAGGTGAGGGTAATTACCTTGCTCTTGACATCTACTCAGAGGATGGCAAGCTTTATACAGGTACATACAATGCCTGCGCTACTGCCGGCACAATCAACGCCGGTGAATTCGGTATCGGTTGGGATCCAGGTGATCTCTGGGGCATCGGTATGGTATTCGAGAACTGGGGTACCTGCTGGTGGAATGTTGCTGGCGGTGCAGCTGTTGCAGCCGGCAAGGTAACAGACGGTACTGTTCAGGTGCTCGTTGAGGGTACTGACCTTGTAATCAAGCTGAAGTCTACTCTTGTCAATGCTAAATTCACTTATCCGGTAGCACAGTTCGTTGACGGTACTGGCGCTCCTATCGAAGTAGTAAACCTTGGTGGTGGTGAAGAACCTGAATTCGAAGGCACAGAGCTTTCTGTTCTCCTTTCTGCAACAAGCAATGTGGCAAACGGCACAAACTCAGTTACAATCAACC
>JAFOBG010000008.1 GCA_017381935.1 Alistipes sp.
GTAATGAGCGAAACTTTTTATCATAATTTACCCAATGGAGTGCAAATTGTGCACCGCAAGACTAGTTCACCTGTCGTATATGTAGGCATCATGGTCGGTGCCGGCACTCGACACGAGCAAGCCAATGAGAATGGCATGGCACACTATATCGAGCACTGTGTCTTTAAGGGGACAGAACACTATACTGCTCGACAAATCATCAATCATATAGAAGGTATAGGTGGCGAGATTAATGCTTATACGACGAAAGAAGAGACCACCTTCTATGCGGCTACACTAAGCAACCACTTTCGCACTACGCTGCATTTGCTAGCTGATATGGTGATGCGCCCAACATTCAACAAGAAAGAAACAGACAAGGAAGTAACTGTTATTCTTGATGAAATAGAAAGTTATAACGATTCGCCAAGCGAATTGATCTATGATGACTTTGAGAATATGGTTTTTGAAGGTAGCTCGCTCGCGATGCCTATCCTGGGTACAAAAAAGACATTACGTCGAATATCCAAATCACCAGAAATTGCTCTAAACTGGATGCAGCAGCACTATCGCCCCGAGCGCATGGTGCTTTTCGTGCAAGGCAACGTCACCACTAAACAAGTGATCTCTGCTGCAGAGAGAGAATTAGGAGAGGTTACTCACATTTCTAGTCTTTCTAGTTATTCTAGTCATTCTAGCATGCCTAGTGCTACTACCCGTACCTACAAACGCCATACACATCAAACGCATATCATGCTGGGCTCGCATGCCTACCCTATCGGTCATCAGAAACAACTAACCATGTATCTGCTGAACAATATATTAGGTGGCGGAAGTATGTCTAGCAGATTGTATTTGAGTTTACGCGAAAAATATGGATTGGTGTATAATATTGATTCGCAAGCAGTGCCGCTGAGCGATACAGGCTATTGGAATATCTATTTAGCATGTGAACCACAACACAAAGACCAATGTCTAGAGTTGTGTCATAAAGAGCTCAAGCAACTGCGTGATACGAGATTGACCTCAGCACAACTGCAACGTGCATTGCGCCAGTTAGAGGGTCAGATGGCTATTTCAGCAGAGAACCAAGAGAATAATGCCCTTGCAATGGCAAAACAGATGCTATATCACCACCATGCCCCTGCATGGCAAGAGGTATTTGCTAAAGTAAAAGAGATATCATCAGGACAACTACAAGAGGTTGCCAACGAAGTATTTGCACCAGAAAAGATCTACACGCTGTTGTACGATTGATATTCGGGAAGAGTTCGGTATCCCTTCGGAGTAATACCGGAGTGGTAACGGTAAAGACCAGATAAAGAAAAGAGGCTTCCAGTTGGAAGCCTCTTACATTTTATAGATAATCTAGATGATCTAGAGATTTTAGATAAACTAGATGATCTGAATTTGTATAGTTCTAGATTATTGGATATACTTCTTACCGTTCATGATAACTACGCCATTGTAGTTCTCATCAACCTCCATGCCGAGGAGGTTGTAACGCTTGTTGTCGTTAATAGTAGGAATAACTACGTTTTCAACGCCAGAAGTAATATCACCTTGGTGTACATACAACTCATAGAGAACACCATCAGCGTCAATTGTGATCACACCCTTACGACCAGCACCTTCTGTCAAAGGCTCAGCAGTTACTTGAACAGCACCCATATAGAATGGTTGCTCCTCAGTACCAGCATTTACTGCACCATAAGCAACTTCCATCCACTCTGGGTAATCAACAATCCAAGTATCCTCGATAGATTGGTATGTGTTAGTTTCCAACAATGCCATTGGGAACTGACCATATACAGCAGCACCACCCTCAACACCAACAGTCATAACGTCACCATCATAACCTTGAATAGCTGGCCAGTAAGCATCGTAGCTGATTGCAAGGTTAGAGCTTGCAGAGAAGATAGGAGTATATTTGCCACCTACCTTGTACATAGTTGTACCACCAGGAGTATAATAGTCTGCAAAGATACCAAAGTCGCAACCAGACTCATTGTAGCCAGTTAATTGAATAACGAAGTCACCAGCGACCGCTACATTAACTTCCATCACACCACCAAATGGATCTTCCTCATAGAACTTAGCTGTGATAGTACCCATTGTACCACCAAGATCAAGGAAGTTCTCAGATGTAACTACAGTTGTTGCAAGAACAGAATCGGTATAGATAATGCCTTGGGTCAAATCTGCAGCAAAAATTTCAATCTTAACTTGACCACCTTCTGGCATAATTGCAGTACCATTTGCATTGTAAACTGGAATGTTTACTGCGCTAATTTGCATTAGGCTAAGATTGCGAACTGTAGAGAGAAGTGTATCAGCTGTTGCACCAGTAACTGTATCAACAACCAACTTAGTACCATAAGCATAAGCACCACGTCCAGTAGCACTAATTTGGTAAAAATCTTGACCAGACTCGTTGTTCATTGGATCTGTCTCCATACCGCAGAGTGTCAAAGGAATCATCTCACCAGTAGAGATAATAATAGGAGCAATTGCAGAAGCCAAGTAACCACCGTTCTCATTACCAGCTGCATACTTATAACCCTTGATGTTGTAGGTTTGACCGCCTTGTGTCAAAGTGTGGTCTGTAGTGTATGGGAGATAGTATTGACCATCGATACCATAACCGGTAACAAATGTCTCGCTATTCTCTGCCACCAATGAATTATTGGCTTGAGAATACCAGCTTGTAGGACCATAATAGTTAGTCCATACAACGCTATCCAAATAAGGAACAGCGATGAAAGAGCTCATCAAGCCATAGAATTGTGGAGTGTAACCAAAATGCATCATACCTTCAGTAAAATAGTAGTCGTGAGCTGCATAATCAGCTGCTGCTGCATTTTGCTTAGCTACATACTCTGCATTCCACTCCTCCATAGTTACCTCAGCAGTCATCTCAATAGATGAAAACTCTGCTTTGCGGATCTCCATGTTCATAGGAACTTGAACTTGTGCGGTAGCCATACCAGCTACGAGCACTGCACTTAAAAGAGTAATCTTTTTCATACCTTTAAATTTTTTTTGTTAAACATTATGAGATTTATCTCGTTATTTGTATTTCTATTCTAATTAAAAATGTGCTAATTACATTTTAATATTATTAGCTCCTCTTACTACCAA
>JAFOBG010000037.1 GCA_017381935.1 Alistipes sp.
AACCTCGTAAGAGAAATCAGTATCAAGTGGAAGGTTTGCATCTACACGGTAAACTGTGTTAGTCTCAGAAGTTGAAACAAGAGTAGCGTCAACCTTAACACCATCCTTATAAACCTCATAACCTGTAGCCATAGGAACGTGAGTTACATCAATCCAGAACCAACCGAAACCAGGAACTGCCTTTACCTCAGGGGTAGCAATCTTCTTAATCTCAGCAAGTGTCTTGAATGGAACTGGCTCGCAGAACATAGACTCAACATTGCCAACAATAGCCTTAATACGAACTGAGTACTCAGTATCAAATGCAAGACCCTCGATAGTAGCCTCAGTCTCAGTAGTTGCAGGAAGAGTAGTCCACAAGGATGGAGATGAAGAGTTAGCATACTCTACAACATACTGCTCTGCGATGTTTACCTTGTCCCAAGTAACTTTTGCATTTGTATATGAAGGAATAATCTCAATATTTTTTGGAGCAGAAAGCTTAAGATCACCATAGCTAACAACCTTAATCTCGATGTTATCAAGGTAGAAACGGTGCTGACCAGGTACGCCATTACGGTTGCCTCCGATAGCGATACGATCACCGTTCTTAATGTTGTCAATGTCTATTGTGTAACGTGTCCAAGTGTCAGTCAGATTAAGAGTAGATACAGGAATACGGTTAGATGGACGAACAAAGCTATTCTCTGCATTTGATAGCTGAGTACAACCGTTGAGAAGCTCGACGATGATGGTATTTGGGTCAAGACCATTGCTTGTATCCTCAGGATAAGCATCATGGACAGCAGCATCGAATGAGAGTTTAACCTTTGCATATTGCTGCACACAATTAATCTCAGGTGTTACAAGCCAAGCGCACTTTGCAGATGCACCTATCTTTACATAACCTGCACGTGCGCAAACAGCACCGTTAGTGTCGTCCTCTGACATCATACCCCAGGTGTTAAGACGAGTTGTAGCGATATACTTCTTAATAGTGTTGAACATACCAACCTCTACAGAAGGGTCAACGAGGTAGCAACCACGACCATCAACATCGTTAGCAACTGGGTCATCACCCTTAGCAATCCACTCCTTGCTATCCATCAAGTTACGGTTGTCGTAAGAGTAACCTGCCGCACCACGAGAATAGTCTGCAGTGATGAATAAATCAGAGAAGTCTTCATATAGGATTACATCACCAGGGTTAGCTGTAGTTTCAGGCATTGTTACAACCTTAGAAGCCTCAGTCTTAAAGGTTAATGTGTCAGATGTATGACCGGTTGATACATCTTTAACAGATACTGTGTATTCTGTATCTGCGTCCAATCCGGTAAGAATAAAACGGCAACCTTTATACGCATAATTACTCCAGATATCAGAGTTTGCAGGAATGTTCCAGCTAACTACAAGGTCATTACCCTTCTTAAGAACGATAGTCCACGCATTGGCAAAGTCAGTGGCGTAGTCCTTCCAATTTGTAACTGACCAACCTACAATAGCATCTGAAGCAGAAATGTTTACCATCTCTACATCCACAAATGGCTGTAGTATATATTCTCTCCAATCGGATTCGAGATATTTTTCTAATGCTACATCTGGTACTGAAATAGAAAATTTATGTGTAGGAAATACTGACGAACCAAGGGTTGGTGGCGTTTCTGCAAGAATATAAACATTTTGCAAATTATAACATCTTTTAAATGCAGAACTTCCAATTGTAGTTACGCTTTTACCGATAGTAACATCTGTAAGGTTATTGCACTTGTCGAATGCAGTATTTCCAATTGTCGTTACGCTATCAGGAATAATAACAGATGTAAGGTTACTGCAACCATAGAATGCAGACTGTCCAATTGTAGTTACGCCTTTCCCAATAGTAACAGATGTAAGGCTGCTGCAATCAAAGAATGCAGACTGTCCAATTTTAGTTACGCTATCCGGAATAGTAACAGATGTAAGGCTGCTGCATTCTCTGAATGCAGCATCTCCAATTGTCGTTACGCTATTGCCGATAGTAACAGATGTAAGGCTTTTGCAATAGTAGAATGCATCCGGTCCAATTATAGTTACGCTATCCGGAATAGTAACAGATGTAAGGCTGCGGCAACTACTGAATGCCCACACCCCAATTTTAGTTACGCTATCCGGAATAGTAACAGATGTAAGGTTGCTGCATTCTTTGAATGCAGAATATCCAATTGTAGTTAAATCTTTATCAAAGGTTATAACCCAGCAACCCTTTGTTGTATCGTATGTATTTGACTGAATAGATGCCTCTCCAAAGGCATTTGGCTGTGTCATATATGCGGTCGTAGTTGCCTCGGTTGTACTGCCATTGGTGTACCATATCTCGTTATGCTTTGGCTTGGATACGATAAACTCACATTTCTCCATTGGACGAATGGCATTACGATTGATAACAATCTCGTTGTCGGTTGATTTTGTCAAATATCCACTATTAGTAAGAATCTCCATTGTCAAGCCTTTCTCAAATTTTTGCGGAGGTAGGGCGATGTAGAAAGCGGTAACTTCACTTGAAAGTGTAACGCCCTGGCTGCAATTGAGAGTAACTTCAGTTAAAATTGTATCCTCAAAAACGAGATTTCCACCTACACCATTTTCGTTGTCATCTGCTTTGCCCATCTCTGAGGCCAAAACTGATGTTGCATCTGCTGAGTTAATATAAATCTCGCCTGCGACCTGCTCGCCATTGTTACCATTAATTTTGATACTCTGAACCTTTTCGCCGTTACCCGTCAGCTGTATTTTCAACCAACCGCACACACTTTTTAGCGATACTTGATTGTACTCGCTCTGAGACACCATAATATTGCCATCAATACCGTAACTATCTTTAATATAGGTTTGTACAGCGGGTAGATATGCCTGCACATTCCCTGTTTTAGGATTGATGTAGTAGTTCTCATTGTAAGGATATACCACCACAATATCTGACAACTCTTGCGAACCCTCGGTATAGGCGACACGCTTTAAAACGCCCTCACGCTCACCGGTCTCTCCCTGATATTGCCACTTTTGATTGCCATTTGAACGATAGAAAACAGATACCATATCATCCTTTGTCCAAACGGTCTTTTGAGCCTCATTGAGCTGAATACGTGTATCACTCTGATCCTCAAAAGAGACAAAAATCTGATCTTCGACTATTGGCAGACCCTCGACATCACGAGAGTCATCTGTAGTACATGCTACAGCGAAAAGAGCTGCAATAGCAGCAAAAAGGTAGATTTTTTTCATATTGATATAATTTAGTCTTTGCTTAAAAATAATTCGACTAACAAAAGTAGAAAAAAATTCGTAAACAACAACATATTTTGCCTTATTTGTATATAAATACAAAAATCACCTCTGCTGATACAAGAGGTGATTTATAGATTGTTTTATTTTTTAACCGAAAGTCTTTAGCGTCTCTTCTTGAGGCGTTTAAGAGCTTCGTTGTACTTTCGGGAGTTGGCGTTGTGCTCTGTTAGTGTTCGAGCGAAGTTATGCGTGCCATCGAACTCTGGTTTGGCACAGAAGTAGAGATAGTTATTCTTATCGTAGTTTAGAACCGCATCAATAGCTGCTATGCTTGGAATGCATATAGGCGCAGGAGGCAGTCCCGCATTGCGATAAGTATTAAAAGGTGAGTCATAGCGCAGATGTTTGTATAAAATACGAGTGAGTGAAAAGTCGCCCATAGCATACTTGACAGTAGGGCAGGCCTGAAGTGGCATACCTTTGCGCAGACGGTTGATATATACCCCCGCAATCTTTGGCATTTCGCCACGATTTTTAGTCTCTTCATATACGATAGAGGCGATAGTCATGGCTTGATATTCTGTCAGTTTAGCTTGAGTAAGTTTCTCTTTTCGGCTTGTGTTCCAAAAGGCTTTAGACTCTTTATTGATGCGCTCAAGGAGTTGCTGAGGGGTAATTGTCCAATAGACCTGATAGGTATTGGGGATAAACATTGCTATAAGTGAGTCTTTGTGGTACCCAAGTTTGGCTTTCAACTCTTTGTCTCGCATGGCTGAGAGTAGAGACAATGAGTCTGCCATAATATGTTTAGATAGCTTGCCTGCTAATTGGGGTAATGTTCGAGCGCCACCAACAACTAAATCTATTGCCGTTTGCTCACCTAAAACGAACATTCGCACCATTTTGATAACACTCATACCCTCCTCTAAAGTATAGTGGCCTAATTTGAGTCGTTGTTCAAGATTTAGATGTGAAGCATATAAATCAAATGCAGTTCTTTTAAAAAAGTTTGGAATCTGTTGCTTGATGTTATCTGTAAAATCGGTATAGACAGTGTCATTGGTGATAAAAATAGAACTTTTCTTATCTATGGCCGAACTATAGAATGAGTTATACGTAACTATCAGAATAGCAGCAATAAAGGCGCCTGTAAATAGACTATAGACGAATATTTTTTTTAAAATTTTGTTATTCATTGTCTAAATTTTTTGCAAAGATACAAAAAAAGTTCTACTTTTGTGCTCGGGTAAGTCTTATACGACCAGCTCCTGCAGAACTCCCCCAGGCAAGGAATTGAGCAAGGGTATGCGGTTGTAGCGGTGCGATATAAGTAGCTTACCCTTTTTTTGTGATTATAATGACTAAGATTAAACCTCTGTATGGGGAATATTTAGTGAGGTGTTTAGGCAATGAGTACTATATGATTATCTTCTAAGTCTGACTGTTCTTACTTTTCATCGACCATTGATTGTCGTTTATAAGCGATGTGAGTCAATGTTCATTCAAAGATAGTATCCACATGCTCTTTTCAAAATATGCCTCAATATGTGGATAGTAGTTTTCACAGATATATAAAAAAAGATTGCCAATACAATGCTTGGCAATCTTTTTTTATAAATATTTACTGCGAATTACTCCATATCATCGTCTTTCAGTGTTTGTGGAAGAGCGATAGACTCTTGAGGAGTATTTGCATCAATCCATGCCTCACGAGCTGCAAGCTTTGATGAGCTAAGAGAGTTGTAATACTCTGGCAAGAAGTCCTGGAAACGGCAAGTAGTAAGCTGGAAAGCACCACTCTGGTCACGAGAACTCTCATTGAAGTTGTAGCTATGAGAATAGATTGCATAGATAGCAAGAACGCTACCTGTACTTCCATTCTCAGGTACTACTTTGCCTGCATAACGAGAGTAACCGCTGGTACGAGCAGTATAGAAACCTGGTGTAGAGGCATGAGTTGTTGATAGAGCCTCTGGATAGCAAAGAGCAATACTTCCATAGAGGCAGATATTGTTTAAGCTATAGGCTAATTTATACCAAGGCTTACTTACTACATACTGTACTGCACCATCTACAACGATACCACTAGTACATAGCCAGCTTGGATAGATGTTGGTATTACTGCCACTGGTAAGAGCTGGATATGGCTCTGAGCCGCTCTCATCTTTTACACCACGATATGTAACTGTTAGATTGTTGAAACGGATAAGACGACCCAAGAAGTCTTTATTGTAGATGCTCTTTGCCTCGTTATAGTTGTCAACAACATAGATGTCATCTGTTGTATTTTTACCCTCAGAGAGTCTGCAATCAGCGCCCTTAAATACATGCTGTGCAACCTTGTTTGGAGATACAATATTTGAGTTTGCGTAGTATTTGTAGATACCATAAGCATTAAGACTCTCGGTTGGAATGTCGCCAATAGAGAGCATCATGCGGAAACTACCCATATAAAGGCCAGTAAGGCGAACATATACCCAGCAGCTCTCTCTTGTATCGAGATTGCAAGGATAGTCTGCAAATAGACCATTTGTCAGTTTTAACTCAATGGCTGCAGTTCCGTCAAAAATGTGCAAAGATTTGTAGATATTACCCTGCTCATCGTTGCTGACAACCTTACCTTTGATGTAGTAGTCTCCAACAATATAGCTATCATTATCTAACTCTTCATCAGTACAATCATCCTCACTCAAAACAAAACGCTTGTACTTTGTCTCAGCTTTTGAGTTCGTAGAACCGGAATTATTGAGAGGAAAGAACATGTCTTTCAACTCTTTGATAGTCAGATGCTGCATACCCATAGCCTCCATTACTTCATCGCTCATCTCCATTGGAGCAGATGGAGTCTCAAATTGCTCATAGCATCCTGTAAGGGTAAGGCTGACTAATGCGATAACAAATATTTTGATAAATTTCATAGTTCGTATTGTTTAGAATCGGAAGTAAAGATTTAGGAAGTATGTAGTTCCCAACATGTAGAAGTACTTTGAATCAAAGCGAGAGTAGAATGGCTCTGCAGGGTTAGAACCCGACTCATTACCATTCCAACCACGGGTGCGACGCATACGCATCTGCTCATAACCTCCGGTCTTTATATCTTGATTGTTGAGAATATTTTTAACTTCAGCACTGAAACCGAGCATATACTTGCGGTGGATATACCAATTCTTACCAACACTTGCACTCAAAGTATAGGCATTGCCTAAATACTCTTGACGGCGGACATTGTTGATGTTTGATATAGCCCAAGCCTTAGCAATATCAGATGCACTCTCATTGCTTAATACATTGATGTATGACTTCACTGCATTATTTGTACGGTATGCAGGGTTCATAGAGAGATAAAGTTTGTCGTAGAAGTTAAAGTTTACAGATGCAAACCAGTTGTTGGATCCACGATAGTCCAAACCTACATTGAGTGCAACCTGAGGAGTGCTCTCTACATAGAAGTTTTTCCAGTTTACTTTATCAATCAACTCAATCTCTGCGCTATTGTCAATAATCTGAACGAAGTTTGGATTTGAAGTATAGCGATAATCACCATAGTTTAATGCTCCCTGGAATGAAATTCCATTCCAAATAGGTACATTTACAGCCAGCTCAACACCATAGTAGCGCTTGTCGATACCAGACATGGCAAAGTTGGTAAATGAAGACTGAGTATCATCATAGAATGAGATAACCTTTGAAAGATCATTCATCTTTGTAAAGTAGCCTGATACACGAGCCTTGATGTATGGCAAATTGAGGTTGTATGTAAGCTCCGCACTATAAATCTTCTCTGTAGTCAGACCAGGATTTGACTGGTTACGAGTACGAGGAGATACAAATGCCGCTGCAAACTTAGGAGCATCTTGTATAGCGGCTGCGTTTAATGAGAGAGAGTGCGCTCCAGAGAAGCGATAGCTAAAGGCTGCCTTTGCCTTGTAAGTAAAGTAGTTCAGGTGATCAGAATCGCCGTATGAGTCATTGCCGTAACGGAAAAGACCCTTACGCCATAGACCTTGACGCCACATAGAGCTATATCCGGCCTCAAAACCGAGATTAGCCTCAAAACCGCCATATGTTACACCATACTGAGCCCAAGCCTGTGCTTGACGAATGTGAGCATAGTAGTCGTAACCATACTTCTCACCCTCCTTTACAGCACGAGGACGGCCATGTGCAATATAGTAATCAACATCATTCTGGTAAGCGATAACATCGCTACCTTTATCACGCTCTGCGAATTTATCAATGTCGAGCCAATAGTCTCCACCAAGCAAATCTTTTACAGTACTATAGTACTCTGTACGGTTAATACGAGCCTTTACACCGCCAATGATACGATGATTCGCATTGAAACGATGAGAGATATTTGCAACGAAATTGTAGTCAATCTGATCTGTATGACGCTCCTCAATCATGTAGTTAGAACGGTAGCAACCTGCTACTTCGTCGCTCTTGCTTCGGTTCGCATTAATCATACGGTCGAAATCAATTCTTCCATTCCATACAGACATAGCACCTATAGCTGCATTGATATAGTTCTCAATCTGTGAATCAGAGGTCTGTTGGAAAATACCAGGAATCTCAGGAGTAATCTGGCTCAGATAGTTTGAAGGAAGATAACGGTAGTAGTCAGGACGTGGATCAGCGCCATCTTTCCATGTGAGAGCAGAGTAACCGTTGAAGCCAAAGCGAACAGATGTTGCAGCAGTAAGTCGGGTCTTATCCGAAATGTCAAAGATGTAGTTGAGCATAGCGATAGGCTCATGAGTGCGACGAACACGGGTATTACGCAACTTACCATCCTGAAAACCTACGTTAGGGTTGTAATAGTTGCTGCCGAAAAGGTCATAAGCCTCCTGAGTAGATGCCTGCTGAGCTCCACGCTGCTGAGGTGTGCCGAGAATAGTGAGAGCAAGACGATGTCTTGTTCCAAACAACTTCTCAACTGAGCCAAAATAGCCATAAGAGTTATAATAGATACCATCAACATATCCATTGCCACCTTGACGAGTAGATACAGAGAAACCATAAGACCAACCATTATCAAGAGCACCTGAAGCGTATGATACCATAGCTCTCCAGCGATACATCTGGTTTGCATTAGATACACTTACTCGGAAACCTTTACGCATCTGAGAGGCGCGAGCGTTTACGTTTGTTACACCGCCAATGCCACCAACACCAAAGTTGGTTGGGGTAAGACCTGCACTGTTTTCCTGGTTACGAGTAGCATCATTCAATCCACTCCATAATGACCAAGGACCATATCCTGTAATGGCATCATTAAAGCGAATACCATTTAGATATACATCCTGATACATTGAATCATAACCACGAACATTGAAACGCATCTCACTAAAGCGATATGATGCAATATTGTTGTAGATATCCTTTGATGAAGAGAGTGAAGATGGAAGAGCCTGTGTGTCTGATGCTGATGAGTCGTTGTCAAATTCAGCAAATACAGAGTCGTCCATAATCTCATTCTGCAAAGAAGGCACGATAATAACAGTTTGCAAATCTCGTACGTTTCTATCTACATGAACCATCATCTCCAGAGACTCGAAATCCGGAGCTGAGAATGTAAGACGATAATCTCCTTTTGGAAGTTCTCCAAATGTGAAGAATCCATTATCGTCTGTTGTAACACTTTGTCCGTTAGCGTCAAGAGTTACCTTAACCTGACCGACAGCAGTTCTGCCGTTTCGTGATACAACTTGACCCTTAATGCCTCCTTGTGCAAATGCAGTTAGGCTGAAAAGAGTCAAAAACGTCAATAGTAAAAGTTTTTTCATATATAACAGTTAAAGATTATTTACCTACATATATATAAACAGGCAAGTGGTCAGAGAAACCATTCTGGAAGTTATTTCCGACAAATGTTCGTAATGGGTAGTTTTTGTATTGACCCTCTTGTTGCATCATATAAGGACGAGAGAAGATATTTCCGTAGAATTTGCTGCCCTCGGCACGTTTGAGTTTAACCTCACCTGTTGTGCCATTAGCAAGATTCTCAGATACGATGATGTTGTCAAACAAATTCCAAGAGTCTCTATATCCAAGTGTTCCATATCCCGCTTTGAGCAGATCAATATATGGGTTGTAGAGATCGCCTGCAACTAACTTCTTAATATTGCCTTTAGCGCCAAGAACCTCTGTAATACTCTTGTCTGTAGCGTCATCATTGAGGTCTCCCATGATAACAACTTTTGTATTAGGGTTGGCTGTGCGTACAGAATCTGCAATTCGACGACACTGTGCAGCTGCAGCCTCACGCTTAGGGTCTGACGCCTCCTTACCACCAAGACGTGATGGCCAGTGAGATACAAGGAAGAAGAATGGTTCACCCTCGATTGTTCCCCACATTGTTACCAAATCACGAGTGTAGAAGTTTGCCATGCCAGGCATCTCGAATTTGTGAGCCTTGCTACCCTCCAACTTGAAGACATCGGGACGGTATAAGAATGCGCAATCCACACCACGACGATCCGGAGAGTCGTAGTGAACAATACGATAGTTGCCATGTGCCATCTTTGGCTGAGCAACTAAGTCTTCAAGGACCAAACGATTCTCAATCTCCGATACGCCGATTACGGCAGGGAATGATTTCTGAATCAAAGCCATATCAAAGAAGACCTTGTCCAAATTACTCTGCTTGCGCTGATACTTTGTAGAGTTCCACTTCTTGTCGCCTGAAGGGAGAAACTCCTCATCCCACTTGTCTGGGTCATTGATTGTATCGAACAGATTCTCAAGGTTGTAGAAGACAACCATGTGAGGCTTCTGTGCAAAACAACTCAATAAAACGCCTGCAACGAGCAGAGTTGTTAAAAGTAGTTTTTTCATAGTGTATAGATATTAAAAATTCCAATCATTAATATTCTTTTGAGACTTTACTTCGTCTGCAATAGCTGGGTTGAGATTCTGGTAGAAAGTAAAACCGGTACGTTGCTCAATCTCTTTAATAGAGACAACTGCACTCTTATAATCGGATGCATTAGATGCATTTTCAAATAGGAAACCGATAGCCTTAATCTCATCTGCATTAGTAATCTGAGAGATGTTTTTCTTTGTGTTGCCACTCTTTGTTCTGAGTAGCAATTTGTAGGCATGAGTAGGGCGGGTGATTGTTCTGCCACGAGCATTGAATGTCTTTGCATTCTCAAAGAGCGTTCCGACAACAACATAGAGCGTATCTGCACATGCACTGTTACGAGTCTTATTCTCAACTGTAGCCCATACACCACTATTAAATTTGCTGTTTTGAGGCATCATGTTTGTAGCATAGAATGTCTGTGCATTGGTCATCCAAGTACTATATCTGGATGCAGATGGAAGCATGTGTCCACGACTATCTCCCGTGCCGTAAGCACCCTCTACGATGTTCTGTTGCTTTGTCTGTGGGATTACAGGGTCTGTATATTCGTACTCAACAATACGGTAACCTCCGTTATAATATTCGGTAATGGCGTCATCAAATGCCCAAGCATCGGTTCTGCCACCGCCCGGATAACCACGACCTGTTGTATATATATCGTGTAATGGATATGCCACCCATCTTGATACTAACTTATCGGTGTCATAACATACAGAGTAGTTACGTACATATTTACCGTTTGAAAGAGTTGTATAATATGTCTTATAAACTAAATTTGACTCAACCTTTTGTGCCGGTTGCTCGCCCCAAGCTCGGTCATAAGTTGCGTTATTACTCTTGCCAAGTTGTGTAAAAGGTAGAGATGCAGAATATCCGTCGGAGAATTTTATATAAACCGTAGCCGTACGCGATGCGGTTGTTTCGTTTTTGTCGAAATATATAAAGGCACTTGCTCCAACTTTGCCTTTGGAAACCATCAACTCTTCAGATTGACTAAAAGATGCCCATTCGTAGCCCTCGACAATTACAGCCTCCCAGGAGTATCTTACATCTCCTGAGGTTTTGATTGCTATTGTTTTCTCATCCCAACCTTTTTGGGTATGAGATAGTGTTGCGTTGGACTGGTATGGAGACCATGGGTCTTCGTCGCTACAAGCCCAAAATGTAGAAATTGTTGTTAGCGCAAAAAGCACTGTATAAAAAAGTCTGTTCATTTTAAAAAAATCCCCTCCCGATAGTCTCCCATCGGGAGAGGGTTGTAAAGTGTTGAACTACTGGAGGAAAGTAACTTTCATGCTATTAGCACGAGCCTGACCACCTGTTAAACTTATGATATAGCTGTTAGATGAGCCATCAAGAGTAATAGTTACAATGTTATTATTCTTTGCAGCTCCACTGCTAATAGAGCTAACCCAAGCATCTACATATTTAGCATCCATGCCTGCGCAGTCAATCTCGATCTGCTGAATATTCCCTGGGGCAGTGATAGTAACCTTAGAACTTTTATAGAAACGAGCTGGAGCAGCATAATCTCCTACATTCGTAGTAGAGGCATCTTTGTCATTGACAACTATAATACCGTTATCCTCCCAAACCTGCTGAGCAGTTGTGTAAGAAGTTCTCTTAGCCTTATCTGCGAAAGAGATTGTAGCATCAACACTCTGCTGCTCGCCTGAAGAGGCAACGTTCTGTGAAACCTTAACAACCTGAGAGAGAGTTCCGCAAGTAACAGTAATATTACCATTGATAGTCTCTGAAGAGGTGTTAGCAGGAGCAACAATTGTAAGAACACCATCAGCATAAGATACTGTGAAGTGTGCGTTGTCAGAGATAGCATTAACACTCTCCTTTAAGTTGTAAGCCTCAATAGCAACCTTCTGCTCTCCACCTTCAGAGAGGAAAGATACGATAGTCTTTTCAAAAGACCAGAATGGAATAGTACCAGGAGTAATAACCTCAACAAAATGTGCATTCTTGCCCTGTGGAGTGCTTCCGTAAGAGCTACGTACTGTCTTAACAACAATATCATCACCAAGCTTAGCGCCAGAAGCAGCCCAATACTTATTAGTGGTACCGTCAGGGCTATTAAGACCATAGATGAGAACTGTACCAGTCTGGTCAGTAAGGTCGAAGTTACCAAACTCACTATTTGCTACGGCTGTGATAGTACCCTTAAGGGTGTATAGAGTGGTCTCATCCTCAGGAGCTGCCAAGAAGTCAGCTACAGATGTGTATTGACCTGGAGTTGGGTCTGGCTCTGGATCTGGTGTTGGATCCGGATTTGGATTAGGTGTAACACCACCCTGACCTTCGATAGCGTAAGGTAGAACATTAACAAACTTATTTGAAGATACGCCAACAAAGTAACCCTTAACAGTTACAGTTTGACCATTAAGAGAAGAGTATGCATTGTTATCAACATACTTAATAGAACCCTGAGTATTGGTCTCATCAAATGTAATGTTGATATAGTTACCATCTACAACGAGTGTTCCTGTAAACTGTACCTCTTTAGATACTGTTTGAGTCATCATCTCATCAATACCATCAGCACTAAGAATAGTAGGGTTGTATGTCCAATTATTACCAGTAGAGTTAACTACAACAGTTGCAGTGTTTGAGAACTGTGGAGTACCCCAAGAGGTGCCGTCAGTCTTCTGATAGATAGTTACATCTCCAGAAATAGTGATATTCTCACCAATTGTGCGACCGTGGTTAGTGTGGTAAACCATCATTGCACCTGTATTGTCGGCAATGATGTATGCCTGAGTACCAATAGCAACAACTGTACCTGTAGCAGTATAAGTACCAGCAGATGTAATTGTATTGATTGCAACGCTCTCACCTGGAGTTGGTGTTGGATCCGGAGTTGGGTCTGGAGTTGGAGTGCCCTCACCTGGAGTGAAGAATACAACACCATAAAGCAGAGAGGATGCAGGTGATACATAGCAACGAAGTAGATTGTAAGTAGCACCGGCAGTACCGAGGATAACATTATTGTCAGTCAGACAAATGCCACCCTTTGGATGAGCTGAGAATGCCCACTCAACAGGAGAGTCAACAAGTGCAGCAGCACGCTTACCTGTACAAGTAAGGTACTTCTCGCCAAACTTGATATAGTATGTGTTTGCTTTGCCGTTAACAGCAACAAGCTCTACAAGCTGTGCTGTCCCCTTGGCTGCATCCTGAGCAGAGAGATCTGGATTGAGCTGAAGAACGCCGTTAGTGTAGCTGTAGTTAACAGTCATAAGGTCGCTACCACTTGAACCATTATTAATACCACCTGTCCACATGTGGTATGAATAAGGTGCGAAGTTGGTAATATTACCCTGATTGTTGTACTCAGGAGCGTAACCTGCCATGTAGTATGTTCCAGCCTCTACCTGGTCGATAGAGTTGATAAGAGTATATGTACCCTCCATAGGCTCTGGATCTGGAGTTGGCTCCGGATCATTACCTGTAGCCTCAACAGCTGTAATCATCATGTTGGTATATCTACCACTTGTAACACCGATCATATAGCCGGTTGCCTTAATACCCTTACCATCAAGAGCCTTGAGTGTCTCTGCCATATCTGTAGCAGGGTAAGATATAGAACCAACGGCAGTTGTAGCACCATCAATAGTTACATTGTAATACTTGCCACTGCTAATTGATAGTGCACCCTCAAACTGAGCATACTTAACCTCTGGAGCCTGAACATACTTATCAAGGTCTGCACCTGTCATTACTGCAGGGCTTCCATGGTTTACTGTTTTTGTCTCAGTAGTTGCTGTTACAACTGCAGTCTTGTCAAACTGAGGAAGTCCGCCATAAGTAACAACTGCACCGCTAACCTCTACAACTGTACCTACAGCAGGAACGGTTGCCTCAGAACCCTGATAACAAAGAATGTACTTGCCTGTTGCATCTGTAGCAATAAATCCTTGAGCATAGGTAGCAACAACCCAAGCGTTCTTGAGTGTGTAGTTGCCAAGACCGCCTGCGAGGATAGCTTCGATAGTGCCCTCAACAGCCTCTGTAGAACCACCACCGGCGTTGTTGAACTCAACAACAGGACCATCACCACCCTCTACAAGGCGGAAGTCGTCAAAACGAAGAGCTGCCTGATATTGGTAGTCAGAAGATGGAAGTGGAGAAGCCGTATCTGCTACATATCCAAAGAACTTAACATAGAGCTTATCAGCATCTGCAGGGAGTGTAAATGGAGCAATTGCATATGTCCAGTTACCATCCTCCATTGTTGTAAATGGAACAATGCCCCAATTTGAGCCATCAACGCTCACTGATACAGTAAGATTCTTACCAGACTCAAGTGCTGCTACAACAGGAGTATAAGGTGATGCAATCAGTGATGCATACTGGTTGAATGCAGTGAAAGAGAATGTGTAATTCTTAACGCCATTGCTTATTGCAATATTGTTGATTACAAACTCAGAGTCGGTCTTTGCCTGAAGGTAAGCATAAGGAGCGTCAGTGGCGTAGGTCGAGCCTACAGGAGCCCAAGTCTTACCAGAGTTACGAACAGATGCGTTCTTACCGGTATAGGTTACACCACTCTGGTCGAAACCTTCACCGCCTTGAGGATTCCAACCCTCATACTTGTCAACATATGGCCAATATCCATCAACCTTAGATACGCTCTCTCCACCATCTTCATAGTAAACAAATGCGCCATCTACAGATGGAATGTCAGAGTCAGACTGACTGATAGCGATGCTTGCCTTTTTAGTGATAGGATAGCCGAACATATAACCGGTTGCAGTTACTGTTGCTTTGATAGTTCGCATAGACTTAGCCTCAGGAATCTCAAACTGAACTACAGCATTGCCATAACCAGAATAAACACTAGCAAGAACATCTGGATTGTCAATGCTCAAAACCCACTCAGCAGGGGTGGTAATAGTAACCGCCTCGGTTTGACCTCCCGCTAGAGGAATGGTAATAGATGCAGGTGATACAGAGATAGGAGGAATGCCTTCGTAACGCTTAATCTCCTCATCATTTGTACACGAAACTGCAAAACCTGCTATCAGAGTTATAGCTGAGAACAGGAGTGAACGAAAAATGTTTTTCATACTGTTTTGTGTTAAATGTTAATAAATTTATATTTTTTAATCGGTCTCTTTTTCATCTATTCGCGCGATATGCGCACAATAGCTGTCAAAGTTAAGGACTATTTCTTGGAAATGCAAAAATGACGATAGAAAATCACTTTTTTTCTCCGTTTTTTAGAGAAATTGTAATGTTGTTATTGGGAAATAGGGTTGTAATAAAGATTCCTTGTGGTAAAGTGGATATAGTGCAGTGGATTTTACATTTGCATAATTGCCAAATATATATTATATTTGTAGTTTGAAAAAAATAATTGCATGAATATTAACACTTAGGTTATGGCAATAAATATAAAACTTGCATCGTTAATGTCTAAACGAAATATCTCTTTAACAGAGTTAGCAGCAAAGATTGGCATTACGCAGGCCAATTTATCAATACTTAAAACAGGTAAGGGTAGGGCTATACGTTTTTCTACTCTTGAGGCTATTTGTAAGGTCCTTAAATGTCAACCTGGAGATATTTTAGAATTTGGTGATTAATTTTTTTGCAGATTTTCGCCTAAAAATTTGGAAAATTCAAGGGGGGGGGTAAATTTGCGCCGAAAATAATTCAAAACAGTTAATGAGCATATAACAGAGATTAAGTTTAACTAAAATTTATGAAGATGAAAAGATTTTTCACACTGGCATTTGCAGCTATCGTTGCATTTGCGGCAGTTGCTCAAATGAGCAATCAGCCAGCATTACCGGTTATCCCTCAAGATCCGGCAGTAAAGACAGGTCAGTTGGAGAATGGTATGAAGTATTACATTCGCCACAATGACAAGCAAAAGGGATTAGCCGACTTCTATATTATTCATAATGTCGGCGCAATTCAGGAAGAAGATAACCAGCAGGGATTGGCTCACTTCCTTGAGCACATGGCATTCAATGGTACAAAGAACCTGCCTGGAAAGATGCTTATTGAGTATCTTGAGAAGGTTGGTGTAAAGTTTGGCGCAAATCTTAACGCAGGCACATCTTGGGACTACACACAGTATTTGATGCGTGATGTTCCTGTTGCTCGTCAGGGTGTGATTGATACCGCAATGTTGATTTTGCACGATTGGTCTCATTTTATTACACTTGATCACTCTGAGATTGATAAAGAGCGTGGTGTAATTAAGGAGGAGTTGCGTACTCGTGATGGTGCTTCATGGCGTTCAACTATCAATTTGCTTAAGACTCTCTTTAAAGGTACAAAGTATGAGCACCGTAACCTTATTGGCCACCTTGATGGATTGAGTTCATTCTCGTATGATGATATTAAGAGCTTCTATGATAAGTGGTATCGTCCTGACTATCAGGCTGTAGTTGTTGTTGGTGATATTGATGTAGATAAGATTGAAGCTCAGGTTAAGTCTCTTATGGCTGACATTCCGGCACCTGCAGCTGATGCAGCATCTAAGGAGGTAATTGTTGTGCCAGATAATCAGGAGCCTATTATATCAATCTTTGAGGATCCAGAGATGTTGGAGAGTAGCATTTCTATGTTTATTAAGCGCCCTGCATTGCCAAAAGAGTATAACAATACAGTTATTGCAGAACAGTTTGCTTTGATTCACTCTCTTGGTGGTACAATGGCAAATGCTCGTCTTGCAGAGATATCAATGAAACCAGATGCTCCATTTACTAATGCATATATTTCTAATGGTGGTGTTGGTATTTGCCCAACTCTTGATGCTCTTACCTTGGGTGTAACTACTAAGGATGGTGGTTTGAAGAGTGGTTTTGAGGCAGCCCTTGTTGAGTTGGAGCGAATTCGTCGTCATGGATTCACTGAGGGTGAGCTTGAGAGAGCTAAGGCTCAGGTTCTGCGTCGTGAGGAGCAGGCCTATATGAACCGCAATGACCGCATGAATGGACAGTATGTAAATCGTTACCTCTCAGCATTCCGTCGTAATTCTGCATTCCCTGATGCCGAACTTGAGTGGAAGATGGATAGCGCAATTATTGCTGAGTTGCCACTTGATGCTATCAATCAGGTATTTGCTCGCTATATTACCGATAATAACAATGTAGTTATTGCAGATGCTCCTAAGAAGGAGGGTGTTGTAAATCCAACAGCAGAGGAGATTAAGACTGTACTTGCATCAGTAAAGGCTTCCCAGATTGATCCTTATAAGGATAATACTGTTAAGGTTCCACTTATTGAGAATGTTGATGCTCTTAAGGGCTCTTCTGTAAAGAAAGTTGCTGAAAATCAGATGCTTGGTACTACAGAGTGGACTCTTAAGAATGGTATGAAGGTTGTAGTTAAACCAACAACTTTCAAGGCTGACGAGGTAATGATTCAGATGGTAGCTCAGTCTGGTGTCTCTAACTTGAGCAATGAGGATTACTATACAGGTAAGTTCCTTTCTCTTGCAATGAGCCAGATGGGTGTATCTAAGTTCTCAAGTACAGAACTTCGTAAACAACTCTCAGGTAAGAGCGCATCAACTTCTGTATCTCCTGATGATTATAAGACTCAAATCTTTGGTACAGGCTCTCCTAAGGATTTAGAGACAATTTTCCAGTTGCTCTACCTCCGCTTTACTGATCCACGTTTTAATGAGGACGACTTCAAGGCTACTATGGGCCAATATATCAGCTATGTAGAGAACCTTAAGACCAATCCTGATTTTAAGGCTTCTGCAGAACAAATAAAGAGCTTGTATGGTAATAACTACCGTCGTCAGCAGATTTCAACAGAGGTGTTGAATGCTATTAAGTATGACCGTTTGGAGCCTATCTATCGTCAGCTTACTGCAAATGCGGCTAACTATACTGTATATATTGTAGGTAACGTAGATTTGGTAACTCTTAAGCCAATGGTCGAGAAGTATATCGGTTCACTCCCTGCAAAGAAGAATAAGATTACTAAGCGTCTTGATGATGGTGTTCGTACCGCTAAGGGTGAGGTTGTAAACGACTTCAAGACACCTATGCAGCAGCCAAAGGTTAGTGTTTGCCGCATCTATACAGGTGAGACTGCTTATAACCTTGATAATGCAATTACAATGAACTTCCTTCAGGATATTCTTCGTGCTCGTTATACAATCTCTATCCGAGAAGAGAAGGGTGGTACATATGGTGTAGGTGTAGGTGGCTCTCTTGATGCACATTATACTCCTACATACCAGCTTGTTGTTCAGTTCGATACAAATGAGGCTATGGCTGATGAACTTTCAGAGATTGTTGTTGCAGAGATTAAGGCAATTGCTGAAAATGGTCCTAAGAGTGAGGATCTGGAGAAGGTTCGTGAGTATCTGATTAAGGAGTGGAATAACCGCCTGGTTCAGAATAATCGTTGGATGAACTACATCGCTAACTATTATACTTATGGTGATGCTATGAGCTATGTGGCTAACTATGAGAAGATTGTTAAGGAGATGACAGGTGAGAAGATTGCAGCTCTTGCTGCTAAAATTCTTGCTGACAACAATATGACTTATGTCGTGATGCGTCCTGAAAAGTAGGATAATACAAACTGATAAGATAGAGCAGTACGAAAGTATTGCTCTATCTTTGTATCTATGATAGCCTTAAAGAAGATTTTGTATAGTTGAGTTATTTTGTTATCTTTGCAATATAAATGTTACGTTCAGCCTAAATTGTTGCTAAACCGTTCCTAACGCCGTTTTAACTTGCGGTTGTTTGCGTATATTTACAGATATTTTTACTAATTTTGTTGCGGTTTTGTTGCGCAAATTGTAATATATGTAAATATATGGGAAAATCAAAAAGTCCTATCCAACTACGGCAAAGGATGCGAGCATCAGGGAATATATCGCTTTATCTTGATATATATGTAAACGGCAGGCGAAGGTGTGAGAGCCTGAAGCTCTACCTTGTGCCAGAGGTTACGAAAGCCGACAGAGAGGAGAATAGGCAGAAACTTGCTCTTGCAGAGACTATCCGAGCGCAGAGGCTTATAGAGCTGCGCAATAGGCGGTATAACCTGAACGATGAGGGTGTCGCCTACCCTACTGTGGCGGATTACTTCGCTATAGTATGCAAGCGCAAGAATATAAAAATAAAAACGAGAGAGGTATGGAACTGCACTCTCAATTTCTTACGTGAGTATGCACCAAAGACTACGCTTGACAAGGTAGATGATAAGTGGGTGGCTGGAGTATGTAACTATATCGTTGCTCGTGTTAGCAATAATTCTGCTCGCACTTATCTTGCGAAAATTAATGCGATGCTCCGACAAGCTGTAACCGACAAGATACTCCTGCGTAATCCCATGCAGGGCCTGGAACTACCAAAGAGAGAGGAGACTCACAGAGAATATTTGACTATTGAAGAACTGCGGGCGTTGTCAACTACTGACTGCAAAGACAAAAGCCTTAAACGTGCATTCTTATTCTCTTGTTTAACAGGGCTTCGATATAGTGATGTTGTAGGGCTAAAGTGGGGTGATGTACGCCAACAAGGAGCGTTCACACGAATAGTATATAGGCAGCAGAAGACTCAGAAGCAAGAGTATCTTGACCTATCGCCACAGGCGGTGCAATATATGGGCGAGCGAGGGCGAGATAATGAGTCGGTATTCAAGGTGTCATATATTCACGATAAGCTCCTTATTTGGGCGAGAGCTGCGGGGATAAACAAGCATATTACCTTTCATAGTGGCAGGCATACCTTTGCTGTTATGATGCTTGATTTGGGAGTGGATATCTACACCGTGAGCAAGATGCTCGGGCATAAGGATATTAAGACCACACAGATATATGCGGAGCTTCTGGATAAGCGGAAGCAAGAGGCGGTGTTGAGGATTCCAGAGATATAGCAAAGGGAGGTGTTATGCCTCCCTTTTTTACCTAAACATCCTACCACGCCCCAGCAGTAGCCAGTCGGCACTTACTCCATATTGTTCCACTAAAACGGCAAGCCACTGCGGTTGCAGTATCTTGCGAGAGAAATCCTTACGCTGCTTATATAACTGTGCGTGGCTAATACCAACTCTGCGCTCAAAATCCGCAAAAAAGCGTATCTCTTCCGCAGCGTATAGCGCATTCAACGCCATAAAGAAGCGAGCCACTATATCTTCGTTAGTCTGCATAGGCTACCATAAATCATCGTTAGGTTGCCAATTATACGCAGCTCGCATTACCTCTGTAACCTCATCGCATGTGATGCTATATTCCATAGCAAGTTCGGTCTTGTCCACAAATCGGCTCTTAAAATCGGATGGGAAAACCATTAGCAAGTAGTCATCTACTTTCTTGCAAAACTCTATCTTTCTATGTACAGTTGCACCGATAGAATAAGAATAGAATATCACGCAAAGCGAGCCAGCCTCTTTAACTTCTGCAATAGACAGGGTCTTCGCCACTTCATCTTGGTGCTTGTATTGCAAGTACTGCTCATCTGTCACAATATAGCCTCTGGGCGTGATTACCCAGTCAATATATTGCTCTGGGGACTTAAACAGAATAGGCTTGTTAGGGTCTGTCTGGCACGATGCACAGAACATACAAAGTAGTGCAAAAATAGCAATCTTCTTCATAGTGTTTAATATTTAATGGTTAGACAATTTCTCTATAATGCCGAGCAGACGGTCTATCTGCTCCTTTGAGTCTGCTTGTATCTTCTCCGCAAATCTTCTCTGCGCTGTTATCTCAGCTACAAGCTGGGAGTTGGTAGCTGTGTTTATGCTATTGTTACCTACAGCGTTGCCGTTACCCTCTACTATAACATTTGATTCTATAGGCGTTCCAAACATATCCCCTCTGCCGTTAAGCAACCAATCTTCGTTCAAACCTGGGAGTAAAGACTTTATCTTTGTAATAAAGTTTTTAGGGGTCTTTAATCCTGTCATAATTTGCGAGAAATAAGACTCATTTTCGTAGCCTAAAAGTACACCTAACTCCTTTTGAGAGGAGCATATACCTCTATTTATTATCTCTTGCACCAAAATTTTATTGCGAATTACTCTATTCATAATCAATGAGTTACGAAAAATAGTAAAGTTTTTACTAAAAAAGTTGGTAAATTATTTGGTAATTAAAAATAAAGTCTTTATCTTTGTAACCGTAATAGGAAACAAACCTGTTACAAAAGTAGTAAAAATTTCAGTAAAAAAAAGAACAAAATTAAAACTTTTTAGAGTATGGGGCTTAAGAAACAAATGGAGGATGTTCGCAATGCGGTAGGTAACTTGCAGATTTGCCTAAACCTTTTATTGCACGACAAAGAGCAATTCATAAAGGAGTTTGGTATGGATGCCTATAACACCTTTATCAAATGCCAGAGACATATCACAGCATTTGAAGCGAAAGCGCACAACGATAGAGTATGGTATTTCAAAAACTAATAGCCTTATGGAGAAGAATGATTTTAAGTGCTGCTGGACTTGCCTATACTGTATGCTTGACATAGGCAACGACACCTACGAATGCTACAAGACTGGTAAAGTGATATGCGACCGCCACCAGCGCGGTAAAGTACACGAGCCGACAGAGTGTGAACATTGGAAATTTTAAGCCTTATGGATTGGAACTATGAATTATCAGACAAGCTGTATAGAGTGGTGCATTTAAGAGCGCACGGCTATACAGTTCCGCAAATCGCAGACGAGTGTTGTTTATCTCCTTCATCTGTGCAAAATTACATCCAAGAAGCGCGAGAATATGCAGATTGCAAGAGTGTAGTTCAGTTGTGTGCTTGGTACTTCTACAAATACGGTTGTGTTGCGAAAGACTTTGCACCAGTAACCAAGCGCATAGCAAAGTTCTTCACGATAGCCCTACTGATGTTCACAACAACGCAGATAGACTGCGAGAGAGCCTTCAGAACAGCCCGCAGGGGTCGCAGAAGGGATGAAACAGAGGTTGTAGATGACGAGAAAAGGCATAGATATACCGCATAAAGGTCAAACGCAGGAAACGGCATAGTAATTGAAACGATAAACGGCAATGGCACAAGTACTAACAATAGAGCAGATAAAGCAGCTGATACTTCAGAAAGAAGATGCGATGCGTAATTTATCATTCCACCGTAATAACAGCCTTGCAGTAGAGCGTTGGCGAGACTATCAGGAAGAGCTGAGAATGTTAAGAGAATTGGCTAATCAATATAACTAAAACTATGGAAAATATATTTACACAGCTTGCTATAATTATGAATAAGCATTTAACAGAAGATAATGACCCAGACTGCCGTGATGGCAGACGTAATGTTTGATAAGTTTTCATAAAAAATTAGTTAAAATGACAGCTCGGAAAGACGGCTCCGCCACAGGTCGGGTCTCAACCTGCAATCGTTCTTTTTTTCGGGGGAGGATTTTTACTACTTAATCGCTTCATTTTTTTGCATTTGAGCCCTCCCCCCCATCTGGATAGGTAGCTCACCGGTAGAGCAGAGTGTGAATGTGGTTATACACTCAGGCAGGCGAGTTCGACTCTCCCCCTATCCACTAAACAAAACAGGTAAATGAATATGGTGCATAAGTGGACAAAAGAGGAAGATAGATTATTACTTCGATATGCCTTGCAAGGCATAAAGAGACCGGAGTTGGCGAAGAAGATAGGCCGCAGTATTAGAGCTATAGAGCACAGGTTGGCCGAGAAACATAGAGACTATCGGGTGCGGATACAACCTAAGCGCCACCCGAAGAAACCAAGAACGCAGTATTTGGACTGCATGCCGAATCCATTTAAGAATATAGCAGGTTTTAATTGTAATTTTTATAGAACGATATGAGCAGAATTTTCAAAACAGAGAAACGCATTCGCCGAGAAGCAAAGTATCAGGCAATGTATGCAGAGTATTGCGAGCTTGCGGCTAACCCTGAAAATGACAAGATGGCGATTATCGGCCACTTAACAGACAAGCATGGTATCTCTCAAAGCTGCATTTATTTGTACTTAAAAAAGAGGAGAGGGCAATGATAACTAATGCAACATTGGAGCATATAGCTTTTATATTGGCTGAATCCTTTGAGGAGCTGGGGAGGAGTAGCACAATAGAAGTTCCTATTGATGACACGTTCCTCACTATCACAGCCACATTGGATGGAGTTATATGCGAGAGTGGGGATGGGGTAACCTCAGAGCCTATAAGTTGGGTAGAATGTGCCTCAGTTACTATTGAAGAAACTGAGTGGTACGATAGCCGAGGCAACCAGTTAACGCTATCGCAAGACTATATCAATCAAATAGAAATCAAAACAGCTAAACGACTGAGTTAACATGACAGAGAAGATTTACACAATGGAGAGCCTTGCGGAATACCTGGGAGTAACGTTACGCACTATATATGGATTAACAGCCAGTAAACGTATTGCGCATTTTAAAGTAGGGAGAGAGAATAGATTTACTCAGAGCATGGTAGATGCTTATATCAAAAGCACATCAGTAACTACCGAGGCTGAGGACATTCGCCAGAGAGCGATACAGTATTGCGCACAACACCCACTTCCAGTACTATAACGATATGGCAATGTATATGTACAGCGATAGTAACTACGACTACTACGGTAACCGAATGAATAAGCCGATAACACGCACACTGATAACAGCTAAAGATAGCCGAGGCAATATCACATTCAAGCACGAAGGCAAAGGCGTACTGAGAAGCCCGGCAATAGCCAAAATACTCAAGGCGTGGTGCGTAGATGAAACAAAAGAACGAGTAGAAATTCAACACATCTAACTGCTATGGGAAATCTGGATTTGTATAATCAGGTGCGAAAGGTGCCTAACGAAGCGCAAAAAACCATTAAAGGTGGGCGATTAAAGGGTTTTACGGAAATCAACCCCATGTGGCGCATTAAGAAACTCACAGAGCTCTTTGGAGCGTGTGGCATTGGATGGTACACCGAGATTGTCAGATATTGGATTGAGAAAGCTGCTGATAACCAATGCACAGCAAACATCCTAATTAAACTCTTCATCAAAACCGAGAATGGTTGGTCTATGCCAATAGAGGGCATTGGTGGTACATCTTTTGTTTCAAACGAAACCAAAGGGCTATATATTAATGAAGATTGCTACAAAATGGCTTACACAGATGCCTTGTCTGTTGCTTGCAAATCTTTAGGGATAGGTGCAGATGTGTATTTTGAGAAAGATTGTACTAAATATACTCAGTGTGCCCGACCGCAAGTAGTACCGGCGCAAGTGGCGCAACAGGTTAAGCGCAGAATTATTAACGATGCGCTGCTTGACAACCCAGAGCGATGCAATAAGATGATAGCGGTGCTGGATGCAGCGTATCAGAAAAACCCAACGGCATTCAAGGTTGTTGAGTACTTGCAAGCCGATGGTTGGGAGTTTCAAGACCACGCAGAGAAAAGGGTATTCGATATATGGATGCAATACATAACAGAGAAAGGATTATAACGATGGATAAGAAGAAGAAACAACAACTAATCATCCAAGACCCACGCACTATTGCCGACATCGTAGCAAGTGCCACTACAAACATTATAGAGGGCAATATAGATCCTCTGCAAGCATTGGCAGTACTAACCTCATTTGAGCGTGCAATAGAGCAAATAAAGAATGAGCCACAGGTGCGAGATATATGCTTGAGGGAGTTGTCAAAGTACGGCAAGCAGGGAGCAACTGTTGGCGAGTTCACATTTACCGAGGCAGAGGCCGGTGTTAAGTATGACTACAGCCAGTGCGGCAGCTCCGAGTATGCCGAGCTGCAGGAGGCAAGAGTTAGTATTGACAAACGCCTCAAGGAGATAGAAAAGGCCCTCAAGGCAATGCCTACAAGCGGCCTCGCAGACCCCAATACAGGCGAAATATGGTATCCACCTGTTAAGA
Source organism: Alistipes sp. (assembly GCA_017381935.1). Lineage (GTDB taxonomy): Bacteria > Bacteroidota > Bacteroidia > Bacteroidales > Rikenellaceae > Alistipes. The sequence continues at coordinate 24,972 of JAFOBG010000037.1, forward strand.
GTTCAAAGACAATCATCAAAGCAATGACTAAACGATAAAACTATGATTAACAAAATTATTCTTGTGGGTCGTGTAGGAGCAGACCCAGAGGTTAAGACAATGGGCGAGAGTGGTGTTAAGACTGCAAGAGTGCGCCTTGCCACTTCCGAGAAGTGGTTTAACAAGGAGACCAACCAAACAGAGGAACTGACTGAGTGGCACAATGTAACCCTATGGCGCAACCTCGCAGATGTAGCCGACAAGTATGTGCGTAAAGGTTCTCTGCTCTATGTAGAGGGTACTATCCACTACCGCAAGTGGCAAGGTAAGGATGGCGTGGAGCGACAGATGACCGACATTACGGCTAATACGATGCAGATGCTCAACAAGGTAGAGGATGCGCCAAAGGTAGAGCCACAGTATCAAGTACCGCAGTACCCAACGCCAACTGCAACAATAGGCGTGATTAGAGCAGAAGAAACAGAGCAGGTGTTGGAGCCTGAGGTTTTACAAGATGACCTGCCATTTTAAGCTATGATTTACGACCTGAACACGGAGATTGACCGAGAACGACTAACAAAGCGTATTACAGCCCTTTTTAGCGCACGAAAGGTCGTAGAGGTAAAAGTGTATCAACCAAAGCGAACAAACGCCCAAAATCGCTATTTACACGCCATTTTAGGCGAGTTTGCGATGCAGACCGGTAACACACTCGAAGATGTTAAGTGCGAATACTTCAAAAAGTACTGCAACTACGAGTTGTTTGTCAGGACAAAGGAGTATAAGCATATCGGCAATATTGAGGTGTTACGTAGCAGCTCCGAGCTTGATACAGCGGAGATGACAACAGCGATAGAGCGTTTCAGGAATTGGTCGGCAAGCGAAGCCGGGATATACTTACCCTCTCCGGATGAAGAGGCATACATAGCGGCAATAGAGGCAGAAATGCAAAGGCATAGAGATTGGCTATAATATAGAAATTAGCAAAACAACATACAAGTCGTTGGTATCGGCACTGAAAGCGGTAGGAATGGTGCAATTAAGCACAACAGCGAGGGCTAAAGAGCGTGATGCTATACGCAGGTGTAAGTTGTGTTTGCGAAAATTGGAGAAGATATGGCAAGAGAATCAATGATATTCTATGCGAGCTGGTGGGAGAGCATAAAGGAGTTACCTGCCAACGTGCGGAATGAGGTGCTGAACACTATTGTCGAATACGGCATAGAGGGTGTGATGACCTCCGAGCAGAGGCAGATGACAAAGGCAATAATGGCTCTAATAAAACCGCAGATAGATGCTAATAATCAGAAGTACGAGAATGGGTGTAAAGGTGGCGAATACGGAGTATTGGGAGGCAGGCCAAAGAAACCCCAAGAAAACCCCAAAGAAACCCCAAAGAAACCCCAAGAAAACCCCAAAGAAACCCCAAAGAAACCCCAAGAAAACCCCAAAGAAACCCCTAATGATAATGATAATGTAAATGATAATGATAATGTAAATGATAAAGAGAGTGTGAGAAATGCGCACACATGCACGCTCACGCACGAGGAAGAGAAATTTTATCAGTTTCTTGATTGGTGTAGCGTTTGTGCAGCTGACTCTTTAAAATTTACAGAGCCATTGACACTTGACGGATTTTGGTGGCTGTACAAAAAATACGGTGCAGAAAAGCTAAAACAGTGTGCAAGTGATTTACATAACAAAGGCGCTTACAAATGTAATAAAAACGCACTAAACTGCTATAAGAGGTGGATCGAGAAACTATAAAACTAAACCAATAAACACTATGAGAGAATTTACAACAGAGCAAATCGCTCAAATTAAAGAGATTGTCGCAGAGGTAATGGGTCAGAATGCTTGCCGCTGCTGCAATGCAACCGACACAACTACTCCACGACCTTTGGGCGTATGGTGCTTGACCGAGAACTACCGTGCGATTAAGCCGGCAGAGTGGGAGAGCAAGAACAACGGAGAACACTGCATCGGCATTGGTGTAGTAACCGAGCAGACAGCTTACATTGTCAGCCTCAGTCCTTGTCTGTCGTTGCCACTCGGCTCGACTAACGTAACCGACTATCCGGCTATATGCTATGACAAGGAGACATACGATAACGAGGCGGTAACGAGTGCATTCCTTGAGGCTCAGTGTAGTGGCAAAGAGGATGTGAGCTATTGGATCGATGATAAGCCTTTCCCTTACCGCGGTTGCCCTGCCATCGACCTATTGCTTGACCCTATCGTGAGTAGCTTCGGGGTTATCAGTTGGGTGTTGCCGACCCTCGCAACGATGAGAGATATTGCAAAGCGTATCGCAGATATTAACGCAGCTATATTCACAGTAGGCGGTATGGTAATATCTCCATACTATCATTGGACTTGCACCGTCAATCAAGATGATACAGAGTGCGCTTTTGTAGTCTATACCCGCAATGGTTATGTGGACGATCGCGATATGAACTACTGTAACTATGTTCGTGCGGTTTCCGCTTTTCGTTTTGAAAATTTCAAATTTTAATTTTTAACTATAAGAACTATGGAGAAGATAAAAGTATCATTTGAGGAGTCGGCATTTATTGTCGAGGTAGAGGGCAAGAAACTCCGCGTATCGTACAAGCAGGCAGAGTTGCCATTCAAAAAGGCTCAGGAGTTTTGCAAGGAGAATGGCGGTGGCGATGAAACCGTTGAGAACTTGCGACTGCTTTCCAAGTACCGCGACCAGATTAATGAGCAGCTGCGCAAAAATGGCAGAACCGAGCTATCGGGCTGGTATTGGGCCAACGAGGAGAGTTGGCGGTATAACGAGTGCGCTTTTGTAGTCAGTACCAACGATGGTAATGTGTACGTTAACGGTATGAACTACACTTACACTGTTCGTGCGGTTTCCGCTTTGTAAAATTTTAGATGTTTAACTATTGCCTCCGCTTTTTGGGGCGGAGGCTTAACGAAAGGAAGATATGGCAAAGGCTAACATCCCGATATATCGTGATATGGTGGAGTTATTAAAGCTCCTAATGCGAGAGGTCAAGAATATGCCGAAAGCGGACAACAGAACGCTCGGAGATAACATCATCAACAGAACTCTCAACTGCATATATCAGCTACAGCTTGCCTACGATAGCCACGACAATACGACTATTCGCTTACAGGCTCTCAAGGCTTTTGATACGGAGTTCTCAACGCTTTGCACATATCTTAGAGTAGTTAATGAGTTGCACCTATTATCGCTCAAGATTATGGTTAATATCTTTGAGCGTACAGAGACGATTGCAAAGCAGCTCAAAGGGTGGATGAATAAACAGAAACAGATAGTATGCGAGGACTCTACGGCTACGGCTACAGAGTGAGAGCAGTTGAATTTTGAAAAGGTCGTGCCTACACGCTCTCTTTCAGAGCTACATCATAAGGGGTAGGATATATGCGCTTTTGTAGTCAATACCAACAATGGTAATGTGAACAATAACAATATGAACAACAATAACAATGTTCGTGCGGTTTCCGAATTTCGAGAGACAACAGATAATACTATCTATCCGATAGACACAGAGGGTATGTTTACCGCCTACTTTGATTGTCGCAAGGGTAATTCTCGCTCATACTGCGCACAGCAGTTCGAGGTACACTATGAGCATAATATCATAGAGCTATGCCGAGAGATACGAGCAGGACTATATACGCCCTCGGAGTTCAGAGCCTTTGTAATAACCAAACCAGACTATAGGGAGATATTTGCTGCGCAGTTTAGACACAGAGTGGTGCTACATTGGATAGCTCTGCGACTGATGCCACTTGTAGAGCGACAGCTGGTCTTTCCGGTGTTCAACTGCCGTAAGGGCAAGGGTACACTTGCAGCTCAACTATACGCCTACAATCGCATCTACGAAATTTCAGAGGGCTACACTAAACCGTGCTACCTGATGAAGTTAGATATCAAAGGTTTCTTTATGTCAATAGACCGTAAGTTCTCCACTGATCTTGTGTGCCAATTTGTAGTAGAGAGATATACTGAGTATGATATTACCACACTGCTATACCTGTTGCGTGTTTCGCTTATGGCAGCTCCAGAGAACAACTGCAAACGAGTGGGCGATTTGTCTCTGTGGCAACATATACCGGAGCATAAGAGCCTATTCACTTGCGGAGAGGGCAAGGGCTTGCCGTTGGGCGACTCGCTTACGCAGATAGTATCACTGCTGATACTTGACCAGATGCACCACTACATCGTTGATATGCTCGGTTTGGGTATGGCAGCCTACGCAGACGACACACTGATTATCGCCAATAGTAAAGAGCAACTACTGAGCGCAGTGGAGCCTATACGACAGATGTTGGCAAGTGTAGGCGTTACACTACACCCTCATAAGTTTTACTTTCAGCAGAGCTATAAAGGAGTTAAGTTTATCGGTGCGGTGCTGATGCACGGCAGACACTACACATCCAATCGCACAGTGCATAATGCCTTTGCAAAGGTCAGGGTATTTAACGCAAGAGCCGGATGTAAACGATATAGGCGTGAAAATATAGATGCGCTTGTAGCCTCTGTAAACTCATATCTCGGCATTATGCGACATCACGCCTCGCGCAAGATACGCAAGAGACTTGTTGAGAGCATTGACCCTCAGTGGCTGAAAATGTTAGATATTGACCGAGAGAATTATCACAAAGTTTTACTTAAAAAGCGTTATCGCCAACGCAAACGAGATTGCCGAAATGGTAAAACAACACTTTATTGAGCAGATGAACAAAGCTAAAGCAAATGTCAATACAGCAGAATAGATGGCAGATAAATTCAACAGTCTGGACTATGTAGAGAGCGTAGTCAGTCAGAGGTTGCGGCTGAACAGGCAACCCGACAAAAGCGAGATGAATATTAAGCTGTTCAGTGGTATAGAGGTTAATGCTATCATCGTGGAGTTACTGCGACAGATACAGCCAACTATCAACGAGCTGGGGCGTGTTAAATCAAAACGGAAAGGCGATGGCTCGGCACATAGAGAGTAGCATACAGAGGCAGTGCGTGGCGTGGTTTAGGTTGCAATATCCGCGCTATGCACTGCTGCTTGTTGCCAATGCTAATGGTGGCAAGCGTAGCCCTATAGAGGCTGCGATAATGAAAGGAGAGGGAGTGACGGCAGGTGTGGCAGACCTTACGCTATACCTACCCAACAGTGAGCATCACGGACTGTGCATTGAGATGAAGACTGCAAAGGGCAGGCAGTCAGATCGCCAGAAGATATGGCAGAAGTTGGTGCAAGGTGCTGGCTACAGATATGAGGTGTGCAGGTCGCTGGAGGACTTCCAGAGCCTTATGAGCGACTATTTGAAAAAAATTTAATCAAAAATATTCCCCAGAGGAACAATTTTGCAAAAAAATGTTATATATTTACCACTGAAAACCAAAGGATTATGAACTATGGAGGGGTTATGAGTAAACCGCTTACACCACGACAAGAAGCGTTTTGTAATAAGTACCTTGAGACAGGCAATGCCTCTGAGGCATATCGTTATGCCTATTCTACAGATAGAATGAAGCCTGAAACGATAAACAATGCTGCATATAAACTACTGCAAAAGGGCGAGATTAGGGCGAGGTTAGCATATTTGAGGGAGAATCTTGCGGAGGCTGCAGGAATATCAGCACTCAAAGTTGTGAGGGAGCTTGAGAGAATAGCCTTTGCAGACCCAACAGTAATTCGCACAGATTGGGGAACTCTTAAAAGTTTTGAGGAATTAACAGCAGAGGAGAAGTCAATTATCAAGGATATAGATATAAAAGTTAGATGTACAACAACAGCGTCGGGGAATGATATAGTAGAAACAACTACAAGAATTTCAATGCACGATAAGTTAAAAGCTATAGAAACATTATCCCAGATGTTAGGCTACAATAAACCTATTAAGGTTGAAGCCGATGTAAAAACAGAGAACAAAACAGTAGTATCATTTGGCGATATGACACCAGAAGATATTGCCTACTTTGTAGCAGAGGTGCAGAAGAATGAATAGAGAAGACAGCATACTAACACTCGCCAGAGAGTCGTTTGGTTTATTTTCCAAAGCGGTATTCCCGACTTTGGAGTTTGCTGATTTCCACAAAACATACTACACCGTACTTCAAGCATTTGCCGAGGGTCGCATTAAACGCCTCATAGTTACTATGCCACCACAGCACGGCAAGAGTCAGGGCAGCACTCGCCTACTACCTGCTTATCTGTTGGGTCGCAATCCTGACCTCCGCGTAGCGATAGCCTCCTACGCAGACACATTCGCAAAGAAGTTCAACCGCGACATTCAGCGCATAATAGACCAGCCGAGCTATGCCGCCATATTTCCCGATACAAGGCTCAACGGCTCAAATGTGGTAACGGTATCGCAATCCTATCTCCGCAATAGCTCCGAGTTTGAGATTGTCGGGCATAGAGGCTCGCTCAAGGCAGTAGGTCGTGGTGGTGGTCTTACAGGTAATCCGGTAGATGTTATGATTATGGATGACCTCTACAAGGATAGTGCAGAGGGTAACTCTCCAACGATACGTGATGCAGCGTGGGAATGGTACACCTCTGTTGCTCGCACACGATTACACAACAACAGCCAAGAGCTTATAGTATTTACTCGCTGGCACGAAGATGACCTTATAGGTCGTATAGAGCAGACTGAGCGTGTTATAACACTCACAACCCTTGCTGATATAGACACACTACCACAAGGGCAAGATGTATGGGCAAAAGTGAACTTTGAGGCTATCAAAGAGGATGTGCCGACAGAGTTAGACAGTCGCACCGAGGGTCAGCCGCTTTGGGCAGAACGCCACAGCATAGAATCACTGCAAGCAAAGCGCAAACTTGACCCACACAACTTTGAGTGCCTCTATCAAGGCAAGCCCGCAAGCCGAGAGGGTTTGCTATACTCTGCATTCAAGACCTACAACGAGCTGCCACCACCTGCGGAGATAATCAAGCGCACAGCCTATGTAGATACTGCCGACACTGGCGAAGACTATCTCTGTACCATAGCCTATGTAGTAGCAAAGGATGGCTACACTTATGTAACCGACTTGCTATATACTCAGGAGCCTATGGAGGTAACCGAGCAAGCCACAGCAAACCTCCTCATACGCAACGACTGCCGAAGCGCATCTATAGAGAGCAACAACGGCGGTAGAGGATTTGCACGCAATGTGCAGAGGTTAGCACCGAGGGTAAAGGTAGAGTGGTTTCATCAGTCAGGCAACAAGGAGAGCAGAATACTATCCAACAGCGCTACCGTACAGCATAACATCCTACTGCCGAGTGATTGGTCGCTCCGCTTCCCTCTATTCTATGCCCATTTGACGGCATTCAAACGGCTATTTAGAGCCAACAGCCACGATGACTGCGCCGATGCTATTACAGGCATAGCAGAGCGAGAATACCAGACAAAGAAACGAATAACAATGATATGCAACTGACACAATAACTACACCAATGAAATTGACACTAACGATTAACAACGGCAAGGTTACGACCTTTGCTGAATGCAAAGAGATTACAGAACGTTATGACCTACCACTTGACCTGGAGAGTCTAACGATTGAGCAGGCACAGAAGCTCTACAACTACATTAACACCAATGCCAGCGAGGAGTACCGTGCTTTTATGGCCGGCATAGATGCCCCCGACCGCAAGACATGGAGTAGTAAACTTAAGGAGTATACCGCTATAGTGTGCGGAGCTATGGCGGAGGTAACAGGCATACCGGTAGAGGCTTTTACATCCTTAACATTCTCCCAGCAAAGAGCTTATTGTGATACCTTTGAGTTGCGAGTGATACGACCGCTATATATGGTGGGCTTGTATGAGCCTAAAGGCATTAAGAGCTTTGAGTGGGAGGGTGTAGAGTACCACCTGCCAAAGATGACTGCAGACGGCTTCGGAGGTTTGTTGCCGATGTCAGAGGAGACAGCCGAGAGCTGGGCGGAGAGCAATGACCTGCATATCGCAAGTGAGAATCCGTATGAGTATATAGCGCTTATTATTGCAATACTATGCCGCCCAGAGGGCGAGGCATATAACGAGCTTATAGCTCGGCAACGTGCAGAAGTATTCAAGCAGCTACCTGTCTATATCGCTTTTGAGGTTTTTTTTTGCAAACTTTTGCAACAGACTACTATAGCAAGTCTTACAGGCGTGTATTTGGGGGCCATAGCAAAGGGAGAACAGGCAAAGGGGGTGGCTTAGAGTTACCGAGGTGGAAATCTCTACTGATGTTCGCAGCTCAGGGCTCAGACGGCTCAATCCTGCCCTCAGAATTGGCGAGGGTGAAGCAGTGGAGACTGACAGATTTCTTTGATTTGGTGGAAATAAAGATAGAATATGCCGAGGTAAATGCAAAATAACGGTTTTACAAGCAAAATACTTGCAGAGGTAGCCAAGTGTAAGGGGACAGTAGAATATGCCGTAATTCGGGAGTTATGTGCCCTTTATGACCAATTTTGCAACTGCCCCAGCACTATAGAACAGAGAATATACATAAGGAAAAGAATTGACAATTATAAATCAAGGTTACATGAGCAGAGCGAGAATTAACAACATCATCAAGAGCTATGCCGATAGTATCGGCTACGGCTATGACACTAATATAGTACCTACGGCTTTAGCCGGTGGCACAAAGTTCCCTGCTATCTTTTGGAATGCTCCAGATGCAGAGTGGAGTGAGAGTAGGGCCAGGTGGAAATATCCAAGCAAGATATTTATTATTGCCGATGCCGGCAAGCGGGATGTAACTGAGTTGCTTGATGAACTACAAGACCATGCGCTCAATATCCATCGGGCCATGCAGAATGATGCGAGAGTATTTGCCGATGGTACATTTACCGCACGCCCGATGACAGGCTTTGATAACACCACTACTCATGCAATAGAGGTGGCGATAAACATCTACTGCGATGGCGGATGTTAGAAAGGCAGGTACTGCCGAAGATTGGCAGCCGTTGTGCGACCTTATCAAGGATGCTCTGGTAGCGAAACTTGCCGAGCAAGACCACAACGCCACAGGTGCGCTTTCGGATAGTATCGAGGTTATAGCTAAAGAACTGCCCGATAGGTGGGTTATTGAGGCACTGGCGAACATATATGGCAAATTTGTGAATAATGGCCGGCGACAAGGTGCAGCACCTCCACCGATAGAGGTTATATATGAATGGATGCGGCAAAGGAATATCGCATCCGAGGTAGTAAAAGAGACCCAGCGCAGAGGTATAGCCTTTGTAATAGCAAGAAGCATATCTCAGAGAGGAATACCTCCTGTAGGGGGTTACTCCCAACACTACTCAAAGGGTAACAGCCTAAAGCGCACCGGTTGGGTTGATGATGTAGTAGCAGAGAATGAGGAGAAGATATATGAGCTGGTGGAGGAGGTTATCGGCAAGGTAACAGATTGGATAATTTTTAACAAATATAAACATACAGCAACATTCTTTAACAATGGCAATAAATAATGTGTACTTCAATTTAGTAGGTCGTGAATGTTTCGCAAATATCATTCAGACCTCAGCTTCTCCGGTTATTGTTAATATATTTGGCTATACAAAGGTATTAACTGAACAGCAACAGACTATCAACCTCACGCCATATATGCGAGAGCAGATAAGTATATCCCCTATTTGGAGAGGCTTGTTCACGGTTAAAGGTGGTGCAATCACACCGAGCATAGAGATAGATGGCAGGGAATATGCTGCGCAAGAATCTTGGCACATTGGAGAAAGAAAGTATAATAAGCATGCTTCAGATCTCCCATTCCGATTAATCGCACCTGGACAAGCTGATACTGTAACTACTTATATCGTAGCAGGCGGAGCTATTGAGATAGACTCAGACGCCGGCCCTGTTGGAGAATTACCGAATGAGGGAGATAGTGGTTCTTTGGGAGCGTTATATCTGCGCCCAACAGAGGATATGGGTTTAATTACCCTGTATAATCTGGATGATAGCGGAGCTTCGGATGAGCTGGAGCATATTCACTATATATTCCGACCTATGGGGTTAAATGGGAAACGCCTGGCATGGATTAATCGCTATGGGGCATTAGACTTCTGGAACTTTGATTTTCTTAGAGAGCAGGATTTCGTGGTTGCATCTGAAACAATATATACCCAAAACGGCTATCAGAAAATTGCTAAAAGTGCAGAGAAGGTCTATATTATGGAAACGAAAGGCACTACACGTGAAGTCTTAGATGCGCTTTCATTTATCATAGCTTCGCCGGCAGTATGGGTTGTTACTGATGACCTTGTGAACGACCCTATATTTGATGAAGTCGATATAATTACAGAAGAGTGCAGGGTTTATAGTGATGATGATATACATGGTATGCAGATTAGTTACAGACCGAAGAAGAGAGCATTATGATAGAGGTATATATAGATAATGAGCAGTTGGAAATACCCAATACTACGAGTGTGGGAATCAACGTAGGTATTGCACACATTGAAGACCCAATTTCTGCGAGTGGCTCATTCTCGCAGACTATAGATGTGCCGAGGACAACGCACAACGAGGCGGTGTTCGGGCATACAGAGCAGATACTCTCGCCCGACATCTTCAACCACGCAGAGCATACCGTAGCAGTGTATGAGGATGGCGTGGAGTTGATCAAGGGTAAGGCATACTTTGAGGGTGCTACAGACACACACTACAAGTTGCAGATCGTAGGCAATGAGTTTGACTGGTTGGAGCGTATCAAGGATAAGAAGTTGAACGAGATAGATGATACACCTATCTCTCAGTTTAAAGAATACGAGACAATGACAGATGCCGAGCGTAAGGCGGTGTTTTTTGCTTTGCTAAATCACGGTTGCTGGTGGCAGGAGGTAGAGGATGACACGATCCGCAGGAAGTGGGCTACTTATGCCGACCTTATTCCGTTTGTCAGCCTGCACACCATTCTGCAGTCTATCTTCAAGGGTTACACAATCAACGCAGGTACTATATCCGAGTTCTTAACTCGCCTATACGTTACAGGGCAGTGGAAGATGGCTGATAATGCGGATGTACTCGCAGAAGATAATGAGTGGGAGATTAGCTGCACAGGCGCAAATATTATCGACATTACCGCGAATGGAGTAACAGAGGCGGTAGTCGGCACAAAGGTAACAGCAGACAATCACGGCAACGAGGCAGCCTATTGTGATGTGTTCGATACCGTAGAGAGCGACCCGAATAACCGCATACAAGTAGAAGAGCGAGAGGTTATGGCTGATGGCGAGGCGATAACACATAACATCCTATCATTTGCACCATATGTACCGACCGAGGATGTTGTGGAAGTTGTCACAGCCTATCGTATGCGACTGCGATACACTACGCAATATGTAATGCGTGGCAATACACCTGTATTCGCTGACACTATACACTTCGGAGGTATGCCGGTTGCGCAGTTGAGCTTCGAGGATGGTATTGCTTTCGTTGAGACCAACAAAGACGGACTTAATCAAACGAGATTTAATTGGAATATCACACCGGCAATGCCTGCCCTTACGAGCCTTGTATCTCCACTGCCTGATGAGTATAAAAAGGACTTCTTCCTCAAGGTGTATGAGCCTGACCTTTATACCGAGATAGTGCAGATACTATACTACCGAGAGGCTTACTCGATGGATGTAGTTGTGCGTTATGAAACTATTGCTAACTCGGTAACAACAGATAACTATTTCCGAGCTGCGAGCCATATAGGGGGCGGAGGTTATTCGAGTGGCGCAGCGTATAACACATCGGCAAGAATTGCCCTCAAGACCAAGTATGGCGATATAGTCGTTGTGGATGACTACTACTGCGCGTATAAAGTGCCTACATATACCGTTGAGTACTCTACTAACGATCAAGAGTATCTATTTAGGGAATACCTGCGACCTTGTCGCAATGTCGAAGCGTTCAAGTATGCAACCGTTATACTTTATCAGTTCGAGGGTGAGGTAAATACAATATCTTTCGATGTGCAACTGCTCACTCCTGCTTTCAATGTTTCGACACTTGAGGCAGCAAGCCTCGCGGTGGGCTTTACAAGTAGCCGGGCTACAGAGTTGGGGGATGCAGAGCTATTGGTGGCGGTAGGCGATGCCTCACTCTCACCAAAGTTCAACGGAGTGCTACCCTTTGGCCTCCCTATATCACTCAACGATGTAGGCGGAGAAACCGCAGCAACAGATATGATCAAGGCTATTATGCACCTATTCAACCTACGCATATACACTAATGCCGATACGAAAGTCGTACATCTACTACCTCATAATGAGTTCTACACCGATAATATAGTTGATTGGAGTAACCGCATAGATAGGGACAAGGGGATAGAGATAACTACTATAGGCGATGATATCGGCAATGCCCTATTACTTACATATCAAGAGGCAACCCCAGCAATCGAGTACTATAACAAGCGACATAATTCACCGTATCTGTCGTGGCGCACACCGCTATTGAGCAAACGCAATAATAAAGAGAATGAGTTGCAGAACGCAGCCTTTACAGCGCCGATGACCGAGCCGACAATAGAGCTATTCCCGCAATCGCCTATGGGTGGTGGCTCGTTGCTTAATATGGTTGATAAGGACACGCAGGACACACTCGACAATCTCGACTATGGCAATATCCCGCAGGTGTTGGTGCAAGTTATGAAATCGACTGAAGCCCCTACAGAAGCAATACAATATGTAGGCACAACAGGAGTGCTTGCCAACTATCTACAGCCGGATATAGTTGTAACAGATCAGAATGTCAACACGACTATATCATTCAGCGACAATAGAGGAGTAGAGGGTTTGCATAAGCACTACGACAAGCACGTGCAGGCATGGAACTACGGTAAGCGTATCATTTGTTATTGCCGAGTGTTGCCGCAGGAAATAGAAAGCCTACGCAAGGCTGATACTTCGGTGGTGGACTTCCGTTCCAAATTTAAGCTCAATATTGACGGCGAGGACATCTATTGCCGTCTGGAGAGTATAGAGAACTATGAGCCGCAGAACGCTACGCACAAGTGTACATTCATTTATTTTAACTAAAAACATTCCCCACAGGAACAAAATTACACAAATATGGCAGAAAAAGATATAATTCTACGCATTAACACCATAACCGACAAAGAGGTTATGGAGGAGTTTGGCAAGGTATTAAACGACGTGCTTGGCAGTTATGAGGATAACATCCGCCGACTTGGCGAATATAACTCTCAAATTAAACAGACCCAAGCGGAGATTGCAAGGCTGAAGAAGATAGAGGAGGAGCGAGGCAAACTCAACGAAACACAGAAACAACAGCTCGCTAATCTTACTGCCGAGGAGCGCAAACTTCGTCAGGCTTCGTCAGAGATACAGCAGACACTGAAGAATGAGGAGAAGATACGCACGACTGCAAACGGCACTATGACTAATCAGGCGCAGCTGCTGGGCAAGCTCCGTATGGCGTGGAGGCAGATGACTGACGAGCAAAAGGCAGCCAACCCGCAGATGTTGGCGGCTATACAGGCTCTTGACCGCCATATTAAGGGGGCAGATGCAAGTATCGGCAACTTCCAGCGCAATGTAGGTAACTACCCAGGCTTGATGGCACAAATGGGGCAGAGTGTGGTAAGTATGGCGGCAAGCGTAAATCCAGCATTTGGCTCGGTTACGCAAACGGTTATGGGTATGACCGAGCAGTTCGGGCTAACTTCTGGTGCTATCGGTGCTATCGGTGGTGTTCTTGCTGTGGCCGCAGCTGGCTTCAAGGTCTTCCAAGACTCTATGGAGCTGACCCAGCAAGTGGGCGATGCTGTAGCTATCAAGGTTGCAGGTTGGGAGGCTACATACGACAAGTTCATCCGTATGGTCGCATCGGCAGACTTCAGCAACTTCTGGGAGCAGCTTCGCAGAGTCAAGGAGGTAGGCGAGGAGACAGCTGCTGTACTTGACGAACTATTTGAGCGCAACAATGCACTAACTATTGCAGAGGCAAAGGCGAGCGTAGAGCAACAGCGCAACCTCAAGATTATGCGCGACCAAACAAGGAGTGTGGAAGAGCGTAAGGCAGCAGGTGAAGCATACACTGCGAGCGTAATGGAACTTGCGCAAAAGAGACAAGATATTGCCAAACAGGAACACGAGGCTCTGTTGGCAAATTTCGCAGCGCAAACAGGAGCAAGCAAAGAGCAGATAAGTTGGTATATAGAGAACTACGACAAATATAGAAACGTAGCCAATAAATACAACGCAGATGTAGCTGCTGCCGAGGAAGCATACAAAGCACAACAGAAATATATCCGCAACTTAGACGGTGCAGCCAAAGCTCAAGATTATGCAGATGCTCAAGAACTTTACAAAAAGTGGCAAACTGCCAAAGATAGTGTGAGCAACCTATCTGAAGAAGAACAGAAATTCTTAGCCATACAAAATAAATACAATCTTGCCAATGACAAAATGACTACACAGCTTGTCAATTCGTGGGCAAATGTATATAGGGCTATCTCTGGTGCAGAGGCAGCAACACAGCGTGCTGCGACCACCGTAAACTCTCTAACAGCACAACAGAAAAGGCAGGAGACAAAAGAGGCAGCGAAGCCCGCACCAAAAGGCAAGAGTAAATATGCGAATGTGGAAACATTTGAGGACTACCAGTTGGCTATCGCAGAGGATATGGAAAAACAGACCACAAACCTTGCGAAGTGGCTAATGGAAGAAGCTGAAAAGGATGTTACCATACCGCAAGAGGTACTTAACTCCGCAGGGGTTAAAGCTGCCAAGATGGCACGAGAGGCTAATGAGTGGCTACAGAATGAATTGGAGGCTGCCGAAGCGGAGGAAGCCCCTATAATCGCTCCAGTCGCAGACCCAAGTAAATCCCCTCTCGCCAAAGCTCTGGGAGTAACCGATGAACAGCTAACCTCTATAAAGAGCCAAGCACTGCAAGCAGCACAGCAGATATACGGCTCAATACAGCAGATGGCGCAGCAGGCATCACAGCGTAGGCTCGATGATGAATTGGCGGCCATAGAGGACAAAACAGAAAGTGAAAAGGCAATACTTAAGGCTAAGTTCGACAAGGGGGTGCTGAGAGAGGAGCAGTATGAGAAGAAAATTGCCGAGATTGACGAACAAGCTGAGGCAAGGCGTGAGGAGGTCCGCAAAGAGGCTTTCGAGAAAGAGAAAAGATGGAACATGGCTACAGCCTTTATGAATATGGCCCTGGCAGTGATTAAGGCGCTTACACAACTACCACCTCCGGTAAAGTGGGTTGAAGCGGCACTTGTTACTGCAACAGGTACTGCTCAAATAGCAACTATTGCCTCACAGAAATACGCACGAGGTGGTGTACTACGAGGGCCATCACATGCGCAAGGTGGTATAAAGGGATACATAGAAGGTCAGCCATTCGAAGTAGAGGGGGAAGAGACTATCATAAATGCCCGCAGTTCCGAGAAGTATCGCAATGAATTGTCGTGGATTAACTCTGACAACGGCTGGGGTGTGGACTTCGCAGGTGTGCGTGGCAAGAGCAACTATCGCCCGCAGTTCAAGTATGCGAGAGGTGGTGTGTTAGGCTCCTTCGATTTCAGCCCTGCTGCTATCCCTCAATCTAATACCGTACAACAGAGTATAGCTCGCTATAATGAGCGCACAGAGGAACTTATAGCAGCTGTGAATAGGCGCATAGACCGTTTGCAAGTAAAGGTGAATATATCAGATATCGAGAATGCAAGCGAGACTAAACATGTTCATATAGCAAGAGCATCATTACCATAATGGGGAAGTTCGATATAGATAAATATATTACCACAAAGGCAGGGTCATTCAATAGTGCGAATGACTTTGCCAAGTGGGCAATGTCTCACGGTGTGATTAATGAGAATAGAGTGCGCTATCAGGCTATACGTGAGTATTATCGTGCACTACCCTATTCAGATAGGAAAAGAGCGAAAATAGAGACAGCCGACCACTTCTGCCTCTCTTATGACAGGGTGGAAGAAATCCTTTATCGTAATAATCTGTAAAAACTCCACAGACGAAATCACAATTACCGTGTTTAATTTTATTCCGGTGAGGAACAAAAACCTCGAAAAATGTATGGAAAACAACTTCAAAATAGAGATTGACAACAGCGCAGGTACTGCTACTATCGACATAGAGGGTACTATTGGTTGCCCCAACTTTGGCGAGAGCGACAAAGTAGCCACTTATGAGGCCTTTAAGACAAAGGTAGGCGAGGTTATCAAGTCCAACCCACGCAAGGTGGTTGTGAACATTCGCTCCACCGGAGGAGATGTAAACGATGCTCTGCTCATTTACGATGCCCTTAAGGAGGTCAAGAATGTGGAGACTATATGCTATGGTTATGCAGCTTCAGCGGCTACAATCATAGCGCAAGCAGCAGCGCAAGGCAAACGTAAGATGTCGGCTAATGGGCTGTACCTTATCCACCAAGCAAGCACATCTGTAGATGGCAACGCCAATGAGCTGGATGCAAAAGCAGACCTACTCAAGAAGACAGACGAGCGCATAGCTGCTATTTATGCCAATGCGAGCGGGAGACCAGCCGAGGATTTCACTGCACTAATGGCAGAGAACAACGGCAACGGCAAGTGGCTATCAGCCGAGGAGGCACTGGGCTACGGACTGATTGACGAGATTATCAACGCAACAACAATCACAAATATTTATAACCCAGAAGAGTATGGCTTGCCTGCTCTTCCAAAAAATCACAAAACAATGGCAGAGAAGACAACAGTTCTTGACCGTATGCTCGCTTGGTTTGAGAAGACCGAGAAGACCGAGATTGAGGACAAAATCGCAGAAAAAGAGGCAGAGGTGGCGAACATCACCGCAGAGCGCAATGCAGCAGTAGCTAATGTGGCTACACTTGAGGCAGAGTGCAATACTCTCAAGGCACAACTTGCCGACAAGGAGGCAGAGGTGCAGAATCTCCAGACACAGCTCGCAGAGGCAAAGGCTATGGCAGTAAAGGCATCAGAGCCAGCGCAGGGGGTAAATGACCCAGACCCACAGGGCGGCGCAGCGAAGACCGCAAACCAGCTTGCTTATGAGGCTGACTTGGCAGCATTCAAGTAAAAACATAAACCAATAAAAATAGTTAGGAAATGGGACAGTTAATTGAGAATCCAAAAACCTATACAGGTGAGGAGATGGCGGAGATTTTCCTCCGCACCAACTTTACAGGAGAGAACGCAGCCGAGCTTGGACTGCGAGTACTTTACAATATTCCTGTAAACACTAACCTTAACTTCTGGAAGCGCAGAGAGAACATCCTCAAGGCGTACACAGCAGGTTGGCAGGGTGGCGAGACTTCGCAGAAGTACCAGAAAGTGCTCCAGATGGCGAAGATTAAGGCAGAGCAGGGCTTTGGCGCATCAGACTACTTCGGTATGGTATATGAGCGCATTACCAACTCTCCAAATGTGAATCTGCAGGACTTGTCAGGCACAGACATCGAAGCAGCAGAGGTTGCACTATTCCGTGAGGCTATCGCAGAGGATGCTCGTGTAACTATGTGGGTCGGCGACACAGCAGGCTCATTCAGTGCATACAAGATGTTTGACGGTCTGCTCAAGAAGGCTTCTACCTACACAGGCACAAAGAAGATTAAACTTACCGCACCTACAGCAGCTAATGTAGTTGCATCATTCAACTCTGTTCTCAAGGCAGCGCCAGCAGCACTGAAGGCTCTGCAGTCAACAGGCAAACTCGCATTCTTCGTAACAGAGGACGTATATGAGGCTTATCAAGAGGCCCTGGATGCAAAAGACAACACCCTTGCTTATACAGAGCTGCAGATGGGGCGTACAGTGTTGAATTACCACGGTATTGAGGTGCGCAAGATGAACATCGGCAGCCACCTTAAGACTGCGCAGTCTATCGTGCTTCTCACACACAAGGAGAATCTTGTATTTGCAGTCAATACTCGTGATATGCCAGATGCAGAGGTGCGCTTATGGTACAATCCAGACGAGATGGAGAACCGCCAGCGTGCATGTTTCCTTGCGGGTACAGAGCTACTTGACGAGGAGATGGTTGTTTACGCATCTACAGCCGTAGCTGCATCCTAAATCACGGAAGTTGAATGAGGTGGGCGTGGGTTACGGCTTGCGCCCATCATAACAAAAAACTACAATTATGGCAATTACATTATCAGGCTATAAGAGACAGTGTGGCCGCCAAAGCGGTGGTGTATCACGTATTGGTATTGCTCAGGTAAGCGATATCGAAAATATTACCGTTACTGAGGGCGTTATCTCAGCCATTAAATTCAAGTCTGGAGCATCGTTCAAAGACTACCAGAGCGAACTCGACCAAGCAGAATATAAGTTTACAGAGACAGAGGCTACTATCCTCATTCGTCTAAATCGTGCAGGCAAGGCATCATCTATCGCTTATAACGAGTTGAAAGACCTTGCTCCTTGCGGACTTGTAGCAATCGCACAATTCAATAACGGAGAGACTGTTCTCCTTGGCTATACAGAGGAGTTCGGTTTCAGCAGACCTATACTTGATGTAGTCCCAGACTCCGGAAGTGGCAAAGCTCCAACAGATGATAATTACTTTGATATCACTTTGCGAACTTCGCAAATCCTCGCACCGTTGTTCTTGAGCGACACTATCGAGATATCTACCCTGTTCACAGCAGAGTAATACTTCTTCATTCTCAGAGGGGGAGGTATAGACCTCCCCAATTTCAGAACTATGGCAAAGACTAAAAATAAGGGCGTGAAAGTCGCTAATAATATACCTATAGCGGGGGATATACTAAGGCCTGCCACATCCGCAAATAATGGCAAAGTATGGACATGGGGCTCTGATAATCTATTCCCACAACGATTAGGGTTGCTTGCACGCAGCAACTCAATACATCGTGGTATTATGAAGTCTAAGGCAGATTATATCGCAGGTTGTGGCTTTGCCTACGATGATGGGGATACCGTACTACAACGTATTGTTGAGCGTGCCAATGGGGAGCAGAGCCTTGCAGAGGTTATGCACCGTGCAATATATGACAAGGTGCTTACCGGTAACGGCTTTATTGAGGTTGTTATCGCCTACGGGCAACTCCTATTATTTCACCAAGATGCTACACGCTGTCGAGTAGCCAAAGGAGACGGCGATACACATATTATTATCTCAAAAGATTGGGATAACCATATTTCAAAATATAATGTAACTCTGCCTATCTTCCCTGTATTCGAGCAGCAGGCAGATAAAACTATGCGCTCTATTATCCACCTTAAGGATTATGAGCCGATGTATGAGCATTATGGAGTGCCTGACTATGTGGCAGGCTTAATTGATGCTCGTATTGGGTTTAAGACTGCAAATTGGAATGAGCAAAGGTTGGATAACTCATTCCAACTTTCAGGAGTTATGTCGATAGCTCAGGACTTCGAGAGCGAACAAGAGGCTAATGATTTAGTGCGCAAGGTAGAGCAGAAGTTTGCAGGCAAACCAGGACAAGTAATGTTTACCATTTCCAACGAGGCCGGAAGCAGTCAATTTACACCTATCCAATCAAGCAATGAGGGCGATTGGCTTAATTTGCATAACGTAGCAAAGGAGGATATGGTTACGGCTCACAGTTGGTATGTATCATTGTCTGGCCTTGACTACACAACAGGTATATC
Source organism: Alistipes sp. (assembly GCA_017381935.1). Lineage (GTDB taxonomy): Bacteria > Bacteroidota > Bacteroidia > Bacteroidales > Rikenellaceae > Alistipes. The sequence goes on from JAFOBG010000037.1 coordinate 44,583, forward strand.
AGCAGACCGTATGCTCAATGAGTATTCTGTAGCTCTGGCTACAACGATTATCCCAGAACAGTCTGAGTGGTTGAACGTTATTCGTAAGGTACTTGCTAAAGTAGGAGTTGACGGTAGTAGCCTGGAGTTCATTAACAAAGCTCCAATTATTGAGAAGCCTATCTATATGAAGGTATGGGAGGCCCGCAAAGCTGACGGTATGGACTATGACGAGAACGACCCTGCACAGCAAATCTATTTAGCCAATATATCAAGAGCCGGAGGTGCAAATGAATAATATTATCACACCGCAGGAGGTTGTCAATATAGCCTTTCCCGCAAATAGTAATATGAAAGAAGAGAGTATCAACGAGTTTGTGATACACGCTACAGAAATTAAGTACCTACGACCAGCTCTGGGGGAGGAACTATACAGCAAGTTGTCCATATATCCTGAGTTATGCGAGGAACTGAAACCTGCGCTTGCGTTCTTCGTTAAATGCGAACTTATACCATCTCTATCACTATCAATGAGTAATGGTGGTATTGCTATCGCAAATCCCCAATATATGAGCGCAGCGACAGACAAGCAGCGCACACTACTATATGAGAGCGAGTTAAGTAAGGCACATACCCTACTTGAGGAGGTGCTGGTAAATATTGCTCAGTCAGGCAAATACCCAGAGTATAGAGTATCAACCATACCACGCCGTAAGAGCTACGGTGGAATAATATTATAGGCTTATGCAAGAGAGAAATATTATTAACGGCATAGCTGCAGCCTCTGTAGCTCCGTTCTTGGAGTTCTACGACAAACTGATACCATACCTACTTGTGGCGCTTGCCCTGATTATCACCGATAGCCGTTTTGGGGTGGCTGCGGCCCGTGTCCGTGGCGAGGCTATTAGACCCTCTCGCAAATGGCGCAGAGCAATGAACAAACTTGTTGACTATATATGTTGGGTAACTCTTGCAGGGCTATTCGGCAACACCTTTGGTACGATATTCCACATCCCTATTCTATCTGCGATAATGCTATTGTTCGTGTATGGCATTGAGCTATCGAGTATAGTTAATAACTACCTTGAATACAAGCATATTCACAAGCATATTGATATCACGAAGTTGTTTCTCAAACTATTCAAGCGTGAGGATATGGCAGAGGTTATAATTGATGACAATATACAAGATGGTAAAGATCAAGATAACAGCGAGCGTTAAGAAGCTCGGAGAGACCTCTATTGAGGTGCTTACAGAAGCAGCAGAGGCTGTAGGTTTAGATGTTATCACAGTTACATCCACGCAACGCCCACCACTTGCTCAAGCAGAGGCTATGCTCACAAACATTGAGAATAATCGTAATATTCGCTACAAATGGGCTGGTCAACAGGTAATAGACCTCGCAAGAGCTATGCGAGGTCGAAAAGACCCACGTGAGGATATTATTGCAGCAATGGTGGCGAAGATTGAAGAATTAGCCTCACAAGGACGTAGAGTTAGTAAACACTGCGTATCGGATGCAGAATATGAAGAGTGCAATGTTATTGATGTTAGCTATCGTGATATGCCGGATGATAAAAGGGTATCGTTCTTGAAACAAATGGTAGCCAAGCCAGAGGTTATCAAGGTTATACAACCTCTTACACGTGAAGTGGCGGGATTCGATATGGCAGAGCCAGCTTTGCACTTTGAAATTGAGCAAGCGTAATTACAACAGGCAGCAGTAAGGTTTTTCATAGGGTTATGTTTAGGTTTATGGTTATGCCTCTGCCGAGCTGTCCGGCAGAGGGTAGCCCCAAAAAAACAAAGCAATGCAGATTGAAAATGTAGTTGTAGGCACGAAGAAGAAGCTCGCTCTACACATAGAGCCTATGGGTAATATTACAATGGCAGATTATGACTTTGTTGTTGAGTATTTCTGCTCAGAAATGAAAGTAGAGCGTGTAATAAAAGATGATATGCTTAAAGTAGATGATGAACATTATATCATCCGCATAGATACAGCAAAGGTTGGATGTGGTCGGCTGAAATGCCGTGTAATTGCATATTTGCCGGACTCAGACTTTGACGATGGCATCCGCCCAGAAATTTACGACTTCACGACAAAAATAAATATCGTTAATAGATTGAGATAATGGGGTGTCTAAATATTGATTTATCAGTAATCGAAACTCCTATAACGCATGTATCAATAAATGTGGTAGGGAAATCGTTGGCAGTAGCTCTGGGTATTATCGGCGAGCCTATACGTGCGAGTGTTAGTGAGATATGCGACATTCCTCAGGACTTCTTCTTGCAGGTCTCTCCAAATATAGTATGGCTTACGCCTGACAATAATTTCGAGAGTGAATTTAAGGTAAAATCAAATACTAAATGGGTAATAGAATAATATGGCAAAAGCATCTTGGGTAAAGGTATCTCCCGCCTCTGGAAGTGGCAATGTAAATGTGAATGTATCTTCAAATACTGAACATACAGGACGTGTAGCAAGAACTACGATATTGACGTGGAAGGCGGCTAACGTAGCAGATGTCCAACGCACAGTTAACCAGGCAGGAAAGCCTGAATATGTTGATATAGCAGATGCCGCTTCAGCGGATAAAGCCGGCAAGGTAGTAACGATATCGGGAGTATCGAACTCGAAAAGGTTGACATTCTCGCTTGGCACAGGAGAACTGACAATTACTTTACCAACTACATATACGGCGAACTCCATTACTACAAATAATGGAGCTAATATCAATGGCGATCCTGGAGCAGCTTCGGAGTACCCATTTTCGATAACAATAAATGTGCCGGCAAACACATCGACATCAAGTAAGTCAAGACAGATTGTTGTAACCGATGATGGAGGCAATCAGGATGTTTGTGTACTTACAAGCGCTGCAGGAGATGCTTATATTTCAGTTCAGATGGGAGATATTGAGCTGGATTACAAAGGCACTGCAGTAACTATAGCCGTTGAATCAAATACCACTTGGACTATTGAATAATGGCAGAGCTTAATAAAGCATGGAGTGATGGTGGGGTCCTTACTGTTGCCTATGAGGGTAACGGCAATGGCTCTGCTATATTCACTTCGGAGCCTAATGAGGGTATAGATAGAGCCGTAGATATATCTTTTGTTGATTCTGCACGTTCTATAATTGTTGCTCGCAAGGTCAAGCAAGAGGGACTGCGTGAGGTGTTCAGGTGCTCAGATGGGGCTTTTATTCTTGCAGGCGGAGGTACGTTTAACGTACTCAAAGTTGGCAATGGATTGCCTGATATCCCCGAAACGGAAACATATACTCCACTAACTTACATTGAGGCTACTGGTGAGCAGTATATCAATACTGGCTATATCGTGCAGGAGGATGATGTGATAGAGATGGATTACATATCAACATCTTCTACTTCTGACGAAAAAGCATTATTCGGTTCTTATGATAGCAATGGCTCAATTTGGTATCTTCTATATTCTAACACAGCTTATATTCGTTATGGCAGTTCTACATCTGTTTCTGTATCCAATGCAAGGCAGAAGTATAGCGTGAAGCTGAAGAAAGGCAGTGCCGATATAGACGGTACTTCTTCTACTCTATCTTACGAGCAAATGCCTTCATCGCCTCTCTATCTGTTTGCGAGAAACGGCAATAACAGTGATGTAGAGATGTACGGCTATTGCAAGTCATTAGGCTTTAGAATTATCAAGCCGTCTGGTGAGGTGGTTATGAACTTAAAGCCTTGCAAAAGAGATTCTGACGGTGCTATTGGAATGCTTGATTTGGTTACAGGAGTGTTCTTTGGTAATAATGGAAGTGGAGAGCCTTTCGTTGGCGGTTCTGAAATTAAGGTGCAGTCAGGGTATGAACTTATAGATTTCGTAACATTCTCCAAAGACAAACTGTTCGACTTAGGAATAGTTAAAAGTACCTACGAACTTGAGGTAATGTTTAAGCGTTCTGAGAGTAGTTCCACACCTTATCTTTACGGATGTATCACAAGTCCTCACACAGCTTCTGTTACTGCTTACTTGAGTTCTGGAGGTTCTTGGAGATTCGGTACTTCGTATAAAGGTATATCTATGAACAATATTTTAACGCACATTGTCAAAATAAAAAACGGAAGTATAACCTATGACTTCACAACATCAAGTTTCACGAAAGCAATATTTACCACTCCTGACACGGTTGTCCTCGGTGGCTCAAGAGCTGCGAGCGGTGCAACATCGAAGAGCTATCAGGGTAGAGTTTATTTTTTCAAAATAACAGAGGGTGATACGGCTATTCTTGATTGGCAGCCTTGCAAGAGACTTAGCGATGGCGTAGAGGGCTTCTGGGATTGCGTAAGTCAAACATTTATTAATCATATTTAACTATGGCCGATTTTAACAGTAAATATAGCGGAGAAGAGACTGAGAAGCTGCTGGATAGAGTGGCTACAAGTAGTGGCGAGGCCCTAATATATTACACATCATTTAATGCTGACGATGTGTTCTATGCACAACAAGGCTATGATGGTAGGTCTGTGAACATAACTCAAGAGCTTATAGATGCTATAAATAGAGATAGTATTATTATCGTGCCGAAAGGTGAAGATACCGGAGCATACACTATGAAGGTTACCCCATATAATGATGCCTTTAGAGTCTCATTTTTCGGGGGCCGAGAGTTGATATGGATAGATATCGCAGAAATCACAGTTGGGAATCTTCCTCTTGATGTTGATGGCACTTACTCAGATATGATGTTCAAGGGTGAGGATGATATACCTTTGTATGATGCGAATAGATATATCAATGTAGATGGGTTTAATAATACTATAGCTACCTTCCGACTCCCCGATACTTCTGAAGGAGAATATACATTAAGCACCTTAGAGGAGTATATTACTGAGTTTACGTTTGAGGATTTGGGTAATTTGGTAAGCGGCACTGTAACCAGCATACCAAGTGGAGGTACGGGGTTGAGAAATGCTATACTCCACAAAAAGCGCATATTAGTTCCTAATAAATATGCCGGAGCAGCTGTTGCCGTTGAGGGCGTGGATCTGGACAAGCATGGGGAACAAATTCGGCTAACGATAGTAAGTGGAACAAGCATAGCGCAAGTGCAAATAGAGGCTCAATCTGGTATTATAGAGCAAGATGCGGTACGTATATTCAGTATAGCTGGTATTGTTGAGAGTATAGATGGTATTGCTGAGATTGTAAATGACCTAAATAGTGATATAGCGAGTCTAATAGATTTAGGTGGTGGCGAGAAATATGTTCATGAAGTAGCGGGTAGTGGGACAATAAAGCTCCAATCTAATACCTTGATATACATAGAGCAGGATGATGATATAGTAATAGACGATAGCTCACTTAATGAGGGGGAGACAAGTAGAGTGGCGATTGAGACAAGTTTCTCGTCTATAACCCTGCCGGTTACGAACTGGATTAATGGCAAAACTCCTGTATTCGTAGCAGGAGGTATGTATGAACTAAGTTTTACCCAAACGCCCGCAGGCCTATTGGGGGTGTGGGCAAGTTATCCAATATCATAATGTATGAGCAGACGTAGGTTCCTATTAGCAGCAGTTCAAGCGAGTGGGGATACGACTCGCCCTCCTGAGAGCACACAGTTCTCATTCCCTCTATATCTAAATACAGAGGTTGTATATCAGGAAGATGGCTATATATCAAGATATAGGGAAGTTGACGATATAAGCACTCAATTAACAGAATGGATGAACGATAATGCAGTTAATGGGATTATCCCTGCAGATATATTGCAATCCAACCAGATATATATAGATGGTGCGTTAGTGCTTGGCGCAGAGTATGACAATCTTATATACGCATACACTCTACAAGTCGATAATTATCCTTTTAATGAGGGATATAGTGATGTGTACATCACTTTTAGCGACTCGTTATTTATAGATATTTCTTAACATAATTAGTGATGAAACAATATACTAAGATTATTGACGGCAAGGCTGTAATAAAGGCGGCCAACCAGATTGTAATACGCATGGGGAGAGCTGAGATTTACCAGCCAACCGAAGAAATGATACTCAATGATGGTTGGGTAGAGTATGTAGAAGAAATTACGACACTCCCAAAGAGTCGCATGCGCATAGTACAGGAATTGGTTATCAAGCAGTGGAACGAGCGCACGGATATTTCAGACGATGAAGCATTGCAGTACTCTGTGATTGTTTATCCTTGGGAGAACCTAATATCTCAAGAAATGGCTGTAGGAAAGGTTGTAACTCATAATGGGGAGTTATGGCGAGTGCGGCAAGCCCATACAGCATCTACAGAGTATGCCCCATCGCTCAATACAGCTGCGCTGTGGGAGCATATCAATATAGCGCATGCAGGAACAACAGAGGACCCTATACCATACATGCCGCCGATGGAGGTATTTGAGGGTAAATACTACGTAGAGAATGAGGTAGTCTATCATTGCATTCGCAGTAGTGGCACAACTCTCACTCACTCACTCGCAGCCCTTATTGGGTCTTATGTAGAGATATGAAACAAATAGTATATATATTATCAGCTCTTGCTGTAGGTCTTTTTATCGGAGTGTTTATCGGCAATATTCAGAGAGCGGATATGAGCACTCGGACAACGGTTGATACGGTAATATATTACCGTCCTATGCCGATTAAATCAACTATGGCCAAGGTGCGCACAATCTATATACCTCGCCTGCTGTTCGCTCCAACCGATACGGTGCAGACTACGACGGTTATCATCAAAGGCGATAGCTTACAGCTACAAGTACCTATAGAGCGTAGAGAGTATAGAGATAGCTCCTACTACGCTGTTGTATCGGGTGCTGTGGTGGGAGATATACACCCAGAGCTTGTGAGTCTTGAGACCTATGCAAAGAACACTATGCAGGTATTAGGATATAAGCCTCCGATGTTCCGCTTCTATATATCTGGAGCATTCGGCAAGGATGCGCTGGGAGCTGGTGCGGGAGTACTGATTAAGAACAGATACGGCATCGGTGCAGATTATAACTTTATCAACGGCAAGAGCTGCATAATGGCAAGAGGCACATTCTACATTAACTGAAAATTGGGGGCATAAAAAAGCCCTCGCCACCTATATAATTCGTTCCCCAACGAATAGACCTACGCCTTAAAGGTAACGAGGGTAATCCTCTATCTGCAAGGGTAGGTTTATTTATTTGTTGGGGTTGCACAAAAATATATAGTATATGGCAAAAGAACAATATCAAAATTATTCCTTTTCGGCGATTTTATACGCTGTTTCATCTTCTGCGGATATCCCCGCACCTGTTATCCTCTCAAAATCTCGAAATGTGGAGGTTGTGGATACTCGACACATCCTTATATCTATACTATCGGAGAATGGGTGGCATCAGGCCCGTATAGCCCGAAAACTCGGAACATCCGAAGCCTCTGTTTCTATTGCCCTTGACCGCTTCGCAAATAGGCTGAAATTTGGAGGTTTCTTCATCAACTCAACACTCCGTAAAGCTCGTACTTTGTTAGGGCTTAAATAGCCCTTATTCAGTCCTTAAATAACTACTACCACACGCAACATCAGATGCCGATATTTGCTAATGGAAAAGGTTACATTTTGTAACCACTTCCCACAATGCCCGAAGTGGTTAGAGGGCAAACAAATTGCAAAACAAATGGAAGGTAATTACTTGACATCTGGAGACCTTGCGCTGATTGAGAATCGTAGAGGCTACGGTTATGGCGATGGCTACGGCTACCACCACAAGGGCGGTCGTGGTATGGCGGCAACAGGCATCGGTCTTGCTGCAGGTCTTGGCGGTGGTGCGCTGTTGCTCGGTCTTGCTGGACTGTGGGGTCTTAACCAGGCCTCAAAGGCTCGTGCAAAGGCTGCGGAGAATGTTGCAATGGGTAATGCTCGTGCTATCGACATTCTCGCAAATCAGGCACTTACAGAGCGTAATTCTCGTGAGACTTGGCAAAACCAACATGCACCTACCCTTACACAGTATGTTGATGTGCAGACTGGCGCAGGAGCTTTCAGTGGCTCAACTGCAAATGCAGCAGCTGTTGCGGCAGCTCTCAACAACGGCGGTATTAACTCCGCTGTTGGAGGTTGCAACTACCTCCGTGTAGCTCGTGTAAGTGGCTCACACTTGTGCGGTTGCGACACTTGCGAGGAGTAGTCGTGATTAGGCGGTGGCTATGCCGCCGCCTTTAACCTTTGAATTATGTTTGGTAGAAAACCACAAATAGACATTACGCAGATTATGCCTACATCAAAAATGGCACTCAAAATATCGTGCCTAAATGCTTGTAAGAACGATATCGCCGAGGCGGAGAGGTTATACGACTATTTCACGAAAGATATAGGAGAATTGCCTGACTTTGAGCCAGTAAGACCTACCGTAATACAGCAAGTGAAACAAGGCGCAGACGAGCTGTTTGGGTGGCTTAATGCCCACGGAGAGGATATTGCCAAAGGCTGGTCTATGATACAGTCGCTCCGAGGTGTTACAACACCTACCGCACCGCCAGCTGATGTGCCACCAATACCTATAGACTGATGCAACCATATAAAGTAGAGATATACCTATATGCCGACAGCCCAGAGGAGGCTGCCGAGGCAAAGAATGCAGCACGAGAGTTCGTGATGCATCACTATAACAACGGTTGTATAGTAACTGCATCTCGCTTTGCAGAGGTCCTGCGAAGATTTAAGAATAACTCTTTTGTAACTAATTTTTTACGCAGATAACTATGGCTAAAGAGACCCCGAAACCACGCACCATCTTTGAGCAAATAGCTCTTGGGTTGCAGACTGTGAACGATAATGTTGTGGACTTATTCGCAATGGTGCAGGAAATACACAACGCACTATATCCAATATCTGAGCCTAACGCCACCGGCACAGAGGAAATAATAGAACAATAGGTGGCACTAATACTATAATTTTATGGGTACTTGTAACAAAATCCAGGCTGCAAATATCACGCCTATTCTTGCAGCCGGTTCGGTCGCCTCGCCGTATTTTTATGAGGTAAACATTACACAGCGATTGTGTTATGCAACTTGTGCAGACACTACACCTGTATTTGCTCCGCAGTTCTCACTTGTGGGAGTGTCGCAGGTTGGCACAGGGCAGTATGTAGCGACGATAAGGGTACAGGGTATTATCTCGTATGTACCTTGCAAGGGAGGATGTTGCACCAAACAACAGCCTCTATCGCAAGAGTTCACTATCCCTATCGCATCTGCTGCCGCACCAACGGTAACAATCACTCAAGGCGCTTCAGTGAACGCAGTAGCAGCTACGGCTTGTAAGCCTTGCTCACGTATATTCGTGAGTGAGACCCCACTAACAATTACTGTTGCGTAATGTTGGCCGTTGCATTATTGGCGATGATCGCCACACTATTAGCACATCATCTTGGCTTCTTCGATGCTCTTATAGCGGTATTGTCGAAAGTGGGAGCGTGCTACAAGTGTTGCACCTTTTGGGTGGTGATCTGGGTGCTGCTGTATATCTATAGGGAGCCTCTATCAGCAACGGTCATCGCCTTTTGCACGGCGTATTGCTCACATTGGATTATGCTCTTATTTGGAGAACTTAACATTATATATAATAAGATATGGCAAAGTCAAGAAAAACGGATGCACAAAACGAAGAGCGAGAGCAAAGACAAATAAGTCAGGCCCTGAAACGAGAATATAAACCGGTGCCACGCTTTGGCGGTGGTTGCCCTAATTGCTAACAACTATGGGAGATATGAAAGTGAGATATATGGAGCTCTATGATAAAATGGCACGCTCCAAAGATGTAGAAAAGATGAAAGCATTTGGTTCTGCCGAACAATGGGCGTTCTGTATGCTTGAGGATCGACACCCAGATATGGCCCGCAAGTGGCTTGACAAGCTGGAGGCAAGTGAATGGCATAACTACCTATCTGAGCAGGAGGCTATAGAAGTTGTAGGGCTCCTGAAGAGTCAAGATGGGAGAAGTGGAGCTCATTGGAATATGCCTACTTTTATGGCGGCTGTTGAGTCTCTGAATGGAGCTATAGAGCGCCCACCTTACTACAATAGGCATGCGCTATGGGCAACTGCGAACATGCTCTATTCGGACCACGCCAAAAGCGCAAGGAAATATGTAAATGACGAAAGTAAGTTACCGGCATACTTTTACGATATGGCGGTGGAGAAGCTGACCGATGTAGATAGACCACACTTTGTGCGAGAGTACTTTCATTTGTGATATGGAGAAGATGCAGAGCAATATAGACCGACTCCACGATGATATGAGCGACTATCAATTCGCATTGGAGCGTGAGGATATAGAATGTGAGTAGATAAAAAAGCGCATACTTTGCACGATGTACCGCCAATATCGTGTGTGTTTTTGTGTGGTTTGAAAAAATCACACTTTTTTTGTACCTTTGCACTATCTTACCACCCATGCGGTGGCGGAGATACAGAGGCGTAGCAACACGTCTCTTGCACCTCAAAATAGCCTATTTTCAGCATTTTTGTTGCGGGTTTGTTGCGGTGTAATTTTGAAAACAGCTGTAATGTATTGATATATAATTATTTATAAAGATTGTGCAATATTTGCAATATGAAAAATCAAACAACTTATCATTATCAAGTTGCAACACAGAATGTAGATTTTACATATCGTGCAACTATAGATTCATTAGGTAACTATATACTTAATACAGCGGGCATAGATGCTCAGGGAAAAGGTTTTGGAGTAGATGCTCTATCTCCACAGAACCTTACATGGGTACTCTCTAAATTAGTTTTTGAGGTAGATTCACGTCCAGAGCAGTTCACTGAATTTGACCTTACAACATGGGTTAATCAGAATACAAGATTGGTATCTACGCGTAATTTTACATTGTCAGATAAAGATGGGAAAATGTTTATTCGAGCACTTTCTCAGTGGTGTATGTTGGACTATGTGCGTAGAGTCCCTGTGAATCTTGAGACAATAGAGGAGTTGTATAACCCTTATATTTGTGAGGCTCTATCTCCTTGTGAACAGCCAAAGAGACTTCGACCAATAGAGCCTGAGGTAGTAAAGGAGCATATAGTGGTATATAGTGATATCGACTTTAATTGCCACATGAATACTATGCGATATATAGGCCTAATGGTAGATATGTTGGATATAGAGTTGCTCAAGCAAAATTGCCCATTCCGTCTTGATGTCCATTTTATGAATGAGTGTGTATTGGGCCAGAAGCTAACAGTTGGCATGCAGACGGTTGATGAAACAACTCTCTTTGAGATTACTCGTGAAGATGGGGTAGTGGCATGTCGTGCATCCTTTGAGTGGAAATAGTCTATGAAGATTGTAATACTTGGCCCTGCGCATCCATATAGAGGTGGTCTTGCAACGATAATGCAGACTATGGCTCGTGAATATATTCATCGTGGTGACGAGGTGAAGATATATACATTCTCTTTACAATATCCATCAATACTTTTCCCTGGAAAAAGTCAAACAGTGGATACACCGGCTCCTGAGGATTTGCAAATAGAACGGATTGTTAATACTTGTAATCCGGTGAATTGGATTGCTGTTGGCAATCGTATTCGTAAGGAGGCTCCGGATATGGTGTTGATGAAGTATTGGACTCCATTTATGGCCCCTTGTTTCGGAACTATTGCACGTATAGCTCGCCGAAATGGTAAGACAAAGGTGATTTGTCAGATTGACAATGTCGAACCTCACGAGCATCATATTACAGATAAACCATTTAACCACTACTATCTTGGAGCTGTAGATGGCTTTGTCTATATGTCGGAGCAGGTACATGGGGAGCTTGAACACTATACAAAAGCTCCTGCGCTATTCTCACCGCACCCAATTTTCTCATCCTTTGGTAGTCGAGTAGAACGAAGTGAGGCATGCAGATATCTGAAGTTGGATGAAAATGTTAATTATCTTCTCTTCTTTGGCTTAATCCGTGAGTATAAAGGACTTGATATACTTCTTCAAGCATGGGAAAAAGTACGCCGAGATGGCCTTAAACTGATAGTTGCGGGCGAGTTTTATGAGGATAAACAGAAGTATGAATCGCAACTTGAGAAATTGGGGCAGAGTGTAATTCTTCATGACCTATTTGTTGCCGATGAAGATGTGAAGTACTACTTCTCGGTGGCTGATGCACTTGTGCTACCATATAAGACTGCAACACAGAGCGGTGTAACGCAGATCGCTTATAACTTCTATACTCCGATGATTGTTACTGATGTTGGAGGCCTACCGGAGATTGTTCCGGATGATAAGGTAGGCTATGTTACACCTCCGACAGTTGAAGGTATTGTCGATGCAATCGAGAGCCTATATAGGGATGATAATTTGGAACGCTTTAGAAAAAATATAGTTATCGAGCGTAAACGTTTTAGTTGGAGTGCGATGTGTGATAAGATTATCGAGGTGCTTGACGTATGCAAGAGATAATAAAACTATAGATAGCGTAGTAGATATTTGCATTAGCTGTTGATAAAAGAATATGGAGACTAATCGTCTCCATATTCTTTTTGTTAATAAGTATAAAGTCTTTGTTGCTATTTAATATTTGGTTCTTCAAGGCCGTAACCATTCTTCTTGTCGTCAGCCTTGAGGTAGAGTGCGAAGATGAGAGCAAGAATGCCGAGGCCTACAAAGACGAGCATTGGGTAGGTGTAGTTATATGCTGCACCAGCAACGCCAGCCTCTATCTGCTCTGCTACTCCAGGGTTGCTCTTCTCAAGAACATAACCGATAAGCATTGGTATAAAGCTCAGACCGAAGTTCTGTACCCAGAAGATAAGTGAATATGCGCTACCAAGGAATCGTTTGTCCATAATCTTTGGTACAGATGGCCAAAGAGCTGCAGGAACAAGTGAGAAGGATACGCCGAGCAGAATAATAGCTGCAAAAGCGATAATCTTACTAGGAACTGCAGGAAGTACAATTGCGAAGATAGAGTGGCAAACAATCATCAATAATGCACCGAGAATAAGCATTGTAGCGCCCTTACCACGTTTGTCAAGATACCATCCGAGGAATGGTGTAACACATGCAGCACCTATTGGGAACCAACGGAAAATATCTGCAGCGGCAGTAGCTGTAAGTCCGAGATTACTCTGGAGCATATTTGCTGCGAACTTCTGGAATGGGAAAATTGCAGAATAGTAGAGTACACAGAGTAAAGCAACAATCCAGAAGAGTTTGCTGCTGAATATCTTACCGATATCCGAGAACTTAAACTCATCCTCAGGGTCAGTGCTCTCGGCAACGCCTGTCTGCTGATCAAACTTTTTGTCCATCAAACAGAAAATAGAGTAGAACAGAAGGCCGATGCAAAGTAATGCCAGGCAGAATGCTACAGGACGTACTACTGAAGGGTCTGCACCACCGATACCGGCAAGACGTGGCGAAATTGTGAAGATAAGGAATACGCTGACACGAGTTAAAGCCATCTCAAGACCCATTGCAAGAGCCATTTCCTTGCCTTCAAACCACTTTGCCATAGCTTTTGATGCAGTGATTCCTGCCATCTCACAGCCGCAACCGAAGATCATAAAACCAAATGATGCGAGCTTCGCAGAAGCAGGGAATGACACCCACCAAGAGTTGAGCCATGCCTCAAAACCTGTACCTATAAAGGCATTGCTTACAGCATAGAACTTGATTGCAGCACCTACAATCATAATAATAGCAGATGTTAAACCTGTAAAGCGGATGCCCATCTTGTCAAGAATGATACCTGCAACAATAAGGAATCCCCATACGTTAAGTAGATACTCTGAACCTGCATAGGTACCGAAAATGTCAGAAGTCCAGCCACGCTGAACTTGAATCAACTCCTTGATAGGAGAGATTACATCAACGAACATGTGAGCAAAAAGCATCATGAGTGCAATGAGAACCATTGCCGTCCAACGAGCCCAAGCATAGTCGTTGAGATTTTTACGAATTGTTTGAGTCATAATGTTATAAATTTAAGTTTAGTTGTATCACACTCTATTCGGAGTACTCCTTAAGTACTTTATATGCCTCTGCTATACCTAACTCTCCGGCTTTTGATATGTCCAAACAACCTTTTCGGGTATCTTTCATAAATATCTGCAAGAGTCCTCTATTGTAATAAGCCTCGGCAAAATAAGGGTTAAGTTCTATAGCCTTTGTGTAATCATCTGCTGCTTCCGGTAGCATACCCGATAATGCATATAGGTTAGCTCGATTATAGTATGCATAAGCAAAGTCCGGATGGAGCTTTATAGCTTTATTGAGGTCTGATATAGCCTCGTCGTAGTTGTATGTACGTGTATGTGAGTTGTGTAGGCGACGAGCAGGATCAGTCTCTATCGATAGGCGCTGATAGCCGTTGTCTATAGAAGAGATAAAGTCGATCATCTCAGCTTGAGTAGCTGCACGATTGAGATATAGGAACGGATTGGATGGATTTTGCTCTATTGCCAATGTGTATGTATTGACAGCATTTGTATATTGTTTTATCAACGACTCACTTATAGCAAGTTCGAAGAGAGTCCTCCAAGTATTTGTTTCAGAGCTATTTTTAACAGCATCTCTATAGAATTTGTTAATCTTTACTAACGAATCAGGAGAGATATTGGTCTCAAGACGAGAAATTTGTATTAAATGGTTGTTAGTGCTGGCAATAAAGTCTTCAGCTCGTTGAGAATGGAAACGGCGGGTTGACTGCTCTAAATCGATAGAGTCTCGGTTACGCATTGTAAAACGATATAGAGGTAAAAGTGCCATTTTATCTCCACTTTCAGCGCCACGGGACTTTATACGCTCGAAGGATGAGCCGGCAATTTTACTCTCAAATGAGAGAAGTCGATTGAACTTTTGAGTTGTATCTGCGTATATTGAATATGTACTGTCATTGAGGCGAGAACGGTACTCTGCAATCTTACGCTCTGCAGTTTGACGATCTTTTTTTGCCCCTGAATTATCACGCAGGAGGTACTTTAGGTGGCTACGTCCAAGATAGGCATTTGCAAAATCGGGATACAGTTCTATGGCCTTACTATAATCAGCAACAGCCTCCTTAATCTCTCCAAGCTGAGTGCGAAGTAGTGCTCGGTTATAGTAAACAAGCACATTATTAGGGGAGTAGTGCGCAACTTTATTGTAATCTTCAAGTGCACGATTGTAATCGCCAATGTTACTGCGTATTATAGCACGGTTAAAGTATGTTATGGAACTTGTAGAATCAAGCGCAATAACCCTATCAAGGTCGGCCAAAGACTGCATAGGACGATTAGTTTCGTTATATACAAGCGCTCTGTTGAAGAATGAAAGAGGAATTGTAGAATCACACTCAATAGCCTTGTTAAAATCGGCCTCGGCCTCATCATAACGTTTTTGAACCAAATAAAGTGAACCTCTACGGTTATAACTATTTGGGTTTTCTCGGTTAGTGCGTACTGCGGTATCGAAATTCTCGTAAGCACGAACAGTATCTTTAAGATATAGGTAGCATACACCTCGATTTAGGTACGCATCGGCAACCTTCTTTTCATAATGAATGAAGTTGTCAAAATCCTCTATAGCATCACTAAATTGTTGGTTTAGTAGTCGTGTAACACCTCGACTAAAATATGGATTTGGAAGGTCGGGACGCAGTTCTATAGCCTCACGGAAATCTTTAAGTGCATCATCATAGTTGCCTAATCTCGAGCGTGTTATGGCACGATATGTATAAGCAGTGGTAAAGACCGGATTTTTATCTATGGCAATAGTGAAGTCTGCCTCGGCTCCAATAAGGTCATCTAGATTGTATTTAGCAATGCCTCTAAGGAAATAGCCCTCATGAGCATCTTTGTCAAAACGTAATAGTACGTTTAGTGTACGGATAGCCTCTGAGAACTCATTCTCCATCATCTGCTGACGTCCTACCCAAAAGAAATACTCTCGGTTGTACTGAGCCGACGCAGATGTGTGTATCAAAAGCGTAAATATGGCAAGAAGTATATAAATACGATGCTTCATTACTCTAATTCATAGCCAAATCTACGCAACTGACGATCTGAGTTGCGCCAATCACTATTAACCTTTACAAATAGCTGTAAAAAGACCTTCTTGTCAAGGAACTTCTCTAAATCCTCACGGGCTTGTTGTCCAACTAGCTTAAGTTTCTCGCCCTTATGCCCGATTACAATGCCTTTCTGAGAGTCTCTTGCAACATATATTGTGGCGCTGATGCGGTCTATTGTAGCCTCCTCTTTGTAAGAGTCAATCTCTATTTCGCAACAGTATGGAATCTCTTTGTCGTAATTTGTCAGAATCTTCTCACGAATAATCTCGGATGCAAAGAAACGCAAAGTCTTGTCTGTAAGAGTATCCTTTGGATAGAATGGCTCGCCTTGAGGAAGATGACTTAAAATACGATCAAATATACCGCCTATATTAAAACCTTCACGTGCTGAGGCCGGAATAATTTCAGCTATAGGCAGACGGTTGTGCCAAAAGGCTACAAGTTCTTCCAACTTCTCTTGAGTGGTGAGGTCTATCTTATTGATGATTAGAAGAATCGGAATGTCACTTAGAGCAATTTTTTCCAATATATCGCTATTTCTGTCGCTCGGTTGCTCTACAGTATCGGTAACATATAGAATAACGTCAGCATCAGAGACTGCACCACGCACAAACTTCATCATTGACTCTTGAAGTTTGTAGTTAGGCTTAAGAATACCTGGAGTGTCTGAATAGACAATCTGGAAATCATCACCATTGACAATTCCCATAATACGATGGCGAGTAGTTTGCGCTTTAGATGTGATAATAGATAGTCGCTCTCCTACAAGAGCATTCATAAGAGTACTCTTGCCAACATTTGGGTTGCCTATAATATTTACAAAACCGCTTTTGTGCATAATTTTATTTTGGCTCTTAGTTGTTGCGATTGGCCTTTTAGTTCTAAACTATCTGCGCATTCCACGAGGCATCTTTGGCATGCCCATTCTGCCACCTGCAGCCATCTTCATAACTTTGCGCATATCATCAAACTGCTTCATTAGGCGGTTAACGTCTGCAATAGTAGTGCCTGAACCTTTAGCAATACGTTCACGACGACGAGCATTGATAATCTCTGGTTTCTCTCTCTCTTCAGGGGTCATTGAACTGATAATAGCCTCAGTCTGCTTGAATACATCGTCGCTTATATCGACATTCTTTAACAGTTTACCCATGCCGGGTATCATAGATGCGAGATCTTTAAGATTACCCATCTTCTTGATTTGGTTAATCTGAGAGATGAAGTCGTTGAAATTAAACTGATTTTTTACAATTTTCTTCTTTAGTTTTCGGGCCTCCTCTTCATCGTACTGCTCCTGCGCACGCTCTACGAGTGAAACGACATCGCCCATGCCCAAGATGCGGTCTGCCATACGCTCAGGGTGGAATACCTGAAGAGTATCCATCTTCTCTCCGCTTGAGATAAACTTCAGAGGCTTATTTACAACTGAGCGAATAGAGATTGCAGCACCACCACGGGTATCACCATCGAGCTTTGTCAATACTACACCATCAAAGTCAAGACGCTCATTAAACTCTCGAGCAGTATTCACTGCATCCTGACCGGTCATGGAGTCAACAACAAAGAGTGTCTCTGAAGGGTTTACAGCAGCCTTGATTGCTGTAATCTCAACCATCATGGCCTCATCTACAGCCAAACGACCTGCAGTATCGACAATCACTGTATTGATACTTTTCTGACGAGCATAGGCAATTGCATTTTGAGCAATCTGTACAGGGTTCTTATTGCCCTCCTCAGTATATACCTCAACGCCGATCTGCTGGCCGAGAATCTTGAGCTGGTCAATCGCTGCAGGACGATATACGTCGCCTGCCACAAGAAGAACCTGACGACCTTTCTTAGATTTGATAAATGATGCGAGTTTACCTGAGAATGTTGTCTTACCGGAACCTTGAAGACCTGCTATAAGCACTACAGCAGGATTGCCTTCTAATTTGATGTCAGTTGCTGTGCCACCCATCAAAGCTGCCAATTCGTCGCGGACAATCTTTGTAAGCATCTGTCCCGGTTTTATGGCTGTAAGTACATTCTGACCCAATGCTTTGGTCTTTACCTCATCGGTAAAAGTCTTGGCTACTTTGTAGTTAACATCGGCATCAATCAGCGCACGACGAATCTCTTTGAGGGTCTCGGCAACATTAATCTCTGTAATGCGACCCTCGCCTTTGAGGATTTTGAACGAGCGTTCAAGTTTCTCGGTTAAATTTTCAAACATCTTGTATATAGTTTACGTATTAGACAATATAACGGTGCGAAGATACTAAAAAATGACAAAAAACACTGTAAATAATATGAATTATTTACTATCTCATCTCTTTGAAGTGTAAATGCGACAATTTATCCCTATAATTCAATGGACTATTTAGTAAAAGATGCAAAAAAACTAAAGCACCCAATTTCCAGTTAAATTTTTTAATTTGCTGTAGTTCAGTGCATTGGTACAAATTTACCAAAATTTCTGTAAAGTTCCAAATTCATCTAGTGGTTTACCAGCCAATCAGTTAGGGATTTTTATTGTACACCATGAGTATATTAACTAAATAATAGGTTGGCAACGCCAACCTATTATTTACTTTATCACCATCATAAATCCACCACCAGGAGCCATACCAATATCAATAACGCCATCTGCCGGCAAATCTATATACTTGTGGTCATAATCTGTTGCCACCTTATCGGCCTTAGCTCCGTCACAGAAGAGCTCTACCCTGCTACCGGCTGCAATACCGAGTTTTGAGAGGTCAACCGCAACACTGCGTGCAGACCAATCAGTCATTCCGCCCACATACCAACAATCACCCTTACGGCGAGCTGTGATAATATAGTCGCCAATAGCACCGTCAAGCACCACGCTCTCATCCCACACCGTAGGCACAGAGGCGATAAACTTCGCACACTCAACCTCCTTACGGTAGTGACTCGGAGTATCACAAAGCATAGATAGTGGCGAGAAGAATACCGCGTATGCAGCCAGCTGGTGACAACGAGTACCTTGACTCATAGGTCGCTTATAATCAGGCTTATACTCACTCTTTGTAGCATTGAGCATAGCACCCTGAGTATAGTCTATCGGCCCTGCAACCATACGGATATACGGCATTGTTACATCATACTCCATCTGGTCGACGCTCGGCTTGCTCCACTTCATCTGCTCCAAGCCGAATACCGCCTCAAAGTTCACCACATTAGGGTAAGTTCTATTCAACCCCGTCGGCTTAGCACAGCCGTGGAAGTCTATCATCAGTTTATGGCGAGCGCAGACCTCAGCTGCGGCATAATAAAAGTCGTTCATCAGCTGGTCATCACGATCCATAAAGTCAATCTTAAATCCCTTGACTCCCATCTGTGCATAGTGGCTACAGATACGCTCCATATCGGCATTAAAGGCGTTATAACCCGCCCAGAGGATAATACCCACGTCCTTAGATGCGGCATAATTAACAATCTCCTCCATATCTATCTGAGGGATAACATCGAGCAGGTCGTTCTTATACTTAGTAGCCCAACCCTCATCAAGGATAACATACTCCACGCCATACTCTGCTGCAAAGTCGATATAAGCCTTATATGTTCGGGTATCTATACCAGGCTTAAAACCAACATCGGTAAGTCCCCAAGCATTCCACCACTCCCATGCAACCTTACCAGGCTTAATCCACGATGTATCCTCGACCCTACACTCCGATGCAAGCAGATAGACCATATCCGAGGTGGCCAAGTCGCACTCATCATCTGTCACCTGAACAATGCGCCACGGGAAGGTTCTCTCACCCTCGCACTTGGCAATATAGTTGTAACGAGCAGTGACAATCCCCTGCAACTTATTATGTCCACCAACCTCTACCGCCGAAGGCACAGGGGCAAATGTACCGTCAAGGATGTAGTCGCCATCTCCATTAGCGATAAACATACCCGGATAGTTTTCCACATCACTCTCGGCAATACAGACCTTAACACCGTCAACATTCACCACAACGGGAGTAAAGGCAAGACGCAAACCATCTATCTGATTTATAGGCAGATAGTTATATCTATTCTCAAAAGAGGTAAAGTATTTATCGCTCTTGGTACCCGTCAGGTTATTGTAGGCTATCCAGCAGTTGTGCGGCTCACCAAAGTCAAAGGCCGCAACCTCATCCTGCACCGTAAACGGCTCATCTCTATCTGTCACAAAGCGGTAAGCTACGCCCTCATTATAGGCACGGAACTCAATGGCTGAGTCATCATTGTACCTAATGAGCATCGAGTTATAACAATCCTCAACCTGCTCCCTGAAGTAGAGTGCTGTCGCAACACTGCCACAATAGCTATCTCGGTCAACACCTCTAACCTTGCCACCACCTATCATCGAGCCATCCTCCAACCTCAGAGCCACAGCCGAGGGAAAGAGCACCGTTTTGCCGTCAAGTGCGACACTATATGTTGTTCCGTTATCAACCGTAACAACTACCGACAATCTACCATCAGGAGAGGTAACCACATAGCTACCGTTAGTGGAGCACGCACTTAAAAATGTGCAAAAAGCGACAAATAATAACGTAAATCTCTTCATAACATAAACTTTTATTCACAAAGGTAGTAAATTAATTTCACTTTACGCACACCCTTTGCTTTTTTCTCTTTACTCTTTACTCTTTTTTTGATTAATATATCACAGGTGTACAACAAATTCCACTTAATTTCCACATGATTTCCAAAGCACCCAATTCCCAGTTAAATTTTTTAACTTGCTGTAGTTCAGTGCATTGGTACAAATTTACCAAAATTTCTGTAAAGTTCCAAATTCATCTAGTGGTTTACCAGCCAATCAGTTAGGGATTTTTATTGTATACCATGAGTATATTAACTAATTATTTACTATCTCATCTCTTTGAAGTGTAAATGCGACAATTTATCCCTATAATTCAATGGATTATTTAGGCAAAAGATGCAAAAAAAACTAAAGCAGACCTTTCTCGTATAAATTTACAATCTGCTCAAGCAGGCGGTCGTCTTTCTCGGGATCGTAACTTGTCTTTAGATTGTTTCCAAATATTTTCGCAAGGGCCTGCCACATACTAGCCTCAAAGCCCCCTCTAAACTCTTTTATAATCTCAAAAGCTGTATCATCAACCTGCCTATCTATTAACTTGAGAAGTACGGCTCCATCATAGATAGTCATCTTCTTTAATACAGGAGTATATTCACGAATAAGTCGTTTTTCAATACCTTTTATGTATAGTTTTTGTCGTTTTTTATTAGGAAGTGCGAGTAGCTCTTGCTCCATTGTGGCCATAAGAGTTCGGGCCTCTTCTGCTATAGGATATACACGTTTTACAGCTCTTACCATACGGGCATAGCGACGCATGTCCGGCTTGCGGGCATATTTGCGGACAGGGGTTATGTGGAACATGGGAATAGAATCCCCCTTCTCTACAACCCACTCGCTATGCCATATTGCACGCTCTTTGCGCCTCTGTGCATAAATGGTTGGACAGAGAAGAGGTAGCAAAAGCAGTATGCAGATTAATTTTTTCATAAATTCCTCCGCAAATATAACGAATTATAGAACAAAGTAGTATTTTTGCAGGGTAAAATTTAGATATATGGAGACCGGATTATCTTATACATCAACTATAGTTGTTGATAGTACTAATACAGCAAATGCTCTTGGCTCAGGTGATATGGATGTATTTGCAACTCCTGCCATGGTGGCTCTTATGGAAAACGCAGCTATGAAGGCTGTCGCTCCATATCTTGAGGAGGGAGAGACGACAGTTGGCTCTCATATTAATACAACGCATATTAAACCCTCAGCCCTCGACGCTTTGATTTCTGCAACAGCTGTGCTTACAGCGGTAGAAGGGCGTAAACTGATATTTACAGTTGCAGTACGTGATGAACGGGGTATAATAGGGGAAGGAGAACATGTGAGATTTGTTGTGAAAAGGGAAAAATTCATGAGTAAACTTTTGAATAAATAATCTCATATTTTTTTGAAACATAAAAAAGTTTGATTATCTTTGCCACCGCTTACGAGCAATTGTTTGAGCTGTGGTGTAATGGTAACACAGCAGATTTTGGTTCTGTCGTTCTGGGTTCGAGTCCCGGCAGCTCAACACACAAAGACGCCTTTTTGGGGCGTCTTTGTTGTTTCTATTATGCTATAAACCCTTGTATTCATAATTAGTTTTTTGAAAGGAGAAGTGTAATTCTCATATTTTTTACTAACTTTGTAGAAAATACCTAAATCTATGAAAAAGAATCTTCTGTTATTGGCATTACTGAGTGTGTTTACAGCTCATGCCACAGGTGTTATTTATCCTTATCAGAATCCGAAAGTCGTAGAGGTAAACAGAATGCCTATGCGCTCAAGTTTTATACTCTATCCTACTGTGGACAAGGCGATTGCAGGTAGTGGCTATAGCACATCTCCAAATTATCAGACTATTGAAGGAGAGTGGAGGTTCGTTTGGTACAAACATCTGACTGATACTTATCCTACTGATTTTTACGCTCCGAATTACGATGATTCGCAGTGGGGCGTAATGCCTGTTCCTGGACTGTGGGAGTTGAATGGCTATGGCGACCCTGTATATAGCAATAAAGGTTATGCTTGGGATAATGTATTTGTAGATTGCCCACCAATAGTACCTCAATTCAACAATCATCGTGGTCTGTATCGTCGTTATATTGATGTGCCGGCAGAGTGGCGTGGTAAGCAGATTTGTATTCATATCGGCTCTGCAACATCCAATCTTAAGATGTGGGTTAATGGTAAAATGGTTGGCTATAGTGAGGATAGTAAACTTGAGGCTGTGTTTGATATTACAAAGTATGTCAAGGCTGGTCAGCGTAACCTCTTTGCTATGGAGATTCATCGTTGGTGCGATGGTTCATATCTTGAGGATCAGGACTTTTGGCGCCTGAGTGGTATTGCTCGTGATTGTTACATATATGCTCGTGATAAGGCTCATATTGAGGATGTTAAGTTTACTGCGACTCTTGCAAATAACTATCAAGATGGCGTACTTAATCTAAATGTTGATGTAACTGCGGGTGTGAAGTGGGTGGAAGTCGTGCTTTCAGATGCAAACAATAATCCTTATTATAAAAATCGCCTTACTCCGAAGTCCGGTAAAGCAACTGATGTGGTTGAGATTAAAGATGTTAAGGCGTGGAGTGCCGAGATTCCTTATCTGTATAAACTCACTGTTGCAACACCTACTGAAGCGACAGCATTTAATGTTGGTTTTAGAAGTGTTGAAATTAAGAATAATCAGCTCCTTGTAAATGGGAAGGCAATTCTTGTTAAGGGCGCTAATCGTCATGAGATGAATCCGGAGCGTGGATATGCTCTTACTTATGAGGATATGCTACGAGATATTAAGATTATGAAGGAACATAACCTCAATGCAGTCCGAACTTGCCACTATCCAGACTCTCCGCTGTGGTATGATCTGTGTGATAAGTACGGAATTTATGTTGTTGATGAGGCTAATATCGAGTCTCACGGTATGGGCTATGGCGATAAGAGTCTTGCTCATAGAGAGGATTATAAAACTGCACATCTTATTCGTAATCAAAGAGTTGTGCTTCGTGATTATAACCACCCTTCTGTAATTGTTTGGAGTCTTGGTAATGAGGCTGGAAATGGAAAGAA
The DNA here is from genome assembly GCA_017381935.1 of Alistipes sp. Taxonomy (GTDB): domain Bacteria; phylum Bacteroidota; class Bacteroidia; order Bacteroidales; family Rikenellaceae; genus Alistipes. The sequence continues at coordinate 68,235 of JAFOBG010000037.1, forward strand.
CTTCCATGCGTGCTACGACTGGATTAAAAGTTACGATAAGACTCGACCTGTGCAGTATGAGCAGGCAAGCCATATGAGCTACAAGGATATACCGAAGAATTATAATTCTGATATTGAGTGTCCTATGTACGCATCATATTCAGAGTGCGAGCAATATCTTAATGGTAATCCAACACGCCCACTTATCCAATGTGAGTATTCTCACGCAATGGGCAACTCAGTAGGTAGCCTTAAGGAGTATTGGGATTTGATTCGTAAGTATCCAACCTATCAAGGTGGCTTTATATGGGATTTTGTTGACCAAGCATTGGCGTGGAAAGATCCGCAGACAGGTGTTATATTTTACCGATATGGTGGCTGCTATAACGATTATGACCCAAGCGATGAAACATTCTGTAATAATGGCTTTATCTCTGCATCTCGTAAACCTCACCCTAGCGCACGTGAAGTATGGCACCAGTATCAGAATATTTGGACTTCGGATGCGGATGTTAAAAATGGCGTTGTAGAGGTCTATAATGAGAATATGTTCCGCAATCTCGATAATTACTGCTTAGAGTGGGAGATTACAGAGAATGGCGTGAAAAAGCTCTCTGGTACGGTTGAACAACTCAATATCCCTGCACAGATGCGTATGAATATCGAGTTGGGGTATAAGGAGGTTGATATTAAGGCTCTGCGTGGAGAGGTGATACTTACGGTGCGTTATCTGCTCAAGAGCGATGAGGCGCTACTGAATGCAGGCCATTGCGTGGCATATAATCAGTTTGTTATTAGACCATTTGAGTATCATACATTTGACAAAGAGATGATGAAGGCCAATATATCGAAAGCAGCCCCAGTTCTTGATTTGGAGAGTAGGACAGTGACAGGCATAGACTTTAAGGTATCCTTTGATGGCCGCGGTCGCCTCTATAGCTATATATATAATGGTAAGCAACTTATTTCAAAGCCTATTTTTCCTCAGTTCTATCGTGCAATGACTGAGAATGACTACGGAACCCGTAAGCGCAACTCAAGTGCGATCTATTATCACTCTTGGAAGGCGTTTAGAAATGCAGAGACCTATATGGATCTGTTCCAGATGCGAGAAGAGGGGAATAGGGTTATTGTTACTGCAGAGTATAGCTATGCTGAGATTGGTATGCAGGTAAAGGTGAGCTATGAAATTGATGGCGATGGTTGTATTACCGCTGGTTTGCTTATGTCGCCTGGTAAGCCAAAGTTTGATATTAAGGGTATGCTTCGCTTTGGTGTTGAGTTTGCTATGCCTGAGAGTTTTAACACTATAGAATTCTATGGTGCTGGTGCTTCAGAGAGCTATGCAGACCGAAAGAGTAGTACGCCAATAGGAGTCTATAAGCAGAGTGTTGCTGACCAGTTCTGTATGACCTATTCACGCCCTCAGGAGAGTGGCGCACACTGCGATTTGAGATATTGGACAATTACTGATAGTACTGGTACAGGTTTTAAGTTTACATCCATTAAGCCGTTCTCGGCTACGGCGATACCGTACCCAATGAGCCAGATTGATATTCACTCACACGACTATCGCAAGTATCCACAACTGCTTGAGACAGATGGTAATACATATGTGAATATTGATAAGATTCAGTCAGGAATTGTCTGCGAGGATAGCTGGGGAGCATTACCTCTTGAGCAGTATAGAATACCATACAAACATCAGGCATTCACATTCTTCATAACTCCTGTTAAGTAATGAAGGGGCTCTTTGTTATCCTCTCTTGTTGGCTTGTCGGTAACTGCCTATCAATAGTTATTGATGGGTATTTGTCGGGCAATATTATAGGCATGCTACTCCTTTTTATTCTACTCTGTAGTGGGATAGTTAATGGAGAGACTGTGCGTAAGCCTGCCAAATTCCTATTGGGGACAATGGCGCTATTCTTTGTCCCCTTTGGGGTTGGACTTATAGAGTCTTATGAGGTGATTATGGATAATATCGTGGCTATAGTCGTAGCTACGATTGTAAGTACGTTTGGCGTTATTGTCGCTGTAGGATGGGTGTTCCAACTCTTAAATCGTAAGAGCAATGATTGAGACTATTATAAAATCGGATCTATTTCTACTAACGATTACAATCGGCATATTTTTACTTAGTGGTTATCTGTTTCGTAAAACGAAAATGATGCTACTTCATCCGGTGCTACTGACTGCTGTAGCTGTTATTGTGTTTTTAAAGATTGCAGATATAGAATATTCACACTACAAGGAGTCTGTTGCTTTTCTCGACTTTGCTCTTGGTATGTCAGTAGTAGCTTTGGGTTACCTAATGTATGAGCATGTTGAAAGACTTAAAAGGGCTACTCTGCCCGTTATTGGTGCTACAATTGCAGGATGTGTTGTTGGTATTGGTTTGGTGGTTGGTATTGCTATGATCTTCGGTATAGAGCGAGATATAATTACTTCGATAGCTCCAAAATCTGTAACAGTACCTATCGCAATTGCAATTAGTGAACCTCGTGGGGGAGTGGTCGCAGTAACCTCTGTTGTGGTCTTTTGTACGGGAGTACTTGGTAGTATATGTGGTGCAAGATTACTGCATATAAGCGGAGTTAAAGACCCAATGGCTCAAGGCTTTGCTCTTGGCGCAGCTTCGCATGGGATAGGAACAGCTCGCGCCATCGAACTTGGAGCAGTCGAGGGCGCAATGTCAGGTCTAGCCATGGCTTTGACAGGTTTTGGTACTGCCGTATTATTGCCTTTGGTGGAAAAATATATCTATTAATCTATATAGTACTCAAGTAGAGTAGTAGAGCCTTTAATTGCAATCTCATTATTGTCTGCAGGAATGAGCAATACTTCTCCTCGCTTTATGCTCTCATTGCCTCCGTCGGTAATAACTTCAGCCTCCCCCTCTGTGCAGTAGTAGAGAATAAAAGAGTCTAACTCTGATAGATTACGTTCTGCTACACCATCAACCTTTATGATGTTGCATGTAAAGTAGTCGCACGTTGCAATCTGAACGGCTTTATTTATAATAGGCTGATACTCCTTCTTACACTCCTTTATATTTGAAGAGAAGTCGATTGCATCTACAGCATAGGCTGTATGTAGCTCACGAGATTTACCATCCTTATCGACTCTGTTCCAATCGAATATGCGATAGGTCAAATCTACAGGTTGCTGAATTTCGATAAGGGTTACACCTCCGGAGATAGAGTGTACGGTCCCGGCAGGGATAAGAAAAACATCACCAGCCTTAACACTTACGGGCTCTATTATCTCAGCAATACGGCCTTTTGCAACAGCTTCTATATACTGCTCACGAGATATCTTAGGGTCTTTAAAACCGATATGAAGCAAAGCTCCAGGTTCTGCCGAAACAACATACCACATCTCGGTCTTACCACAAGAACCATGACGCTCTGCAGCCAAATCGTCGTTAGGATGCACTTGTACAGAGGTCTTATCTTTGCAGTGTAATGTCTTTAGTAGAAGTGGAAACTCAAGACCAAACTGCTCGAAAATACTCTCTCCAACAATCTCCCCCATATAGACTTCAATAGCCTCTTGAAGGTTGTTGCCTTTTAAAAAACCATTCGATATAACCGAAATATCTTTGTCAATACCCGAAACATCCCAGCTCTCTCCATAAGTCTTTGATTTATCAACACGAAGTCTTTGACCCCTCTTTATCTCAAGAAGAGCCTCTCCACCCCAGATGTGTTGTTTGAGTATCGGCTTAAATTTTATCGGATACATATTAATTTTTGAATAGGTTTTCTACTTTTTCAACCACCTCGGCCTCATTCGGATCAAGGTTGAATATTAAGCTCGGCTTGAGATACCATAGCTGTTTACCTTCTGTTGCACGCTTCTCTCCACCACCGGTAATGTTGAGCATTATAGTTGCCTTACGGTCAATCTTACCCTTGTTTAACTGATCAATCAAAGTTGCAAGAGCAATAGCGGGAGCTGGATGAATATCAATACCCTCTGTGTCAAGGAATAGCTGCGCAGCCTCTTTAGCCTGCAAATTGTCTGCCATTAAAATATCTCCATTCGTCGCCTTGAGAGCATCATATAATCCACCGGCAAGTGAATATGGCGGTTTACGGTTTGAAAGCACCTTGGCATCGATAGTCTCCGCATCTTTACGAGCTTGATCATCATCATAAGGAAGCATCGCACGAGAGTCAGCCTTCCATGCCTCATACATTGGAAGGAATGGAGCATTTTGAGATACCATAAGTCGCATTACATTATCTCCAAAACGGCCATCCTCAATAAGACGCATATTTGCCTCCCATGCCGCAATAGCTCCCGTTCCACTACCTACAGCCTGGAAGTAGTAGTCTGGAATGCGGCCTATAGTCGTAACTGCTGACAAAACTGTAGTTGACATACCATCACGACGTGCGATATTTTTTGCACCACCTTCAGCGTAGAACATCGGGGATTTAAGTGCCAAGTTGCTCAAGTGAATAGCGTCAAAATAGTCGCCTCCCTTACAACAGCTAATCAACTTTACACAATCATTAAGCGGCTCTGTAAACCACATAGCATTCAAATTATCTTCGGGAACAGAGAGTAGCAACGGAATGTTGTTGTCTGAGCATACCTTTGCAAATGCTCTTGCTGTGTTTCCTGCAGATGCAACAACGAGTATTTTGTTGCAATTTTCGTCTGTACGAGCACAAACGCTGTATGCCTCAGTCTCTTTAAATGAGCATGTCATCATCTTAGCTCCACGCTCAGGGAAGTAACCATTGAAAGTGATGTATAGATTCTCTAAACCCAAAGCTTTGGCAAGACCCTCGCTTCTATATGTTACAGGGGCTGCATCACACTTAAGAAGTCGCCTTATAGGAAGCCAATCACGGAATTTATATAGTCCTGACTGTGAGTCATCTAATGTAAGTTGCTTGTTTGCATAAATAGCTCTCACTAAAGAGGGCTTGTCATAACCGGAGTAGTCAAGAGTCCATCCTGCATCTTCAAACTCTTCTCCGGTAGCAACACAAATTAGTTTATAATTAGTTGGATTAAATTGAGCCATATAGTTCTCTGTTTTATATTCAATTCAACAAAAATATAAATTTTTTTAGAATTAAACAAATTGCTGAGTTAGAAACCTCTCTAATTCGACATATACACGTTGTACGGGTAGTCCCATTACATTAAAATACGACCCTTCAATACCTTCAATTGCTACATATCCTATCCACTCTTGAATACCGTATGCTCCGGCTTTATCAAAAGGCTTGTAAGTATCAATATAGTAGTTAATCTCCTCATCGGATATCTCTCTAAAGCGAACAGAACTTGAAACGCTGAAAGAGTGAACTCTATCTGCAGTACGAAGAGTAACACCTGTGGTTACTATATGGGTACGTCCGGAGAGCATTCTTAGCATAGCAACAGCATTATCTCTATCAGTTGGTTTGCCTAAAATTGTGTTGTCAACAATGACGATAGTATCAGCTGTCAGCAGTATATCGTTTGTCTGTAGAGACTTAGGATATGCATCACTTTTAAGGCGCGCTAAATGTGTGGCAACTTGATTTACAGGCATAGAGATATCATATGTCTCATTACACTCAAATTTGTCTGCCAGAGTGAATTTTATCCCACATTGTTCAAGCAACTCTCTGCGACGAGGAGAGGCTGAGGCTAAAATGAGATTATATTTCTCTAAAGTTTGATGTATTAGCATATTAAAAGGCGTGAACTGCTCTAACGTGATAGGTGTATTTTTATAATTTGCCGACTCCTTATTTGTGGCAGAATCTACAAGATATACCTAAAACTCATCCATCTCTGTAGATGATAGATATTTGTAATCAGAGGCAAAAGGCGTGGCTTTATTGTCAATAATAGCCTGAGCAAATGTATTACTACTACCTATTAAAAGTAACTCTTTTAGCTCGTTGACTGATGGAATGTACCAACCATTGCCGAGTGATTTGCACCAAGCAAATGCCGGATATTTAGCCTCCCAATCAGTAAGAGAGTATATAATTGCAGTGTTCTGCTCTCCGGAAGTGCGAATAGAAGAGCCGATAAGTACATGCTCTAAGCCCCATGCAAGCATTGTCTCAGGCTCGGTCATAGAGACGATAAGGCCGGATGTGCCACCCTCATCAACCCTAAAAACAAGACCTTTTACACCGTCAACATCATATAAATCACCAATCTTATACTCTGTAGGCTTCTCTTCTGTAGTTTGAGGAATCTCAGGTGTAATATCTCCATTCTCTTTGCAGCTAACAATAGATAGTAGTGCAAAGAATAACGCTATAATCTTTCTCATTTTATTTGGAAGTTAAGAGTCTGACTATCGTTTAGTGTAGCTACAATATTATCCCCTCCTTGGATTTTAACCTGCTGTGGCATAGCGATAAAGACTAAGTCTCCCGTTTTTAGGGTTAACTTTTGAGAGACTATGGCAATACATGAATCTATACTCTCTTTGAGTGTCGATACAGAGAATGTTTGTTTACTCGCTCCAATTGTCATTGTTACAACTCCATCACCAAGACTTTGAGGCTCAATCCATTCCGTTCCAATGGCTGTTGAGTGGTCAAAGGCGTATGCTTCATCACATGGACGATGTTCTGCAAGAGATAAATCTAAAATATCTCTTGCGATAAAAGTTACGCCTACAGTAATTGAGTCATAGCAACGTGATGCAAACTTAGGGGCAATGCATTTTGCAAGGCGGGTAATACGTATTACAAGACCGCAACCACATCTAATGTCTTCTGAAAAATGTGGAATATAAAAATCGTCATTATTTCTTAGAACAGCGTTGTCTGGACGCAGTGTGATATATGGCTCTTTGTCAGAAAAAATATTTTCAAGTACTACAATTTTCATTATCTCAAACTCTTTACAATATTAGCTGCAAAACGGTTAGAGGCACCTTGACCTCCGATAAGCTCATTGAGTTCGGCAAAGTCGGAAAGCATCTTTTCACGTTTTGCACCACCTTTGAGGATGGAAGCTAATTCGGCAGCCGCCTCATCAATATTCATCTTTGCACATACAATTTCACGTACAGCCTCTCTGTTTAAATTTATATTGACAAGAGAGACAAAAGGTATCTTGAGGACGTAAGGACGTAAAACCTCGTATAATTTTGGTATGTGATACAATACCATTTCAGGAATTCCCATTAACGCTGTTTCGAGTGTAGCCGTTCCGGAGGTAACTATCGCAGCCTCCGCATGGGCAAGAGTCTGTTGAGTCTGATTGCATACATAGCGTATAGCTGAATTACTACCTATATAGTGTTGATAAACACTCTTATCTATCCAAGGTACGGCAGTTAATACAAACTGATAATCAGAAAAACGCTTGGATAGGGCAACCATGTCAGGAAGATTTGCCTTAATCTCCGATGTGCGACTACCTGCAAGAAGTGCTACAATCGGACGATTGTCAAGATTATTTGCCTTTATAAACTCCTCTCGTGATGGTAGTAACTTTTTGCACTCTGCAATATCATCAACAAGAGGGTTGCCACAGAATGTAGGTTCAATACCTTTGCGACGGAAGTACTCTGTCTCAAATGGGAAGATTGTGTATAGACGGTCCACATATTTACGTATGCTCTTTACTCTCCACTCTTTCCAAGCCCACACTTTAGGAGCGATGTAATAATAAACTTTTATCCCTCTATGTTTAGCCCATTTTGCTATACGCATATTAAATGAAGGGTAGTCAATGAGGATTATAGTGTCAGGACAAAACTCATCAATGGCCTTTTTACACTCATCAATTTGCGAAAAGATGGTTTTTAGATTGCGTAGGACCTGCATAAAACCAAAAAAGGACATCTCTTTATAGTGTTTTACCAATCCCTCTTTGCCTCCAATACTAATCATGCGATCTCCTCCACAGAAACGAAATTGAGCATCACAATCCTCTATTGTGATGCCTTTCATTAGTTTGCTACCGTGCAGATCTCCCGACGGCTCTCCGGCAATGATAAAATATCTCATTCGTATTAAAAATTGTCAAATGCAAAAATAAAAAAAATCACTGAGAATACCGCAACTATAGGAAATAATTTGTTGTAATCTCAGAAAATGGATAATCTTTACATGTGGTATAGCTGTATTATTTCAACTGTATCATTAACGATATCGGGCTTTTGATTTGGATATTAATTGCTCCCACATCAAAAGAGAATTAAATAGTTATTAGACGGTTTATCGTGTAAATACAAACGCCTACGAGCCTGTAGGCGTTTGTATTATGGCTAACGGATAGTGTACAATAGCTAATATTAAAACTACTCCAGCAGGTCGGGCCTTAACGCTTTGGTTCTTTCGTATGCCTGTTCCTCCTGCCACTTTGCAATCTCGGCAAAGTTACCTGATGTAAGCACCTCTGGTACTTTCCACCCATTAAATTCAGCAGGACGGGTATATACCGGTGGCGCAAGTAAATCATCCTGGAAACAGTCTGTAAGGGCGGACGCCTCATCTCCAATAGCACCTGGGAGCAGACGAACTACAGAGTCTGTGATAATTGCAGCTGCAAGTTCACCGCCTGTAAGTACATAGTCTCCAATAGAGATTTCTCGTGTAATAAGATGCTCTCTAATGCGATAATCCACCCCCTTATAGTGGCCGCAGAGTATGATTATATTCTCAAGCGTAGATAGGCGGTTTGCTTCGTGCTGGTTGTACTGTATTCCGTCTGGTGATGTAAAGATAATCTCGTCATAATCTCGCTCACTCTTCAGTTTTTCTATACAACGAAAAACAGGCTCTATTTTCATTACCATACCAGCTTCTCCGCCAAATGGATAGTCGTCAACAGTCCTACGTTTATCATCTGTATAATCTCGCAAATTGTGTATTACTATTTGCGCATAGCCTCCCTCCTGAGCCCTTTTTAGTATTGACTCATTAAGTGGAGAGGAGAGTAATTCGGGAACAACGGTAATAATATCTATACGCATGATTTTAGTAGTTAATTTCGCCATTAAGAGCCTCGACTACAAATGGATTGTATAAAGACTCATGACCTATAGTTGATTTATCACTATGACCAGGGTAAATAATGGTATTATCTCCAAGTGGGATGAGATTCTTTAGGATAGAGTTTATTAAAGAACTATAATCACCTCCAGGCAAATCTGTTCGGCCTATACTTTCACGAAATAGTGTGTCGCCTGTAAAAATATGACCAGATATAGGCTCGTATAGCGATACTCCTCCAGGAGTATGTCCTGGGGTCTTAATTACTTTAAGTTCTGTATTGCCAAAAGAGATACACTCTACAGTATCAAGGTCGATGTCAATCTGAGGAACCTCTATGTCAATATCTAAACCAAACATGGCGCAACTTGCCTTAGCCATGCTTCGTAAATACTCATCTTTTGAAGAGAGAGCAAACTTTACACCGTATCTCTGTTTTAAGTAGTTAACACCAAGCAGATGATCAAAATGTCCATGTGTATTTACAACAAAGACCGGCTTTAAATCATATTCTGAAATAAAGTCGGTCAACCGCGAATTCTCTGCTGCTGACGCATTGCCCGCATCAATTATGATACATTCACGACTTTCATCCCAAAGAAGGTATGTATTTTCCTGTATAGGATTAAATACAAACTTTACAATATTCATATCTTTACAATTTTATAATGGCAAAGATAGCAAATAAAGTGTAAAGTAGAAAACGTAAATATATTTTTCTTAATGCTGAGTTCTGCAATTGATAAATATCTATGTTGTATAGTGATTGCGTGTGAAGATAATACGAGATAGATAGTATCAAAATCAGCTAAATATTTAGTGCTACCTATTTAATGCGATTATTCTGCTACCGCAAACGTCCCTTCATAGATTTGTGAAGCTGTCTGAATTGTGATACAAAACTGCCCTTTAATATTACCCATTTCAATACAGACACAATCTACTCCAGATATTGTTGAAGTCCAAGTATTGGCTCCAGACAAGTTTGCTAATGTTACATTCGCTTCTCCTATATCCTCTAAAGAGGAAACGTATAGAGTTCCAGCGGTGTAGTAACATTCGAAAGGTGAGAGTAATCCGCGGTGTGGGTTCTGACCCTCTAATGTAGGTCTGACTGTAACGGGAACATATACAGGGTCAGTATCATTGTCATCATTTGCAGCCAATAAAGTAGGCATACTAATAGTAATTAAGCTTAATAAAGCAATCAAGAATTTTGTCTTAGTTTTCATAGTTGTTGTTTTTGAAAAATTGTTACTGCAAAATTACTACATGCAATTCATAAAGGCTAAGAAATTGATAAGAAATAGCCTTACAAAATTATTGTTTAAATGATTGATTATTAATTATATAGAACTATTGCTAAGTTTAAAAATCTTACAATAAACTTGTTTGAATTGTAAAATATTGATAATATGAATTATATACGTCTTTAGATAACTATTGACTTTATATAAACATCGTAACATTTTAGTAATTAATGAAAATTACAAATGAGAAATTATTTTCTCACAATTAGTAGGGTTGATACGGATAATCTCTTGCTTTAAGCGAGACTTTCTTGTATAGATATTACTTGTTGAATCATTTGTAAATACACTGATTGCTTTTGCAGAGAATCCAGCTAGATATAGGCATAGCAGTCGATAGTCGGAATCTGACATAGGCACCTCTTTTCTGAGAATTGTCAGAATATTATCTTTGTGTCCGTTAACAATGGTTTCTAATTCGGAAAGTATGTACTTATTATTGCTGAATAGACTTATTTCTCGTTTAACCTCTTTGTATATAGCCTCTTTATCGTAAGAAGTGCTATGAGTTTCATAATATGTCTTACTTAGTTTGTCCAGTAGTGCAAATTGTCTTTTGAACAGATTATTAATCTGTATATCTTTTCCATTTAGCTCAGATGCTAATTCGCTTGCCATATCCATATATCGTGTTATGTGCATATTTTTAATAGCTATCTTATATCTGATATATACTGCGGATATGCAGAATGCAAATAGTAATAACGTTAATATTATAAAGGTAATATATCGATGATTTTGTAGTTTAGAGGCAGCTAACTCGGCATTAGCTTGATAAAAATCTCGTTGTGCAGATATGAGAGGTTGTTGAAGATTGTATCTTACTATAGAGTCCTGAAGGATCATGACTTTTTCATGACTCTCTAAAGCTGCTTTGTAATTGTGCAATTGCTTGTATATATGATATGTATGGAAATGTATATTAAGCGTATCTTGTAGAGATAATGACTGTTTCCATGCTCTATTGATATACTCGTTTGCCTTTACCAGATCGTGAGTGTAGGCATTTTGATATGCGTATGTTATACAATCAGATATACTTTGTTTGTTATTAGAACTTAATGACTTGATACATATATTGTTAATACTTGAAATATCTCCTAAATTCTCATACGTAAATATTAGTAGATTGATTGCGTTTTGGTAGATATAATTGTTGTTATTTTTGTCAGCCCAGTTGAGTAGTTTATGCAGAATTTCTTCAGCTTGTTTATATTCTCCTGTCGCTAATAGAATTTGACTTATATTTAGTAGGGTGTAATACTGATGCGCTTCACTTTTTGACTCTGTATAATATTTATATGCATATTTATATGCTGATAAACTCTTTTGATGGTCATAAAACTCAGAATATAATAGTCCCAATTGTGCATATAGTAATCCTAAGGCGTGTTTATCAGTGATGTGAAATGCTAAATTCTCAGCCTTTGTATAGGCGAGTAGTGCTTTTGTGTGATTTTTGGCATTGTGAAGTATTCGACCGTGATAATAATACGATAGGAATAGTCGGTGTGTATCATTGTGCTTGGAATAATATTTGACAGCGACACTTATTAAAGAGTCATTTGTCGTATCGATCCAATTTTTATCAAGAGCTTGTGAGTATAGCAAGGCATGGCGGGCTCTTTCGGACTTTGAACGTATAGTCTTGTTGGATATGGATTTAAGTATATAGAGGGCACTATCTGGTTGATCGTGCATTAATATTTCAGCAGAGTTTATAGATTTACGTTGCTCTATCTCTGCCGAACAAGAACATAAAAGGAGTACTGTAAGTAATATAATATGGCCAATCATAAATATAATTTTGACAAAATTAATATTTTTTCGGTATATTTGCGTTATGTTTTAAAGGTATAAATCTTATTAAAGATGAAAAATAGTATAAAATACATAGGCGTAGATGATACAGACTTAGATCTGTTTGAGGGTTTATATACTATTCCGAATGGAATTTCATATAATTCCTATCTTATTGATGACGAGAAGATTGCTATTATGGATACGGTCGATTATCGTAAATGCAATCAATGGATGGCGCAGTTGTCAGATGCTTTGTGTGATAGAGAGCCAAGCTATCTTGTTATTCATCACATGGAGCCCGATCATGCAGGTTCTGTAGCTGTTTTACTTGAGAAATATCCTAATATTAAGATTGTCGCATCTGCAAAAGCTCTACAGATGTTGCCTCAGTTCTTTGAGGGTATAGATTTTAGCAATAAAGATCAGATGATGTCAGTAGGGGAGGGTGATACTCTCTGTTTGGGTAAGCATAAGCTGAAATTCTTTATGGCTCCGATGGTTCATTGGCCGGAGGTTATGGTTAGCTATGAGATGAGTGAGAAAATTGTCTTCTCGGCTGATGCTTTTGGAAAGTTTGGAGCATTATCTCATCAAGAGGAGTGGGCATGCGAGGCTCGTCGATACTATTTTAATATCTGTGGAAAATATGGTGTTCCTGTTCAGTCTCTGTTAAAGAAACTCTCTGTATTGGAGATTTCTGCAATTTATCCGTTGCATGGCCCTATGCTGAGAGAAAATTTAGATTACTACATAGGTTTGTATGACTGTTGGAGTAAATATGCGGTTGAGACCGATGGCGTATTTATAGCCTATGCATCTATCTATGGAGGTACTGCTCTGGCCGCTAAAAAGTTGGCAGAACTCCTTAAGGTTAAGGGCGCACCTAAGGTCGCAATTGCTGATTTGTGTCGTGATGATGTGGCTGAGGCTGTAGAGGATGCATTCCGTATGGGAACATTAGTGCTGGCAGCATCCTCTTATGATGGCGATGTATTTCCTCCAATGCATCACTTTCTGCACGAATTGCAGATGAAGGGCTTCCGTTCACGTCGTATAGGTATTGTCGAGAATGGCTCATGGGCACCAAGTGCCGCAAGGGCAATTAAAGCAATGCTTGAACAGATGAAGGATATTGAGTTGGTAGAGCCTATAGTTACAATACGTTCAAGAATGAAACAGAGTGATATACCGGCATTAACAACTCTTGCTGAATCGCTTATCAAATAACGGTCAAATTACAAAACACAGCAAGGCGTAAATTCTACGCCTTGCTGTGTTTTTGTATATTGGTAATGCTTAGAAATTGTACGGTTCTATCGCATCAGCATAATCTTTCCAACCGTCAGCTGACTTGTAAGCATCTACCGACTCTGCTGGGACATAAATTTTACAATAAAATGCGATGTAGTTAAAAGCACCCCAAAAGCTAGATCCTCCAATATATGCTGTAGGCGGTGTTGTGCGCTCACAGAATACTCTTGCCAAATCAGAGCAACCATAGAAAGCACTATGTCCAATCTCTGTAACACTATATGGAATAGTTATTCTTGTCAAACTTTCGCAAGAATCGAAAGCATAACTTCCAATCTTAGTTACACTATCAGGAATAGTAATGCTTGTCAAACCTAAGCAATTATCGAAAGCATAACTTCCAATCTCTGTTACTCCATCAGGAATAGTAATACTTGTCAAACTAGAGCAATCTCTGAAAGCCGAATCTCCAATCAAAGTTACACTATCAGGAATAGTTATACTTGTCAAACCAGAGCAAGAATAGAAAGCATCACTTCCAATCTTCGTTACACTATCAGGAATATTGTATGTAGTAATGCCAGCTGGCGCAAAAGAGTTTAATACTCCATCAACAATCAGACATCTGCCATTGTCTGCCGCAAATTTCCCCTTAAATTCTGCAAGGTCATGACATGATCTGAAAGGATTACTCCCAATCGAAGTTACACTATCAGGAATAGTTATGCTTGTCAAATCAGAGCAACCAGCGAAAGCATAATATCCAATCTCAGTTACACTATCAGGAATAGTAATATTTGTTAAATTATAGCAACTATCGAAAGTCATATATCCAATCTCAGTTACGCTATCGGGGATTGTTATACTTGTCAAACCTAAGCGGTTATAGAAAGCATAATTTCCAATCTTCGTTACCTCCCCGTCAAAGGTAATCACACCCTTGCCATTTTCGTAGGTATTTGAGACGATATTTGC
>JAFOBG010000038.1 GCA_017381935.1 Alistipes sp.
AACAACCTTTGCCTCAAGCTTTGGGTCAATGAATGGTCCTTTTTTTAATGAACGGCTCATTATGTACTCTTATTTAATTATTTTTTGCGCTTTGAAATAATAAACTTAGCCGAAGTCTTCTTTGGATTACGGGTCTTCTTACCCTTAGCCAACAGACCCTTGCGTGAGCGTGGGTGACCTCCTGAAGCACGACCTTCACCACCACCCATTGGGTGATCTACTGGGTTCATTACAACACCACGGTTGTGAGGACGGCGACCGAGCCAACGCTTACGACCAGCCTTACCTGACGACTCGAGGTTGTGATCTACATTAGATACAACTCCTACTGTCGCACGGCATGTTACGAGTACCATACGAGTCTCACCAGAAGGCAACTTAATGATTGCAAACTTGCCCTCACGTGCCAAAAGCTGAGCGTATGAACCGGCAGAACGCGCCATCTGCGCACCCTGGCCGGGGTAGAGTTCAATGTTATGAATAAGTGTACCGAGTGGAATCTCTGCAAGTGGCAGGGTGTTACCTACCTCTGGAGCTACGCCAGGACCGCTAATTACAGTCTGACCTACCTGCAATCCGTTTGGTGCCAGGATATAGCTCTTCTGACCATCAGCATAAACTACAAGTGCAATACGCGCTGTACGATTTGGGTCGTACTCGATTGTCTTTACAGTTGCAGCAACACCGTCCTTTACTCGCTTGAAATCAACCAAACGATACATCTGCTTATGACCGCCACCAATGTAACGTACGGTCATCTTACCGGAATTATTACGACCACCAGTGCTCTTCTTTGCCTCGAGCAAAGACTTCTCTGGCTTATTCGTTGTTACCTCATCGAAGGTACCGATAATCTTATGTCTTGTACCGGGAGTTACCGGCTTAAACTTTCTTACTGCCATCTCTATTAGATATTACTGTAAAAATCAATCTGATCTCCATCCTTCAAGGTTACGATTGCCTTCTTGAAGTTGTTTGTACGACCCTCGAGCAAACCTGCTTTTGTGTAGCGGCTCTTCTGCTTACCCATGTAACGGATGGTGTTTACATCTGTTACCACTACATTGTACATCTGCTCAACGGCGTTACGAATCTGCAACTTGTTAGCCTTTACATCAACGATAAAACCGTAGCGATTCAACTTTTCGCCCTGAATCGTCATCTTCTCGGTTAAAATAGGCTTAATAATTACTTCCATTTTCTTTCCGATTTTTAAGCTAACATTACATTCAATACATTTTCTGCACCCTCAACCATAACAACTGCTGATGCATTCATTACCTCATATGTGTTGAGGTTAGCTGCAAGAATTGTCTTTACGTAAGGGAGATTGCGGCAAGAGAGCTGGAGGTTTACATTGGTCTCCGGCAGGACTACCAACACCTTCTTGTCTGATACCTTGAGAGCTGAAGCCAAAGCAACTACACTCTTTGTCTTTGGAGCATCGAGAGCGATGTTCTCTACAACGGTAATTGCGCCAGCCTGTGCCTTGTAAGTAAGGGCGCTACGACGTGCAAGTCTCTTAAGCTTCTTATTGAGCTTAAAGCTGTAATCACGTGGTACTGGACCGAAAATACGGCCACCTCCTGGGAAGAGTGGGCTCTTAATGCTACCGCAACGTGCACCACCAGTACCCTTCTGTCTCTTCAACTTACGGGTTGAACCTGCTACCTCATTGCGCTGCTTTGACTTGTGAGTACCCTGACGCTGATCTGCAAGGTACTGCTTTACATCGAGGTAAATAGCGTGGTCATTAGCCTCCACGCCAAATACTGCGTCAGAAAGAACAACGGTACGACCTGTCTGCTGACCCTGTGCGTTCAATACTGCTAATTCCATACTACTTCTCAATTGTTAAATAAGAACCTTTTGCACCCGGAATTGAACCCTTTACAAGAATAAGGTTGTTCTCAGGTATTACCTTTAATACTTTCAAGTTAAGAACTTTAACCTGAACACCACCCATCTGACCAGGCAAACGCTTACCCTTGAAGACACGTGATGGATAAGATGATGCACCGAGTGAACCCGGCTTACGCTGACGGTTGTGCTGACCGTGAGTCTGACCACCCACGCCGGCAAAGCCGTGGCGCTTTACAACACCCTGAAAGCCGCGACCTTTAGAGATCCCTGTTACGTCAACCCAGTCCTCCTCTGTGAAGAGATCTACTGTAAGAACATCTCCGAGGTTCACCTCTGGCATACCCTGGAATTCAGCCATCTTGCGTTTTGGGGTAGTGCCGGCCTTCTTGAAGTGACCTAACAAACTGTTGCTGGTGTGCTTTTCACTCTTGTCGTCATAGGCAATCTGAACTGCCTCGTAAGTGTCCTTCTCGACAGTCTTGATTTGCGTAACTACACACGGACCAGCCTCAATTACAGTGCATGGAATATTTTTTCCCTCGGCACTGTACACGGAAGTCATTCCGATTTTTTTACCAATTAGTCCTGACATTTTTCTGTCTAATTACGGTTTGTTAATAATAAGTGAATTGTTTTTGTTTTATACCTATATAAATAAAATTATATACGCGGTAAATTCCTTGACGCAGCCGATAGCGGACTATCCGCTGCGCCTCAGAATGGCTCTATCTTATGCCTATCTTTTGACCGATTAGCACTTGATATCAACCTCAACACCTGATGGCAACTCAAGCTTCATCAGTGCATCGATTGTCTTTGGTGTTGACGAATAGATGTCGATGATACGCTTGAATGTGCAGAGCTGGAACTGCTCACGAGCCTTCTTGTTAACGAAGGTTGAACGGTTTACGGTGAAGATCTGCTTGCGAGTTGGGAGCGGCACAGGACCACTAACAGTTGCGTCAGTGCTGCGTACTGCCTTAACAATCTTCTCAGCTGACTTATCTACCAGGTTGTGGTCAAAAGACTTCAGCTTAATTCTAATTTTCTGGCTCATATTCTTTACTTTTACTCTAAATCCTTCTTTTTACCCGATTTCTCGATAATTTCCTTTGCAAGGTTTGCAGGAACCTCCTCGAAGTGTGAGAACTCCATTGATGAAGTTGCACGACCTGAAGAGATTGTACGGAGTACGGTTACATAACCGAACATCTCTGAAAGTGGTACCTTAGCCTTAACCACGCGTGCAGTTCCCTTAGACTCCATGCCCTGGATCTGGCCACGACGCTTGTTAAGGTCTCCGATAATATCACCCATGCTCTCCTCTGGAGTTACAACCTCAACTGACATGATAGGCTCCATGATTACCGAACCTGCCTTTGGTGCTGCCTGGCGGAAACCGTTGCGTGCACAAATCTCGAATGAGAGCTGGTCGGAGTCAACTGGGTGGAATGAACCATCCTTAAGAGTAACCTTCATAGAGTCGATTGTGTAACCTGCGAGTGCACCGTTAGCCATTGCTGACTCAAAACCCTTCTGAACAGCTGGGATGAACTCCTTAGGTACGTTACCACCCTTAACCTCGTCAACGAATGTAAGACCTGGTTTATCATCATCTGCAGGACCAATCTCGAAGATGATATCTGCGAACTTACCACGACCACCGGTCTGCTTCTTAAATACCTCACGGTGCTGAACGGTTGCAGTAAGAGCCTCCTTGTAGTTAACCTGTGGAGCGCCCTGATTAATCTCTACACCGAACTCACGACGAAGACGGTCAACGATAATGTCGAGGTGAAGCTCACCCATACCGCTGATGATAGTCTGACCACTCTCCTCGTCTGTACGTACTGTGAAGGTTGGATCCTCCTCAGCAAGCTTAGCAAGTGCGATACCGAGCTTATCGAGGTCTTTCTGAGTCTTTGGCTCAACAGCAAGACCGATAACTGGCTCTGGGAAGGTCATCTGCTCAAGGATGATTGGTGCATTCTCTGCGCAAAGGGTATCACCGGTGTGAATCTCCTTGAAACCTACTGCTGCGCAAATATCACCTGCAGTTACACACTCCATAGGGTTCTGCTTGTTTGCGTGCATCTGGTAGATACGGCTGATACGCTCACGCTTTCCGCTACGTGCGTTGAAAACATAAGAACCAGCATCGAGCTTACCTGAGTAAACACGAACGAATGCCAGACGACCTACGAATGGGTCGGTTGCAATCTTAAATGCCAAACCGCAGAATGGATCATTCTCATCAGCCTTACGAACCTCAGGCTCCTCTGTCTTAGGGTTGATACCCTCAACTGCAGGAACATCGAGTGGAGATGGAAGGAATGCCATAATGTAGTCGAGCAACTTCTGAACTCCCTTATTGTGGAAAGAAGAACCGCAGAGCATTGGTACCAATGACATATTCATTGTTGCTGTACGGATTGCTGCGATAAGCTCATCTGGAGTAATTGAGTTTGGATCCTCAAAGAACTTCTCCATAAGAGCATCGTCAGTAGCAGCTACCTCCTCAATGAGGCGGTTACGCCACTCCTCAGCCTCAGCCTTGAGGTTCTCAGGAATCTCACGGAGCTCAAAGTTATCACGAACGGTCTTGTCGTCGTAATAATAGATTGCATTATTATAAATAAGGTCAATAAGACCCTCAAACTTATCCTCTACACCGATAGGAAGAACTACCGGAAGTGCAGTTGTACCGAAGTGCTCCTTAATCTGAGAGCAAACTGCGAGGAAGTCTGCACCTGTACGGTCCATCTTGTTAACGTAACCGATACGAGGTACATTGTACTTATCAGCCTGACGCCATACGGTCTCAGACTGTGGCTCAACACCACCTACAGCACAGAATGTAGCAACTGCGCCGTCGAGTACACGAAGTGAACGCTCTACCTCAACGGTAAAGTCAACGTGTCCCGGAGTGTCGATAAGGTTAATCTGATACTGGTGATCCTTGTAGCGCCAGAATGCAGTGGTAGCAGCTGAAGTAATAGTGATACCGCGCTCCTGCTCCTGAACCATCCAGTCCATAGTAGCGGCACCCTCGTGGGTCTCGCCGATCTTGTGGGTTTTACCCGTATAGAAGAGAATACGCTCGGATGTAGTGGTCTTACCGGCATCGATGTGAGCCATGATACCGATGTTTCTTGTGTATTTAAGATCTCTTGCAGCCATTGTCTGTCTCTCCTATAAATTAAAATCTGAAGTGTGCAAATGCCTTGTTTGCCTCTGCCATGCGGTGCATCTCCTCCTTACGCTTGAAGGCAGCACCCATTGAGTTGTAAGCATCTACTATCTCGCCGGCAAGCTTCTCGGCCATAGTCTTTCCGGAACGCTTACGCGCATAGAGTACAAGGTTTTTCATCGAAATAGAAATCTTGCGCTCCGGACGAACCTCCATTGGTACCTGGAATGTCGCACCACCGATACGCTTTGATTTTACCTCGACCTGCGGAGTGACATTCTCAAGGGCTTGTTTCCAAACCTCAAGTGGAGATTTATCAGCATCCTTCATCTTCTTGCCTACCAACTCTAATGAATCATAGAAAATGGTGTAGGCAATACTCTTCTTGCCATCCAGCATAAGATTGTTCACGAAGCGGGTTACTGCCACGTCGTTGAACTTCGGATCAGGAAGTAGAGTGTGCTTCTTTGGCTTAGCTTTTCTCATTTTGTTTTCGCTTTCTTAGAATAAATTTGTAATTGTTTAAGGCTTATTTCTTAGCACCAGCCTTAGGGCGCTTTGCACCGTACTTAGAACGACGCTGACGACGACCATCTACGCCTGCAGAATCGAGAGCTCCACGAACGAGGTGGTAACGAACACCTGGAAGGTCCTTAACACGACCTCCACGAACAAGCACAATTGAGTGCTCCTGCAAGTTGTGGCCCTCTCCTGGGATATAGGCGTTGACCTCCTTGCCATTGGTCAATCTTACACGTGCAACCTTACGCATCGCTGAGTTTGGCTTCTTAGGGGTGGTTGTGTACACACGAGTACAAACGCCACGACGCTGAGGGCACGCTGCCAGAGCCGGAGACTTCGACTTGTCCTCCATCTTGACTCTGCCGTTTCTTACTAACTGTTGAATAGTAGGCATTTATTAAACCTTTAATTTGTTAAACTTGCGGGGGTTTGACGCCCCAATTTCTATTTCGTTTTGCCGTTAGGCGGGTGCAAAG
>JAFOBG010000011.1 GCA_017381935.1 Alistipes sp.
GGAGCCTTTATCGCCTACTTTAAAATTCTCTCCCCAGGTAATGATCTTAATGCCGTGCAGTGGAAGCCTGGATTTATGGCATCCAAGGAGAACTATCGTATTAGAGTGTACCATATTGAAGATGGCGTAACCATTACCAAGCTCGCATTCGATTCTGGCGGCGACAGCGACCTGCAAAAGCTATTGCCTGCGTGCGAGACTAATGATTGGTATAAGATAGTCATCTTCCCATTAAGTGCCGATGGTGCAGAGAGTACCACTATTGATCTTGGAGTATCATACTATCAGGAGTGGACAGACCAGTACATAAATCTATTTATCAATGGCGAGTATAGCAATATTCGCTGGCCAAATAGCGGTACAAACCCGAAGATTATTGAAATTAAACATGTCGCTCAACCTATAAATTAGAGTTACGACAATGAATATACGAATAATACATATAATATCAGCACTTACGCTCTTGCTCCATATTGTGGGCTGCAGCTCTCATTTTGAGGAGCATATCCCCAGTATGGACAATCGTATAAAGCTCTACTTTATGCCCTATGGCGAAACTCGCGCCACTATTGCAGATAATGAATATGAGTCATACCTGCGCCATCTTGACATCTTGTTCTACAAACTCAATGACGATGGCATAACATATAGTGGATTTTACCACGAGCGAGTATCAGTATCTGCAACTCCTGATGGCGTAGTATCACTTGGTCTTACCAAACAGGACTTTGAAGAGGATAGAGCCTACAAAGTATATGTCATAGCCAATAGTGATCATAATGAGAGCATATACTACAAAAACGGGGCGCTCGTTGAACATAGCGATTTCCTCAATCTTGACCAGACAAATAGCAACATACATCTTTCAGGTATTGAGTTTGGAAATCCACATAGTCACTATCCCCAGATGTTCCTTATGGATGGCGTGGCATATATGGGTGATAGCGAACCAGCGACACAATCTACCGTAATTATCAATGAGAGTGGTTCGACAGATGACGTAGTGCTAAAAGTAACCCTACGCCGTGCTGCCGCCAAGATTATTGTTACTATCAGGCCCGGCGACAAGGTTACATTCACACCCGAACTTATTGCTAAATCGCAGGGCTACATGATGCGAAATATGCCTATACGCACTACGCTCGTCGAGGAGGGTGGTTATCCTCTAACAGAAGGTGGTGCACGTCCATATTGGGCGTCGCCGACTATATCACAAACGCCATATTTTAGACTCATAGAGGGCTCCGATGGCATTTACAATCTTCAGATTACGGCCTATTGTTACTCACATACCTGGGATAGTAGTGAGGCGTTTGAGAAGGGAACGTCGTTGATTGTTATGCTTCCGATATTGTATAAGGAGAGCGTTGATAGCACCCCCATAGAGTATATAAACAACTACTACCAGATATCTTTCAGTAAGATGGAGGGAAGTGTGGGCAATAGCTACCACCAAATTAGGCGTAATACACTCTACGACCTACGCATCAACCTGAATGCTCCCGGAGCCGAGGACTACTCTGCGCCCGAGAACATAGAGGCTTTATACTACTTCACAACGCCTTGGCAAAGAGTAGATCTTGAGATCACGGGCGAAAACACGGTAAAATATCTGAAGGTAAATAAGAACAAACTTATATTGTATAATATCGATGAGGATCTTGAGTCTCTGTACTTCTCATCCTCGTCGCCCGTAACAGTATCCTATGTTCCCGATAGCGGTTACTATCTTAATAAGTATAGCGAAAGGGTGTCATTAAGCAATAGCGAGATACAGAATATCTATGGCATTGTAGATGCCAATGCTCACTCGGGTAATATCGGAGTACATAGCGAGGTGCCAACAAATAACACTATACGCTACTTCCAAATTCAAGTAGAGAACGAGGAGGGTCTTACTGAGATTATTGACGTCGAGCAGTACCCACTTATCTACATCACAAACTCACTGCCCTGGTTCTCATACCGTGATGACTACTTCTATCGCACAACGGATGGGCATTCGTTTAGAGGCAATGTAGATAGACTAACCGCCGCAGGAGATGACCCTACGACATATCTATTCGAGCGCGACCATATCGTGAGCATCTATACGATTGACGATGTAGATCTTGACACAAGGACTGCCAGATATACCTACACAAGTGCTGCGTCAACAAACGGCTATGGCTGGACGTGCTCCAAGGTGCGAGGCAATATAAACAGCGATGGTAAGAGATATACCATCAACTACTACGCCTACACATACTCGCGTAGTGGCTGGTGGGGCGGTGGCAGCTATAAGTGGACAATGAGCACCCCAAACTGTGAGACACACAACGTGCGTAACTATAAGGTTCGTGTTATGGCAACGTCGCAAGACTACACCTTGGCTCGTCCAAACATCGACGAATATGGATATACGGCAGGTGATGACAATAATGCCAAGCTCGTATCGCCATCGTTTGTCATAGCCTCGCGCCTTGGTGCTGTGCTCTCGACATATAGCAATCTTGACGACCTAAATAGTCGGGAGAAGTTGGTTGTCTTTGCCGACCACTGCAAGAACTATGTTGAGGTTGATGATATTAACGATGATGGTCAGGCTCCATATGAAGTCTATGACAACTGGCGTCTACCCACCGAGGCGGAGCTTAAGATTATTATGGAGCTTCAGGGCGGCGATGGCATAGATGCTCCAGCTATCGACTTCTTGCTCAATGGTGGATACTATATGAGCGCAAGTGGTCCTGTGTATAACCCTAAAAACAATAGCAATGTCAGCGAGGCTGCCGATAAGTGGAGCGTAACAGATGTCGCCATACGCTGCGTAAGAGATGCTTACTAACATCAATAAACCAAGCAAATGAGATATTTACTATTACTATATATAACATTAGTGTCTCTCATATCGTGCCAGCACGATGTGGTCAAAGATGACGCATGCCAGCCACTCCCCGATATTACCATTCCCGAGGGTTATACACGCATTGATTTTACGGCTAATATTAGCGACCTTAAGAGCGTCAATACGCGTGCGGTTGACCCAGATGGTCTTGATTTGAATAATATGACTCTATTCTGTTTCAACGAGTATGGTCTATATATCAGCTCTGAGGTTGCCTATCTTAATACACATACTGTCGATAGTGGCACATTCTCGGCAATCATCCCTAATAATACGCATATCATCCACTTTCTTGCTAACCATAGTGAGGGTCTCTACGATGATAGCAACTTTCCGGGTCAGACCGAGAGTATGGTAATTGCAAATATGGAGGGCGGCTCGGGAATGCTGGTCTACTGGTCGCGTTTCGAGAAGGATGCTACGAGTGAAAAGAGTATCAGTGAGCAAATCGCCGATCTTAGCTATCAGGTTAATGGCACGACGGTAAATGGCGTAAAGCTAATTCGTAACCAGGCTAAGATTACTATCGACCAATGGGAGACCGCAGAATTTGTTGTTACGGGCTATCGTACCGTTAATATCCCAGCCTTTGGTACGGTCGCGCCACACCATCCAGAGCGTCATTTCGACATTGTTAACGATTGGGAGACCACCGATGAGTTTGTTACACTTCCCAACAATCAATCTATAATGACAGATATCACAGATATTAACACTAAGCCCGAAGATTATATTTTTGAAACGATAAACTCTGGCGATAGACTCGTAAGTGTTATTATCCGTGGGCATAGACCAGGTGAGACAGAGGCAGACGATAAATATTACCGAGTGGTGCTGCAGAATATAGATGGCAGCAACTTTATGATAAGGCGCAACCATAACTACAACATACATATTGTTGGTATGCTTTCATTCGGACAGAATAGCTTTAAAGAGGCTCTAAGCGGA
Source organism: Alistipes sp. (assembly GCA_017381935.1). GTDB lineage: Bacteria > Bacteroidota > Bacteroidia > Bacteroidales > Rikenellaceae > Alistipes. The sequence continues at coordinate 3,836 of JAFOBG010000011.1, forward strand.
GCAGCATCCAACAATGCTTGGATTTCGATTGACGAGTGGGTAAACGAGATATCGGATGGTACGGAGACGCTATGGGTTGAGCAGACCGCCTATGTGCTTAGCAGCGACCAGTATGCAGGTACCAACTGGACTCTACCTTATAAGTACACCATCGACAATCATGGCAGCGCAGAAGCACCAACAGTTACTTGGCTTGACAATAATGTCGCCTACGACAATATAACCAATAACTATAACACGACAACTGGCGAGGGCGAGATTACATTGCGCTTATACCCCATGTATGAGGGTAATGAGCAGCAGGTAGGCTCACTACTGATAAAGAAGGGAAAGCTACAGCGCAAGATTACTATATATGTCATTCGTACACAGATATTTACGCCTGCATGGATATCATCACACATATATGGTGTTTCAGATGAGTTTGTAACGGTCGTGTTTACCATTCCTGAGACCTGTCCCAAAGCACTATTTCCATTTACAGTGTTGGTATCGGTTAATCATCTTGATGTACGTTCCAGCTCTGGTAAGCTGCTACCGGTGTATATCAAAGGCGAGGAGGGTTACTTTGGCGATGACTGGGAGGGTATCAACTATAAGTATGCCTATACCGTAACAGAGCCTGGTAAGCACCGTCTTCATATGCGTTCTATCCTCAAACATCAGGATGGCGATACGGAGAATGTGCATCTTGAGGCGAACTTCTTTGAGACCATCACCAAGACTGCTATATTCAGTGGATACGATCATGTGCACCGTAGAATATTTATCGATAATCTTAACTCTTATGGTAATATATATGCCGATGATGAGGTGCTATACTATATGCTTGTGCCTCAGAAGCGTGCGCATCCACTTGTATTTACCATTATGTTGCAGGAGCGACAGGCTGATGGTACTTATACACCTTATGACCACGCACCTACATATAATAGTGCCGAGTGGCATAAGAATGGTTGTGATGAGTTCTTGATTTACTCAAAAACTTTTAGCGACTATCGAACATATTATGACCATAACGAAGATGTTTACGAGGAGATTCAAGGCTTGGCATGGGAGGGCGATGTGATACTCTTTAGCGAGGATACTTGGAGTACCAATGGCCGTGTTATGGCTTTCCGACCGCAGGACTACAAAACGCCTCCGTCAACACCAGATATGTATGGTCTGCAGGATGATGGAATATATAATATCTTCTTCCTTACTAACAGCACTGATAATAGGGATGTTGTGCGTGTGGCATCAAACAACCATATGAGTCCTCACGCCTATAAATATAAACGCGATGGTATAACATCTATTACAGACCACAACTACGATGGCAACGAGTATCGCTCGGCAATTTTCGATGTAGCGCACTATCGTCCATATCGCTTTGCTGCACAGGTGAAAGTGTCAGATGCAGATGGCCAAAATACGGTGGTGATACCTTCAAATAGTGAGTTGTTGAGTAACGAGGTGCACGGTTCGCAGGATGAGGCTGTAGATGATGTAGAGTTAAGTTATAAGCCTGGTCAGAAGGTAGATATTCTCTTCGATATTACAAGTTTCAAAGGCTCGGATGGCTGCTCGGTACACCCCTTTGGAGAGAACTTTGGTGACCACTTCGAGGTATATATCGACGCTCCAATGCTTGAGATAGACTATGAGCGCTATCCTGAGAGTTGGTATAAGGAGAATAATGGTTCGGGATTAAATGTTGACAAGCTACGCCATGACCCTACAACCCCTGGTCGATTTATATACACAGTAGACCGTCACCGTGCCCACGAGCGTGAGTTTGGTGCTGAGGGACTCTCTGTCGTTAATGTAGATCGTTCGACAACCCAATTTAATAAGTTTGGTTCGAAGGTGCCTGTAGTGGGAAGTATCGACCAGACGGGTGAGCGTAAGAGTTTGCCATTTAAGAAGAGCTCAATTACGGCAGGTGGTAATATACATATCTCTACCGATAAGGATAAGGTGATATTCTGGGATAAGACCTTCAATGTCGAGACATCGCATATTATGGGCGATATATACTATCGTGATGAGCAAGGTGAGCATCCCGTGCCCCACAATGCGTTTGTGGCCTTTGTTCGTCTTCGCACAGGTGCGCGTATTGGCGTAGCTTCAATCTACGAGGATGGCAGGTTTGAACTTAACCTTCGCGAAGAGTATAAATATACATGGACAGATGACCCTATCGACTTCTACTACACTATAGAGGACAATGGTGGAAATAAGATTACATACAATCTCAACTATGAAGTGGATGGCGAGGCTAAGAGCGTTGATCTGGAGTTGCTAAACAAGTGGGCGAATGATGGCACACCAATCATCCTTACACGCCAAATGTAGGTAAGGTGGAGATAGTATGCTTATTATTTGCGACTAAGCAGACGAGATATTTTACAACGACTGTTTACTTCAGCAAAGACTCCATTACTCGTCTTGGACAACATTTTGCACAATTATATCCTGGACAGAGGCTCCGATAAACTCTATAAGAGCATTAGGATTGATGGCTATTTGTAACCCCCTGACGCCAGCACTTATATATATCGTATCGTAAAGAAGGCAGGTCGAATGTATAAATGTTGGGAATGGCCTCTTCATGCCAATAGGTGTGCAGCCGCCACGGATATAGCCTGTTGTAGGCAGCAGCTCTTTCATTGGTATAAGATCCGCCTTTTTATTTCCCGACACACGAGCAGCCATCTTCAAATCGACCTCCTTATCACCTGGTACAACACATACGAAATATCCTGTTTTATCGCCCTTAAGTACCAGAGTCTTAAAGACTGTTGCTATATCTTCTCCAAGTTCCTCGGCTACATGTGTGGCGGCGAGGTTACTCTCATCCACAGTATATGCAACAAGTCTATACTCAATCTTCGCCCTATCCAAAAGGCGTGCAGCATTGGTCTTTTCAATCTTCCTTGCCATCATTCATCACTTAAAAGCCACTTTATAAATAATAACGGCTGTAGTACAACTAATACAATCACAAATATACACAAAAGTAACAACATTCCATCACTTGAGGCGGCAAATACCACAGATATAACGGTGAATTTAGAGGCTTATTAAGTTAAGAGAGTGCATCTTAGGCTATTTATGCACTGAGGAGCCGACAGTATATTTGCTTTTTTGGTCAATTATTTGTGCATTCGTAGCACACTGAGCGATTTGAGCTATGAGTAAATATCGAATAATGGTCGTAGATGATGAGGAGTCGTTGTGCGAAAAACGAGACTCTGTCCATCTGCTCCCCACTCTGTATATCAAGCAATTGCCTTTGCCCAGTACTATACCCCCAATTCGAGGGACACTTGAGAGTTAGATGTTGCCTTGCCGGGTCTACTTTGCCATTAAAGAAAGAAGAATTAAGTATAAAAATAATCTTATACCCACATGATGGTAGATTTTCCATCGATACAATATCCTCTAAATTCTGAGTTCTATTATCAACGCACAATGCCGTCATAAGAAATGTAGAAGAAGTGTCTTCTGTTTTTATTATGGCATAATCTAAGCTAGAACTTTCAAACATAGCAATTCTGTCGATATTGACAGATATAGAATTCATCGCAGGTATATCCTCTCCAGAAATAATAGCTTTGTGAGGGCCAATGATGTGTTTTTTATTCTTGTGGGGAACTTCTATTTCAAATGTAATATTTATATTCCCTCCGGCCTTTTTAATAAAATATAATCTTGAGAAAAACTCTTGCAGTATCTGTCGTTTTAGATATTCTGGAGTAATAACAGAATAACTACTCAATCTTTTTAATGAACAATCTTTAAAAAGTAATCGGGTCTCTTGCTTCCCATCTACATTATCAGACAATTGCATATTAGACCTCTCTTTATCAAAATCATCATTAAAGGTAAAAATGCGATGATGAGAGTCGTAATAACTAGAAACTTCAATCTCATTGAAATAACTTAAATATACAAGTCGTCCAACTCCTTTGTGAGTATCTTCTTCTACTTTTAACAACTCGCAGAATTTATCATATCGTTCATTTGTAAAACCCTCTCCATTATCGGTAATTTCGATCTGTAATGTTTCCTGCTTTTCAAGTGAATCGATATAAATGCGAATATCTATTTTTGTCGCATTAGCATCAAGGGAATTTGCTATCGCTTCCTTAAAAACTTGTTCTAAAGAAGGATTAGTGAAAAATAATTTTACCGCTTGTTTGGTGTTAACTCTCATAATGCAATAGCTTTTCTCCTACAAAGTTAGCAAAAAATCGTAATAACGCACATATAAACTTGATTTACATAATTCATTATAGTGTCATTTATTGTAACTAACTAACTTGAAATAGTTTTCATGCAAAATAACGCTATGTCAAAAAAAATCTTTATCTTTGTTACGACTAACGACCTTGGTCGTGATGCCGTACATATTAGTTGACATTTTATTGTCGTAATCTTCAGTATCCAAACTTGGCGGTTTTAAATACTCTTGAAGATACGCAATCAGATGTCCGCGTTTGGTGTATATCCTTACCACCGGCTTTGGCTCGGTGTGTGCGATATATCTCCGGCGTGGGCTGTCTGTGTTGCTTATTCGTTTTGTGGGCAGCCAAGGCCTGAGTACGGGATAAGTTGATGCAGTAGCCTGCGCTTTTTTTATGGACTTATCCGGAAATAAGGAGTTGTTAGACAGGCCTTTAGTGGCCTTCTTTGCTTCGCGTAATGCACCACCCGAGGCTCTCGAGTTGGCCACTTGTTGGGCGCACGAAATAGCACGGACTGACAAGGTTGTTATCAGCGGATTTCACTCTCCAATTGAACGCACAGTATTGGATGTTTTGCTCGCTCACGGCTGCTCTGTAGTGGTGACTCTCGGCCGCTCGTTATATCGCAAAATTCCTGCACATCTGCAAGTGGCCTACGATGAAAGTCGACTTCTCTTCGTCTCGTTCCGCAACTATTCCCGCCACTCATATAGCAACTCTCAACTTCGTAATTGGGCAACCGCCAACCTCGCCTCTGAACTTGTCTTTGCCCCATTTGACAACACGAGCCAACTCTCGACCCTGTATTTTACCTATTCTACCAGCTCAACTCCCTGTCTTATATTGCCCTGATTTACAATAAAAGGATTTCGGGCTGCTTAGTTGTATATATATAAGTATACTAAGGAAATACAAGATAGTTATGAGTTTTAAAATCTTTACATCGTTAGTAGCTACTGCTACGATGTTGGCATTTATTGGTTGCCAGAAGGGTCCTAATGAGGGAGAGGATAATCCGATTGTTGAGAGCGAGGGTGTGAGCCGTTTTGTGGCTACAATTGCTACGCCAGAGCTCTCGCGAGCGCAGCTTAAGAGTGACAATGCCCCAACCTGGAAGGCTGGTGATAATATGCTGGTGCTCTCGTACAATGGTTCGGCGATTACCAACTTTAAGTCTACAATCGACCCGTCGACTATCGAGGGTGCGAGTGCCTACTTCAAGGCCGCATCGGGTCGCTCAATCACCAAGGGTAGGGAGACATACTCTGTATACCCATACTTCCAGCCTAAGTCTGCCGATGTGTCTGGTGGTCATAAGGACAGTAGAACATTCAACCTCTCGCTGGAGTCTCAGAGCCCAAGTTTTGACGACAAGCTCAACCTACCGCTGCTCGTCGGTGTGTGGGAGGATGCTACTGAGTCGTTTACGATGACCAATCCGCTGCTGATCGTCAAGTTGCACATCGCCCTTCCTGAGAATGAGGCAGATGTGACACTTCGTCGCATAAATATTGCGGGTAACAATGGCGAGACTCTGTGGGGTACATCGGCGACATTTACCACCTCGGATATGAGACTTAAGTTTGCCGAGGAGGGTGCTGTAAAGTCATTATCGCTCGACTGCAACTCTCAGGTGCTGAGTGCTGCGGGCAAGAGCATCACATTCTGCATACCTGCTGCTGAGTATAGCAAGGGCTTGAATATCAAGGTATACTGTCTTGAGGGTGTCTTTGAGACCAATATCCGCCCTGAGGGTATTAAGGCTCAGAGTGATGTTATAATCGAGGAGAATTTGGTTGCAAATATTACCAAGAGCGACATCTTTGTGGACGTTGTGCGTGCTACAGATACAACTATTGCCGTTGCGTGGAGCTGTAACAAGCAGAATATTGACTACCTTTCTCAGATATATCCAAATGCCAATGGTGACTACTCCGTCGATATCACAAAGGAGTACAAGGTGGCTATTTTTAGCGATGAACAGTGCTCAAAGTTGGTATATAGCGCAGCGGTAATCAAGGGCGAGAAGTTGTTTAATATGTCGACCTGTCCACCGCGATTTATCTTCTCTGGACTTACTCCTCAGACAGACTACTATGTCCATATCTACAATCTTACAGACTCAAAGCAAACCATTGAGCCACTGAAGGTTACCACAGAGAAGGTAGTTGCTGCAAGCAATAGCTTTGCATACACAAAGCCTGGTGATATAGTGCTGTTTGAAAACTTCGGCAGCTTTATCTATGGCGGTGATATTACGGCTCGCGCATCGGGTGTTTCGCGCGATGACAGAGGTACGCTCACCTCGTTTGAGGGTGCTGATTTGAAGGGTGAGATTGCCCTTGATTGGGAGGCTGATGGCATCTCAGGTGCTTCGGCAGCATATATTCCATCGGCAGCCAATATTGAGATGGGACTATTCAACACCCTTGCGGGGTTGATTGATGATATGGGCGTAAAGGATTGGGGCTGGATTGGTGGCAAGGATGGTGCCAATGGCGGCTCTGTAAGTGCCCGTCCTGGTTATGCCAAGATTGGTACATCTGGCAACCGATCATTTATTGTAACGCCAATGCTCTCGGGAATCCCTGCCGGCACAAATGCCAAGGTGACTGTTAAGTTTAAGGCGGCACCTTATGGCGATGTGGGCAAGGATATCAATGTAGCCGAGAAGGATATTGTTGTAAAGGTGCTTAACGGCACTTCGATAGCAAGCAACAACAAGATTAGCTATACAAGCGAGGGTGAGAAGAAGGCCTTTACCCTTGATGGCGAGCGCAGCTCCGACTGGAAAGAGTACAGCGTGACGCTTAATAATGTGCAGTCTACAAGCCGTATAGCCATTGGGGGCAATCGTGCCTCAGCAACCGATACAAACCGATTCTTGCTTGACGATGTGACAGTCATCGTCGAGAGTGTTGACGCGGCTGTGGTTTCTGGTACTATCAGCTACAGCGACGGCACACCTGCATCGGGTGTTGTTGTAAGTGACGGTTTTAGCTGTGTGGTGACCGATGCCAATGGTAACTACTCGATTAAGCCACACAAGGAGACTTGGTATATATACTACTCAGTACCAGAGGATTGCGAGGTGCCGATTAACAGCTACGGCCAGCCTTGCTTCTTCGCAAAGTATAGCGAGCAGACCACAACATACGACTTTACGCTGACAAAGATGGCGGCTAAGGAGAGTAAGTTTGCCCTCTTCTGCTTTGCTGATGTTCAGTGTGCAAATACTTCGCAGATTAATCGCTTCAAGAATGAGAGTGTGCCGGATATTGTTGCTCACGCAAAGTCGAAGGGTATTCCTTGCTATGGCGTGACACTGGGTGATGTGGCATACTCGCAGGGTACACGCAACTGCGAGGGTATTATGCCGTCTCTGCGTGCGGCTATGGCTAAGGATCAGATAGGTATGCCTGTGTTCCAGACTATGGGTAATCACGACTACGCATTTATATTTGATGAGGCAAATCCGCTGCCTTGCTCGGGCTATCAGGATTTGGAGTTCCAGCTCAAGATTCAGCGCTCATTTGAGAAGGTATTTGGACCTATTAACTACTCGTGGAATAGAGGCGATACTCATATCGTTTGTATGCGTAATATGCTCTGGTATGATGGTAAGTCTTGGGATCATTATGGAGATCCACGATTCCTCGATGCTCAGTATGAGTGGCTTAAGCAGGATCTTGCGCAAGCGTCTAAGGATAAGATGGTTATCCTCTGTGTACACTGCTCTATCGAGAACTCGACAAAGTCGAATGTGCAGAATATTTTAGGCCTGCTGAGCCAATTTAAGGATGCGCACATTATGTCTGGTCACCACCACCGAATGACCAACCATCCGACCACCTCGACAGTCAATGGTAAGGCGATTTACGAGCATAACCACGGTGCTGTGTGTGGTCACTTCTGGAAGTCTAATTTCAATGCTGACGGCACACCAAATGGCTATGGTGTTTACGAGATTGAGGGCAATAAGATGACTAATTGGTACTACAAGGGTGTCAATGCGGGTATTAACGATGTTAAGTATCAGATGCGCCTCTATCGAGGTAATCTCCGCTGTGGCGGTCAGTATGACCATATCGCTCTGCAGCACGGTGCGAATGTTATCCTTGCCAATATCTTCAACGCAGACGACAGCTGGAAGATTAAGGTTTATGAGGATGGCTCATATGTGGGCACAATGACCAAAATGGCGAAGAGCAACTCGGGCCCATCGAAGTATAGCCCAGATCCAAATAATCCTGGCAAGCCGAGCACCTCTTCGAGCCTTGATTGGTGGATTGTTGCATACCACACTGGTGTGTTGGGCCTTGGTGATCCTAAGGATGACAGCAAGCACTCGGGTAATTATAAGGACAACTACCATATGTATAAATGGAATTTGAAAAACCCTAATGCAAAGACTATTAAGGTAGAGGCTACAGACCAGTGGGGTAATGTCTACACCTGTTCAGATATTACGGGCGACTACGACTACTCGGTAATGTAGTCCGTAAAATAGTAAAAAAGTGTGTCGAAAGGGCACACTTTTTTTGTATGGATGAGTGGGGCGAAAAAAATCTTTATAAATCGCAGAGGAAAAGAGTCGCTTGAGTTGTATGAATATATATAACCAAGGTATTGAAGGCAAACAAACAATTTTAATAACTTAATATCTAACCATTATGACAAAAATCTACACTAAGGGGGCTTATATAGCACCCGTATTGGAGAATCTTTGCATTCTCTGCGAGCAGGGCTTTGCTCAGAGTGCAGGAATTGATGGCCTCACACCTATCGAGGGCGAGTGGGATGACGAGGTAGCCTATTAATCACTAATGTCAAATTAAAAAAAGAAGAAGAGATGAAGAGATTATCACTTATTTTCGGTTTGGCATTGGGTATGCTGGCCGTTGGCTGTTCTAATGATCCGATTGTAGAGAACAACACTCCAGATTTGAGTAACAAAGTTATCTTGGGCGTTAGCCTTGATGAGCAGGCAAGAACCTCTTTGGGTGATTTTGTTGGCGACAAGTACTCTGTACTTTGGTCTGCTGGCGATAAGATTGCTGTTAATGGCACAGTTTCTGAGGCTGTAGCTGAGCAGTATGTAGGCAAGAGCTCTGCAGTATTTACTATTGCAGATGTTACTGCTCCTTACAATGTTATCTATCCTGAAAATGCACTTAACGCAGAGGGTCAGCTCGAACTTGCTACCTCGCAGGCATACACTGCAGGTTCATTTGCTGAGGGCGTGGCTGTAATGACCGGTTACACTGCTACAGCAGATATGGTTAACCTTCAGCATATGCTTAGCTTCATTAAGCTCACTATTGCTCAGGGCTCTGAGGCTACTGCTGCATTTAACTCTATCACCCTTACATCACTCTCTGGTCGCGCTATCTCTGGTAAGTTTAGCGTTGACTATCAGGGTGCAGAGATTAGCCCTGTAGCTGGTGCTGGTAAGGACTTTGTTACCGTGACTAATGTGCCTATTACTGACGGTAAGGCTGTTGTTTATATCGCAGTTCCTTCTGGCGAGTATGTAAACGGTTTCGAGGTTAAGGTTGTAGGTTCTGACCTTACTGCTATGAGCCGCACAGCTTATGCTGCAAATGGTATCAACCTTGGCGATGGCTATCTGGTAACTATGCCAGAGCTTACTTTCGCAGGTAAGGCATCTAACGAGATTGTAATTAACTCTGCTGCTGATCTGCAGACCCTCCTCGATACCACTCTTGTTGCTGATAACACCTTCAAGGGTACAATTAAGCTGGGTAACGATATCGATATGACAAATATTGTTCTTGACAACGTTCAGGCATACCTCTACGATGGTGCTACTTTCGATGGTCAGGGCTATGCAATCAAGAACTGGACTGCTTCTGCGGGTCTTATCTATGAGAACTATGGTACTGTTAAGAATATCGTTCTTGATAAGAGCTGTCAGTTTACTGTTGATCTTTCAAGCACAGCAGTACTTGCTTGTGGTTATATCGCAATGGCAAACCTCGGTACTGTTAGCGGCTGTACTAACAATGCTGATATTACCTTTGAGGATACTACTCTGAAGGTAGAGAAGAACCGTTTTATCGGTGCTATCGTTGGTGCAATGGGTCAGACTCTGACTCGTGGAACTACTATTGGTGACCCAGATTCTGACAAGGACTATGTAACCCACAAGAACGCTCGCGTTGAGAACTGCGTAAACAACGGTAAGATTCAGCTTACCTTTGGCGGTTATCAGAATGGTTGGTGGTACTTAGGTGGTGTTGTAGGTTCTTACCTGCCACACTCTGAGACAAGTACCGGTGGTGTATTCAACTGCGTTAACAATGGTGATATTTCACTCAATGTGGGTGCAAATGAGAAGGTTACATCTGTTGGTGGTGTTATCGGTTCTGCTGGTAAGGTCTACAATTCTGCTAAAAATAACAAGTTGGCGTACTATTGTATTGTTGAGAATTGTGTTAACAATGGTAAGGTATCTTACTGCTGTCTTTCACAGGCCGCGCAGTTCCACTATGGTGGTGTAGCTGGTGCAACTCACGCTAAGGTTATCTCTTGTAAGAATAACGGTACTGTTACCTTCTTGACTGAAACTGAGCAGATTAAGCCAACTCTCTATATGGCAGGTATCGCTGGTGTATCTTCTGGTGACTTTACCGATTGCCACAATGCTGGTACCCTTACTATTGACAACATTGACTTCGGTTACTGGGTTGGTTTGGCTGGTATTACTGGTCGTTGCGTCAATACCCCTGCTATGACAGTATCTGATTGTACAAACTCTGGTAAGATTCAGGTTGACTTTACAGCTTCAGGTAACCAGGTTCACAATGTTGCGGGTCTTGTAGCTATCGCTACTGATGGTAATATCTCAATCCTTAACTGCCACAATACTGGTGAGATTACAATGACTACTCCTGGTACTGGTGCGTGCGGTGCACAGATTGGTGGTATCGCTGCTAAGATTACAAAGCCTGGTACTGTTGAGAACTGTACTAACACTGCTGCTATTACCTTCAACACATCTGCTGCAGCTGGTAAGAACTCTTATCTGGGCGGTATCGTAGCTGATATTGAGACATCAGTTGTTGATGTAACAAACTGCGTTAACACTGGTGCTGTAACCTTTAATAATACTGGTGCTGCTGAGGTACACGCTGGCGTTGGTGGTGTTGTTGGTAACTACTACAAGGGTGGTTGTACTATGACTGACTGCGTAAACAAGGGTGCTGTATCGCTCCTCGGTGCTTTGAAGGCTGAGTCTTGCATCGGTGGTCTTGTTGGTACAAATTGCAACAACTTCGACAATTGCAAGAGCCTTGGTAATGTAACTGTTAAAAATGCTGGTACAGGCCTTGTACACATTAGTGCTGTTGCATCTCGTTTGAACGATAGTAGCAACTGTACTTGGAATGGTCTTGAGATCAACTGTGCCGTAAACTATAACGATGGTAATAACAACTTCGGTCTTCTTCAGGGTGATACATGGATTAAGGATTTCTCTGCAACTGTTGGTGCAATCACCCCTTGCGTTGTTAAGTCTACAACAACCGTTAATGGTGAGGCTGTAACTGCAGAGCAGATTGCAGAGCGTAGCTTCCTCGTAGGTCGTGACCAGATGGTAGCTGATGGCACACTTGAGGTATCATCATTCGTAATTGCTGAGGGCGGCGTAGTGCTCGAGTAATAATGAAAAACTGTTTGCGACTAACCATCGCAAACAGTTTTGTTTTTAGGTTTTAGAGCTTATATTAGGGAGGGGTTGGCTTTGGTGCTAACCCCTTTGTTGTTCTACAAATCCAGTAAGAATAGCAGTAGCGGAAGATAATCCTTAAGCTCGTGTTTGAGAATCTTCATTGTGCGCGAAAGACGATTGTCAACGGCCTTGACGGTAATGCCTAATCGCTGGGCTATCTCCTTGTAGCTCAGGCGTTCTACGCGACTTAGGATAAATGTCTCGCGCAGATTTTCGGGCAGCCTTTGAAGAGCCTGTTCAAGTAGTTCAGTAAGCTCTACAGACATATAAAGATCGGGGTTTTCAAATTGCTCGCGCAGCGAATTCTCAATCTGCTTATGAACCCTTGAAAGGACAGTGTTGTGCTTGATATTATTGAGTGCCTTATTGCGGACAATGCGCAGCAGTAGGGCATTGATAGACTTGCCCGGGATGATGGTCTGCTTATTGTCCCACAGCCACATCATCGTGTCCTGCACAATATTCTGCGCCTCATCAATATCGACATAACGAGTAGCATATGCCACAAGCCCCTTGTAGCAGCTTGTGTATATGGTATCAAAGTCAAAATCTGTATCGCCCATAAAGCAATCAGAGTTGGCTGTGTCGTTATGTAACTCGTCGTTCAGCATATTGCAAATATAGTCTATTTTTTTCTAATGACAAAACGAAAAGGCATAATATGGGCAACAAAAATCACCTAAAATGGTGAAAAAAGTTTTATGTTGAAATTGAAGTAGGAATAATAGTTATTAAGTTGTATATAAATTATAGGTAATATAATATAGGTATGCAAACAGAGACTTTAACTGAGATAACCGAGGCTATGCTTGTCGATTTTATCGATGGCAAGCTCGACCCAGAGCAGATGGCTCAGGTTGAGCAGTGGTACGATGAGTCGGAGGAGAATCGCCGTAGCCTCGAGCAGTTGTACTATGTGGTCAAGCTACACGATATGACCGCAGCAGTCAAGGATATTGACCCCGCAGCATCGCTGGCCGCATTTAAGCAGCGTATTGCCAAGCGCGATAGCGAGCAGAAGGCAAATGTAACAAAGAAACTGACAACAAAGGTGCTCCGATATAGTGCAGCGATAGTTGCCTGTATGATTATCGTGGGCTCATTCTTTATGTTTAGAGACAGGGGAGAGATGTGTGAGATTTTTGCTGACGCAGGCCAGCAGAAGGTCATCGTTCTGCCCGACAAATCTACCGTAGAGCTTAAGGCTAACTCGAGTATCGCCTTTAACTCTAACTTTACCAAGAAGCGTGAGGTAAAACTCGATGGTGAGGCGGTGTTTAATGTTGTCAAGATGGAGGGCGTGCCATTTACCGTTACGGCAAAGGGTGCTGAGATTATTGTCAAGGGTACCAAGTTTCATTTTAAGGCATACTCTGATTGCTCAAATATCGAGGCGGTGCTTATTCAGGGAGCTATCGACTTCTCGACCCATAGCCACAATGTAGCCCTTAAGCCTAATCAGAAGGTTGTCTACGACAAGGGTAGCCGCCGTGTGAATATTATCGAGGTGGATGCAGAGCTTGAGGTCTTTGGCAAGCGATTCTTCGATGCTGAGCCTTTAGGTACAGTTGTCAACACCCTTGAGCAGGTATACAATTGCCGCATCTCATTTACTGATGCCCGTATGGAGAACATCAAGTTTACGGGAACTATTGACCGCAGTAATCTGCTGGATCACACCCTTAAGATTGTGACCTTGACAACAGGTACATCATTCCGCAGAGATGGTGATGCAATAATTATCGACAGATAAACACTAACCATTATAAATTAAATGCTTATGAGACAAAATCTACTTAAACAGGGTTTGCGACTTGTTGTCGTATGCCTAATGTTAAGCATCTCGATTTGTCATGTCAGCGCGCAGAGTACTGCCAAGATTGACGCATCGGGTGCTAAGACATTAAAGCAGCTTATTGAGAAGATTGAGGCAAGTAGCAATTACCGCTTTTCGTGGTCAGGCAATTTGCCAAATGACATCTTGATTTCGGTTCCGTCTGGAGCTCAGAGTGTTGAGAGCCTGCTCAGTGCCGCACTTTCCGGCAAGAGTGTGACTTATGTTATCAGCCAGAATGACATCGTGCTTCTGCCGTCAAAGAAGGAGACTCAGGCTGTTACAGCTGCAACAGCGCAGCAGAACAAGGAGAGAGTGCTCTCTGGTCGTATTATTGACGACATTACCGGCGAGCCTGTAATTGGTGCATCAGTGTGGGTTAAGAATACCACTATCGGTACCTCTGCAGATATCGATGGTAAGTTTAGCCTCAAGTGCGACAATGCCCTTGCTGTAGTTGTAGTTTCGTTTATCGGTTATCAGGATGTAGAGATGGCCGTGCGCGATGTAACTACAGATATGACTATCCGTATGCAGCAAGCTGCAACTCAGGTTGAGGATGTGGTTGTTGTGGGTTACGGTACACAGAAGAAGGCCAGCGTTATCGGTGCTATCTCTTCTGTAGCAATTGACGATCTGCGCGCTCCGGTGGCAAAGCTCTCTGGTAATATCGCAGGTCAGCTGGCAGGTGTTGTATCTGTACAGCGCTCAGGTGAACCGGGTGCCGGTTCGACCTTCTGGATTCGTGGTATCTCGACCTTCGGTGATACAAAGACTCCGCTTATTTTGGTTGATGGTGTTGAGCGTGATATGGATCTTGTGAATGTAGACGATATTAAGGAGATGAGTATCCTTAAGGATGCGTCTGCAACAGCTATCTATGGTGTGCGTGGTGCAAACGGCGTTGTTATGATTACAACCCGCAGCGGTGACGCAGGTAAGCCAAAGGTTTCACTCTCTATCGAGGGTGGTCTTATTCAGCCTACAAAGGTTCCTGAGATGGTTAATGGCGTTCAGTATGCAGAGATGTACAACGAGGCTTCTGGTAGTATGATCTACTCTCCAGAGACTATCGAGAAGATTGCATCAGGCGTTGACCCAGACCTCTATCCAAATGTAAATTGGATTGATACCCTCTACAAGAACCTCTCTTGGAATGAGAAGGTTAATGTAAGCGTTAGCGGTGGTGGTGATATTGCTAAGTATTACATCTCTGGCGCATTCTATAACGAGGATGGTCTGTTCCAGGTGGATAATATGAAGAACTATGATACATCTGTATACTATCGTCGTTATAACTTCCGTTCAAATGTAGATGTACAGGTATTTAAGCACACAAAGCTCAACTTTAACCTCGGAACATCATTCGAGCGCAAGAATGAGCCAGGTGGCGATACCAGCAGCATCTGGTCATATGCACTCAATACTATTCCGATTGCATATCCACTCTACTACTCTGATGGAACTCTGGCAGGTCCTGCAGATAACGATGGTGCTAACCCATATGTGCTTCTGACTCAGAAGGGTTATCGTGAGAAGTTCTGGAATACAGCAACCTCTACCGTTAACCTCAATCAGGACTTCGGTAGCTGGATTACCCCAGGCCTTACTGCAAACCTTAAGTTTGCATTCGATGCGATGAACTACCAGCACGTAGCTCGTACTAAGACCCCTCCACAGTATATGGCTTCAGGTCGTGACGAAGAGGGTAACCTTATCAAGACCCCAACTGTTGTGGGAGAGGAGAGCCTTAGCCTGAGCAAGAGCAGCAATAGTCGTCGTACAGTATATATGGAGGCATCTATCAATTACTCTCGTACATTTGGTAAGCACTCAGTAGGTGCGTTGTTCCTCTATCAGCACTCTCAAAAGAACTTTGTTAACTCATCAGAGACCGATCCTGATAAGTTCTTGCCATACCGTAATCAGGGTATCGCTGGTCGTGTAACTTATGACTATGCAAACCGTTACTTTGTTGAGGGTAACTTCGGTTACAACGGCTCTGAGAACTTCTCTCCAGGTAACCGTTTCGGTTTCTTCCCATCAGTGGCTCTTGGTTGGGCTATGTCAAACGAGGAGTGGTTTGAGCCTGCTAAGGAGGTTATCGACCTGCTCAAGTTCAAGGCATCTTACGGTCTTGTAGGTAATGACCAGATTGGTGGCGGCCGTCGTTTCATCTATCTCGAGACTATCGAGAGCGGTTATGACTACTACTTCGGTTCATCTAACACTAAGTATACAGGTATCCGTCTGGGTGACTATCCAAACCCTAATGTAGGTTGGGAGACTGTTCGCAAACTCAATGTTGGTGTCGATATGTCATTCTTTGGCAAGGCTAAGGTTCAGGTTGACTACTTCGATGAGAATCGTAGCGGTATTTTCCTCCAGTCTTCATCAATTCCTGAGATTGCAGGTCTTGTAAATAAGCCTTGGATTAATGTTGGTAAGATGCACAACCGCGGTATCGACGCATCACTCGACTATCACCAGAAGATTGGTCAGGTAGATGTTACTGCTCGTGCAAACTTTACCTATGCACACAACACAATCCTCGACAATGACCAGCCAGAGTGGGAGTACGCTTACCAGAACCGCATCGGTCAGAGTAACTGGCAGACATTCGGCCTTGTAGCAGATGGTCTGTTCCAGAGCCAGGAGGAGATTGATGCTTGGCCAACACAGAAGTTTGGTGAGGTTAAGCCTGGTGATATCCGATATGTTGATATCAATGGTGACGGTGTTGTTGATGACTACGATAAGAAGCCTATCGGTTTCCCAGATGTACCAGAGATCTCTTACGGTTTTGGTGCTTCAGTTCGTTGGAAGGGTATTGATGTTTCACTCTTCTTCCAGGGTATTGATAATGTAAACTTCTTTATCAACAACTCTTATACTCAGCCATTTATCGCTACTAAGACTCGTCACTCAAATGTATTTGCCGACCTGTATGGCAATTACTGGACAGATGATAACCGTGATGCTAAGTATCCTCGTTTGACCATTGGTTCTAACACCAATAGCAATCAGGCATCTACATTCTGGATGGTTGATGGTCGTTATATCCGATTGAAGAATGCAGAGATTGGTTACACCCTGCCTAAGAGCCTCACTGCTCGTGCGCACATCGACAGACTGCGTATCTATGTATCAGGTGTAAATCTTCTCACATTTGCTCCATTTAAGCTGTGGGATCCAGATTTGCAGACAGGTGCTGCAGGATATCCAAACAACCGAGTTTATAATATCGGCGCAACCCTCGTATTCTAATGGTTAAAACAATTATGATTATGAAAAAATATATTTTAATAGTAATCTCTCTGCTCTCGCTCAGTATGGTGAGCTGCGATGCGTGGCTTAATCGTCAGCCAGATGAGCCGATGACATCAGAGAACATCTTTGAGAAGATGCTGACCACTCGTCAGTATCTGATAAATGTATACTCGTGGATTAACAACGAGACTGACCCATCTGGCCAGAGCAATATTTGGGAGGCTTGCTCAGATGAGTGTACAGTTTCGTTCGGTAACCGTTGGCACCGCCTTTTTAACAACGACTCTTGGATGGTATCAAGCAACCCATCTGTA